>NZ_JBFRNX010000007.1:0-25814 GCF_041471165.1 Shewanella sp. 10N.261.52.F9
ACTGAGCTAACGACCCATCTGGTATTACTAACATCTTCACCTTATAAGCTAGATTAACTAACTTAGAGGGTTAAGATGCCCTCAAACGACTGTGTCGCTCTGAGGGCGCCTATAATACCTTTTTCAGATTCGCATGCAAGCGCAAATTTCCCATTTTTCTTTGTTTGCCTGAAAAACAATCTAAGAGATTGTTTTCTGAATAAATCAGCATCAAAGTGATGAAAGTTGCTGCAACGCAATTCTCGCTGCTGCGCTATTTGCATATTCATTGGTAACTTTTTGGTAATAAGCCTTTGCCTTTGCCTTATCACCGGTTTTTTCGGCAATCATACCCAGCTTGACTAAACTTTCACCACGCTTACCTGAATCGGTGTATTTTTCAACAACTGTGGTAAAAGCTTTTGCAGCACCAACAAACTCACTCTTATTATAAAGAAGTTGGCCTAACCAATAATTAGCATTAGGTGCATAGCTTGAATTTGGATAGTTTTGAATAAACTGAGCAAAAGCAGGAATTGCAGCTTCATACTTTTTATCTTTTAGTACCAAGTTAACCGCTTGCTCATAGCTTGCCGTTTCACCAAGACTTGAAGATGCCGTTGTAGGCGACGCTGAAGTATTAACAACAACGGGAACTGCAGGCTTAGCTGAAAGGTTAGCAATATCCTCATATAACTGGCGCTGTCTTTGCAGCATCTGTTCAATCTGATAAGACTGTTGTTCACTTAAGCCACGAAGATCGAGTACTTCTTGCTGTAATGTCTCCAAACGCTGCTGCATTTGAAATTCGTTTTGTTGCTTAGCTTTAATAACTCGTTCTAAACGAGAGACTCTATCATCAGTAGAGCCACCAGCAATATCTGAAACAGGTGCAGGTGCTGCGTAAACAGAACCTGCAACTAAGATGATTGCCGCTGATAAAACAGCGTGTTTCATGAGGTAAACCTTTTACCAGTAAAAATTAGTAAACAAGTACAGCACGACGGTTCTTAGCAAAACCTTCGTCGTTACGAGAAAAATCCATTGGCTTTTCTTCGCCATAACTAACAATACTCATTTGGCTTGGCTGAACGCCCATGCCTTGCAAATATTTAGCAACGGCTTTAGCACGGCGCTCACCTAGTGCAATGTTGTATTCCGGTGTTCCACGCTCATCGGCATGGCCTTCAATCATTACACGAACATTTGGATGCTCAACTAAATAATCGCCATGAGCTTCTAATATTTCAGCAAACTGCTGAGATACAGAGCTACGGTCAAAGTCGAAATAAATAATATGTTCTTTTCTCAACTCTTGGAATTTAAGGCGCTGCTGTTCTTCAGGAGTTAAAACTGGTGCTACGCCGCCAGTTTCAACTCCATTGTTTGCATATTCACTTGATGAAGATGACTCAGTTGAACTCGTTGCATCTGTTTCTGACTCAGAAGTCGAGCTACATGCACTGATAGCCATAATAGGAAGTACGACTAGCATCGCTTTAAATAGCTTATTCAGATCCATTTTTTAAATCCTTAATCTTTATAGTTAGAGAAATGGTGACCAAGACGGTGATTTAACTTCACCCTGCCCGACTGGCAGTCTTGCTTTAAAACGTCCATCCATAGAAACCGCAGCTAACACCTGCTTGCCTTGGTATGTCGTTCCATAAATTACCATGGTGCCATTTGGCGCCACGCTTGGTGATTCATCTAATCGCGTACTGGTTAGCACTTGCATAAAGCGAGTTTCTAAATCCATACGGGCAATATTAAACTTACCGTTTGTTCGATTAACAAAAATAATGCTGCGTCCATCCGGTGCGATAGAACCACCAAGGTTCCATTCGCCTTCGAAGGTTAAACGCGAAATCTTACCTGAATCTAAGAAAACACGATATAGCTGCGGACGGCCGCCTCTCTCTGACGTAATTAGTAATGACTTACCATCAGGGAACCAAGATGGCTCAGTATCAATAGCATAGTGATTCGTTACACGTTTAATTGCTTTTGTGTCGATATCAACAACGTAAACTTCAGGTTGACCATCTTTAGATAATGTTACAGCCAATTTTTTACCGTCAGGCGAAAATACTGGCGCACCATTAATACCATCAAAACTCGTTACTTTAGTACGTTGTTGAGTATAAATGTTCTGCACATAGACTTCCGCTTTGCGGTTTTCGAAACTTACATAAGCAAGGCGTTGTCCATCAGGAGACCAAGAAGGTGACATTAATGGCTCTGGCGAACGCAATAACATCTGTTCGTTATAGCCATCATAATCGCTGATCATTAACTTATATGGTGATTTTTCACCATGATTAACTACCACATAAGCAATGCGGGTTAAGAACGCACCGCGAATACCGGTAAGCTTTTCATACACAACATCACTGATTCGGTGACCGTATTGGCGGAACTGTGCTGCACTAATAATCGTTTCACGGCTATCGATAACCAAATCTTGCTTTGATGCAGAGTCGGGCTGCAATTGCGCTTTAACTAAATCAATCAATTCAAAAGTGACTAAGTACTTATCACCTGGGTATGGCTTGATAGACCCCATAACAACTGCTTCTGCAGGCTGGGCCATCCAAGCTTTAGCGTCAAACTGCGCTAAAGTACTAATATTACGCTGAGGCAAACTCAGTTCATCAGCCGGACTAAAAGTACCGCTTCGTGCTAAGTCTGACATCACAACATCAGAGATCTGTGATGGCATAGGGCCTGTACCTTGCCAAACAAAAGGTATAACAGCTATCGGTCTAGCGGCATCAACACCTTCAGTAATGACAATATCTAACGCAGCCTTTACCGGCATACTGCAAATAAGCAGGCTCGCGAGCAACCATTTCCCAAAAATTTTCATACGGTTCCTTTAATTGAACTCAGGTTGAACAGTTAAATTAATTTCTTTTAGCTTGTTATAAACGTCAGGCTCATTCGAGACAGGCAATCTTCCCGCTTTATTAATAGCGGCTTTAGCTGCTCGGCAAACAACGCTGTCACCATCAAGTGTTTGACTTGCAGTAACAAAACCGTCGTTAGCAAGTCGAATAAACACTCGACAACTCTTACCTCGCATAGACTCATCAACAACCAAGTTGCGTTGAATCGTTGCTTTGATCATAGAGGTGTAGCGTTGAACTTCGGTCATGACTTGCTTATTACGGGTTTGAGACAGTGCAGCCTGTTCAGCAGCTAATGCATCTTGCATCATTTGCTCTTGCTCACGTCGAGCTTGCTCTTCTGCTTTTCGCTTACGTTCAGCCTCTGCTTTACGTTTTCGCTCGTCTTCCGCCTTTTTAGCAGCAGCTTCTTCAGCTTTACGTTTTTCAGCCGCTTTACGTGCCGCTTCTTCAGATGCTTTACGCTCAGCTTCTTTCTGTTTACGTTCAGCTTCAGCCTTGGCTGCTTTCTCTTTCTCTTGCTTTTGCTTCAACTGCGCAGCTTTTGCCGCATCTGCTGCATTTTTGGTTTCTATCTCTTTCTGTTTACGCTCTTGCTCAAGTCGCTTAATCTGCGCTTGCTCACGTTCACGCTCTTTCCTCGCTTCACGTACGCGTCTATCCGCTTCATCCTGACGCGCTTTCTCTTTACGTTCTGCTTCACGTTTATCCGCTTTTAATCTTTCAACATGCTCGGCGACCTTTTTTTGGTCAACAACAACAGCTTGTACTGCGGGTGCACTAGCTTGTGGTTGCGGTTTCGGTTTTTCCGAGAAATCAACACCTAAGGCAAGAATAACTATCACGCCAATATGAATTCCAGCTGAAATCGCAACTGGTAGCGTTAAATCAGATTTAGCCGCCACTTTAGTTAGCCTCCGGCGAATCGGTCATTAAGCCCACAGAAGGCACCCCAGCCCCTTGAAGAGTCACCATTAACTGGATCACTTTTTCATAAGGGATTGAACGGTCTGCTTTTACAACAACAGGACGTTCAGGCTCTAGCTGAATAATGGCACCAACTCGTACTGCAACTTCTTCAAGATCCAATACTTCTTTGCTGCTCGAACTCCCTACATCCAAATAGTACTCACCCATAGCATCTATCGATGCAACCACTGGAGGCTTGCTGTCAGATGGCAGAGGCTCTGCTTGACCTTGAGGTAAATCAACTTTTACCCCTTGGCTAACAATCGGTGCAGTTACCATAAAAATAATCAGCAATACCAACATCACATCGATATAGGGCACCACATTAATTTCAGCAACCGGACGACGGCGCTTCCTTTGGTAGCCTTGATGCATTATGCCTGTTCCTTCTCGCTATATGCTTGACGATGCAGGATGCTAGAAAACTCTTCCATAAAGTTAGCGTAAGACATTTCTATCTTTTCTACTTGAGTAGAAAAACGGTTATAGGCAATTACTGCTGGAATAGCGGCGAATAGACCCATAGCAGTTGCAATCAAGGCTTCAGCAATACCCGGAGCAACCATGGCGAGTGTGGCATTTTCAACTGCACCCAATGCGATAAAGGAGTTCATGATCCCCCAAACCGTACCAAACAGGCCAATATAAGGGCTAGTTGAACCAATGGTGGCTAATAAAGGCAGATGAGTTTCAAGCTTCTCTAATTCACGTGACAACGACACGCGCATTGCACGGTAGCTGCCATCCATCACGGCTTCTGGCACGCGGCCATTTAGCTTGTTTAAACGCGCATACTCTTTAAAGCCAGTAACAAATAGCGCTTCTAGGCCTGTATTGCTATCTTGTCTTGCTGATAACTCTTGATACAGTTTATTGAGATCTACACCTGACCAAAACTTATCCTCAAACTTTAAAGCTTCGGTTCTCGCCGTGGTAAGTAACTTTCGACGCTGTAAAATAACAGCCCAAGAGGCAATTGATAAAGCAAGCAAGGTCAGCATTACAAATTTAACTAAAAGACTTGCCTGTAAAAATAATCCAATAAAAGAAATATCAGCTTCCACCTTTAAACTCCTGCGCAATATTTTGGGGAATGGCTATGGGTCTCATGCGGGATAAAGCGATGCAAGCAACAAGTATTTCTGCCTCACAATACACCACACCATGCTCATCGATAAGGCGTTGCTCGAACACCATTGATGCTTTCTTAAGTTGTATGACCTTGGTTTCTACAATAAGGTTCTGTTCAAATCGTGCGGCTTTACAAAAATCTAATTCTGCACGTTTAACTACAAAGGCTACGTCATCAGCAAGAAGCGCGGTTTGACTCACGCCTAAAGCGCGTAACCATTCCGTGCGTGCCCGCTCAAAAAAGTTTAAGTAATTTGAGTGGTAAACAACGCCACCTGCATCTGTATCTTCATAATAAACCGAAATAGGCCAACGAAACATAAACGATAATCGCCAATCGATAAGATAAAATAGAGGCCTACTATACCTAGCCAGTATGCAATTGTGAATCGCGATATGTGATATGCAATGCCCTTCTTCATAAAATTTTGTTAATCATCTTAAATGATTGTTGCATAAGCGTCCAAACTGACGCCCCATGCAGCAGTCGAGTACTCTGGCGTTTTTCTGCCACAAAAAAAGGAAGCCGAAGCTTCCTTTAAAATCACATATTAAAAATAGCTTTACTGTCCAATTTTGGCCGGTACTTGCAAACCAAAGTTGTGCCAAAGGAAGCTATAGATATCGGCAAACTCATCAATCTTCATTGAAGTTGGCTTACCTGCGCCATGACCTGCTTTTGATTCTATACGCATAATGACCGGCGCATCACCTTGCTGCATGTCTTGCATCAAGGCACCAAACTTAAAGCTATGCAAAGGTACAACGCGATCATCATGATCAGCAGTCATCACCATAGTTGCAGGATAAGCTCGTTCTTTAAGGTTATGGTATGGCGAGTAAGCATATAATGCAGGGAACTGCTCAGCATTGTCGGCACTACCGTATTCACTGGTCCATGCCCAACCTATAGTAAACTTTTGGAAGCGAAGCATATCGAGTACACCTACCGCAGGCAAAACTGCGGCAAAAAGCTCTGGACGCTGGGTGATTGCCGCTCCCATTAATAGACCGCCATTACTACGACCATACGCACCTAACTTTGAAGAGTTTGTATAATTTTCATCAATTAAGTACTCGGCTGCAGCATAGTAATCATCAAATACGTTCTGCTTTTTATCGAACATACCCGCTTTATGCCAGCTGTCACCGTACTCTGCACCACCACGAAGGTTAGGTACTGCATAGACCCCACCCATATCCATCCACGCAATATTTGCTGGACTAAAACGCGGCGTCATAGAGATAGCGAAACCACCATAGGCATAAAGCAATGTTGGGTTTTGACCGTCCTTTTTCATCCCCTTTTTATAAGAGATCAGCATAGGCACTTTAGTACCGTCTTTACTGGTATAAAATACTTGCTCTGAAGCGTAGTCATTTGGATCAAATGAGATATCTGGTTTTGAGTAAACGCTTGACTCACCAGTTTTAAAGTCGAACTTATAAGTTGTTTGCGGCTGGATGTAACTATTAAATACATAATAGAAGTAATCTTTACTACGCTTGCCATATGGACCAGCAATCTTGCCTTTACCTGGAAGCGTCACATCTTGGCGTTTATCACCATTCATGTTGTAAATGGTGAGTTTCCCCAATACATCATGCAAGTAACTCACCACGAGATGATCGTTCACAATTGCCACATTGCTAATAGGATCACTCAGTTCAGGAATAATCGTCTGCCAGTTCTGTTTGTCACTATTATTCACATCAACGGCGATGACTTTGCCATTCGGAGCGTTGTAATCGGTTTTGAAATAGAAAACCGAATCGTCATTGCCAATAAAGCTATATTCAGCCTCTAGATCAGGAATAAGCTCTACAACTTCAGCTTTTGGATCCTTAAGCGACTTATAAAAGAAGCGGTTACGGCTGTCGGTACCTTGGGAAATATACAGCAGCAGGTAGTCACCTTTTTCTGATACTTCAATGCCAAAGCCCCAATCTTTATTTTGCGGGCGCTCATAGACTAACGTGTCAGCACTTTGCGGCGTACCAATTTTATGAAAATACACCTTTTGATTAAAGTTAACATCAGCTAGAGCATTGCCACCTTCAGGAGCATCATAACGTGCGTAATAAACACCGCTATTGTCACTATTCCACACGGCACTTGAGAATTTAATCCAATCTAACTCGTCGGCTAATTTCTCTCCGCTAGCAACATCGACAAAATGCCAAGCCTGCCAATCAGAGCCTGATTTTGAAACTCCATAAGCTAACGTCTTACCGTCATCACTTACCGATACACCAGATAAGGCGACTGTACCGTCATCAGAAAAACTATTAGGATCAAGTGCTATCTTTTCTTGGCCTTGTGCATTTTTTACATAAAGAACAGATTGTGCCTGCAAGCCATTATTACGGTAATAAAAGGTGTTTGTGCCTTTTTCAAAAGGTGCTGAAATTTTTTCGAAATTCCATAATTCAGTAATACGGTCAACAATTACCTGTTTGTTCTCTATATTTGCTAAATAAGCATTACCGGCCTTTTGTTGTTCACTGACCCACTTTTTGGTTCTGTCTGACTCAACTTCAAGGTAACGATAGGGGTCGGATACTTGCACTCCATGAATAGTCTCTACTACGCCACCATTATTTTCGCTAATAACACTTTCACCGCTGTCTACGCTAGGTTGTGACTGGCAACCTACAATCGCAAGACCTAATCCCACCGCTAATAAATGCTTTTTAGTGAGTATCGATTTAATTCGCATAATTTATCCCTGATTAACTGACTCTTTTATCATTAAGAGTTCTGTTGATACCGCTAAGCATTCATGCAATTAGATAATCTTATTGTTATCTTGAGTGACTTAACGTCCGGCTTCTGGGGCACTATACAAACTAAAAAATTACATCGCAAAGATTGTTTATTTAATATTGATAATGATTATGCGCAGCAACTGTTAATAATTTAGTAACATAGATAAATAAAATATCATGCGAAACTTCAAGCTAAATGTGACCAACACCACAACAATAGGGGGTAACGCAGATTTTTGCAGCAAGCCTGCACACTGCATTCATTAGCAAAACTAATGACAAACTCTAATAATTCTAGTTTGTCACTTAAGCTCTACAACTCTATAATTCGTCTCGTTTTCAGGAAGTGTCTGCCTAGCAGATTCGAAAACAAGAACTCTTAAACTTTGGTGGTTATCCACGGAAGTTATATCCCTGGTTCTTATGCTTGACTTCCTTCCTTCAATTTGTTGATTGCAATGATTTATTTTTGCGGCCCGCTTACATGTAAGCGGGCTTTTTTTTGTCTAAAATTTAAATAACATCATTAACAACCAAATTTTACCCAATAAAAAGCCCAACATCTCTGCTAGGCTAATGACTACAAATTTAGACGTCTTTATTTAGCTAAAGTGGCTTACTAATCCTAATCACTACTCGGCGGTTTCGAGAACGTTCTTCAATCGTTTGATTCGATGCAACATGTCTTTTCTCGCCATGGCCCATTGTATGAATACGGCCTTGACCAATACCACTGGCGACAAAAAACTCTTTGACTGAGTCCGCACGTTGCTCAGACACTCGCATATTGGCACTACGCCCACCATAACTATCTGTATAAGCATCGATTAAAACTAAGTCGACGTTTTTATCATAAGCTAAGTACTCTTGCACTCGTGCTATTTGCGACTTTGAATAACGTGTTAACTCTGTACCACCCGACTCGTAAGTTAATACCGTCAAAGCGATATCTTCAAATGAGTAAGGTAATAATGAAGATAAACACGACTTAAACTCAGAATACTGACGTCTAAAGTTAACAGCTGAAAGCCCAACAGCTATCTTGTTCGATTCGTTATACCAATCGGCATAATAAAATGTCGGCTGCATACCGCTTTCAAGTTCGGCCAACATGGACCAAGCAGCATTACGCGGCACTTCGCCGCTAAAGTACTTTTGATAAGTCAGCTCAGTAATATCTTTTGATACCACACCAGGTCGCCACGCCGGTGCCATACTCACCAATTTAGCTTGAGTCACTTGGTCCGGTTTAACCCACATATCCAAACTAAAATTAAGGTTATGATCTTTACCCGCATAGCTAGTAAACACGGCTTTACCGTATGATGGTATATCATGCTCTAAGCGGCACATAACAGGATTATTACCACTCAAACGCCACTGCGACTCCTCTAATGAGGCTACATATTGCCTTAGATCTGCCTGTGCAGATAAAGGGAGCAACAATAATGATGTTAAAATTAACCAATGCCGCATAAATTAACTCTCTAAATTTGTATGACTACTCTCTATCGGCAAAGATTTATCTTTCTTTAGCTTATAAATTCAGCAAACGCACATGACAGTGATCATCAGTTGCCGCATAATAGTCTCTTGCACTCTTTTGGGAAATTTTAATGACTGACACTTTAGACCCTAATTTATTGAAAAACCGCTTTAGAGGGTACTTCCCAGTGGTCATTGACGTTGAAACTGCTGGTTTCAACTCAAAAACAGACGCGCTTTTAGAGATTGCCGTCACTATGCTTAAAATGGATGAAGACGGTGTTCTAGCGCTCGATAAAACATTACATTTCCATATAGAACCTTTCGAAGGCGCAAACCTTGAGCCTGAAGCATTAGCATTTACAGGTATCGATCCAACAAACCCGCTGCGCGGTGCCGTTAGTGAAAAAGAAGCATTCTTAGAAATATTTAAAGAAGTGAAAAAGGCGCAAAAAGCCGTAGGTTGTCATCGCAGTATTATTGTGGCTCACAACGCTGCTTTTGATCATGGCTTTGTTACCCAAGCGATTGAACGAAATGGGCTTAAACGCACACCGTTTCATCCATTCGCCACATTCGACACCGCAGCACTTGCAGGTTTAGCTATTGGCCAAACCGTTTTAGCTAAAGCTTGCGCTATGGCAGGGATCCCGTTTGATAATCGTGAAGCACATTCAGCACTCTATGATACTGAACGTACAGCAGAGCTATTTTGCTTAATTGTAAACCGCTGGAAAGCTTTAGGTGGTTGGCCGTTTATTACAGATGAAACTGAAGGTAAAGCTGAGCAAACCGCAGAATCTTAAGCGAGAGCAGGTTTTTATAAATCTATAGTTTAAAACAAAAAAGCTGCGATAATCGCAGCTTTTTTTTATGCTTTAGCAACTTACAATTTTTTAGAAATTATAGTGCGTCAGCATTGTCAGTTAGGTAAGAAGCAACGCCTTCTGGGCTTGCATCCATACCTTTGTCGCCTTTTTCCCAGCCTGCTGGGCAAACGTCACCGTGATCTTCGTGGAATTGAAGTGCATCAACCATACGGATCATTTCGTCAACGTTACGACCTAGTGGTAGATCGTTAACCACTTGGTGGCGAACTTGACCTTCTTTGTCGATAAGGAATGAACCACGGAATGCAACACCCGCTTCTGGATGCTCAACATCGTATGCTTTACAGATCTCATGTTTAACGTCAGCAACTAGCGTGTATTGAACTTGGCCAATACCACCCTTGTCTACTGGCGTGTTACGCCATGCATTGTGAGTAAACTGAGAATCGATTGAAACACCGATTACTTCAACGCCACGCTTCTTGAACTCATCCATGCGGTGATCAAAAGCAATTAGCTCTGATGGACACACGAAAGTGAAATCTAGTGGGTAGAAGAATACTACGGCTGTCTTTCCTTTAATTGCTTCAGATAGGTTAAAGGTATCAACAATTTCACCATTACCTAGTACTGCAGCAGCAGTAAAATCAGGGGCCGGACGGCCGACTAATACGCTCATTTTATTTCTCCATCTATGGATTGCTAAAAACGCTATTTCGTTTTAAATCTAAAAGCATTATATGCAGTGTTTTACTCTATACAAGCTATTTGCGAGCAATATCACTTTTTTAAATGATTATTCTGTTAACTGACCACTATCCCATCAGCTTAACCCTGTTTTTAATGCTGCTATTCACACTTTGTTTGCATATTAAGGTACAGCTAATTCACAACTCTGTTTGAATTCAAGATATCCAGCATAGTTACTGGACATCATGCGTATTAACAGGCAAAAATGGTCGCAACTTCAAATATAAGAAATAGATTAATCATATTATGAATGCTGTTGTCATCGCTGTATGCCTAATGTTAGGCCTCAGTTTAGCTAGAGTTAATATCGTCATTGCGCTTACCATTTCCGCTTTAGTTGCCGGTCTTGTTGGTGGCATGGATCTGCATCAAACGGTCGCAGCTTTTAATACTGGCCTTGGTGGTGGTGCACAAATCGCATTGAGCTATGCTCTATTGGGCGCTTTTGCTGTTGCCTTGTCGCATTCAGGTTTAACAACGCTAATTTCAAGCAAGGTCATTAGCTTGCTTGGTAAAGAGCAAAATAGTACCAACAATAACTTCGTGCGCTGGGTGTTACTATTAACCATTCTTGCAATGGCTATTTCTTCACAGAATATTCTTCCTATCCATATCGCCTTTATTCCTATTTTAATTCCACCATTACTACACGTAATGTCAAAATTAAAAATGGATCGCCGCTTAGTCGCTTGTGTGCTGACTTTTGGCTTAGTGACGACTTATATGGTATTGCCTGTTGGCTTTGGCGGCATCTTTTTATATGACATTTTACTTACCAATCTAAACAGTAATGATTTGCAAGCTGTTCAAGCTCAAGTAGCCCCAGCGATGCTTATTCCTGCTCTCGGTATGGTATTTGGTTTATTGGTCGCTATTTTCATTAGCTACCGTAAGCCTCGTGAATATAAAGAAGAGCAAATTCTAGCTGCAGAGCCTGAAGAAGGCTTGAACCAGCGTAATATTGTGATTGCCGTGATTGCCGTGATTTCAACCTTGGTAGTGCAGCTCTATACCGGCTCAATGATTTTCGGTGCTTTGATTGGCTTTATTGTATTTAGTTTTTCTGGCGCACTTAAGCACGTTGCCGATCAAGACATCTTTAACCAAGGCGTGCGCATGATGGCCAACATTGGCTTTATCATGATTTCTGCGGCAGGTTTTGCTGCTGTGATTAAAGGCACTGGTGATGTCGGCAGCTTAGTAGAAATGATGAATACAGCAATTGGCGATAATAAAGCCTTGGCTGCATTTTTGATGTTACTTGTAGGCTTGCTTATCACTATGGGGATTGGCTCATCGTTTTCAACGATTCCAATTATTGCGGCAATCTATGTTCCTTTAGCCATGAGCTTCGGCTTCTCTGTTGAAGCAACTATTGCTCTTGTTGGTACTGCTGCGGCGTTAGGTGATGCAGGCTCACCAGCATCTGAATCAACACTTGGCCCAACAGCCGGTCTTAATGCCGATGGTCAACATGACCATATGAAGGACAGCGTTATTCCAACCTTTATTCACTACAACATTCCTTTACTCGTGTTTGGCTGGATTGCAGCAATGGTGCTTTAGTTTAAAAGTTATAGCGCTTATAAAAACCAACAAAAAGGAGCCATTAGGCTCCTTTTTGTTGTTAAGTGATTTAGTTAGAAGATAACCTTCAAACCAACTTAACCTATGACAAAACTTTAATACTTATTTAGTACCAAAAATCTTATCACCCGCATCACCAAGACCTGGCAAGATATAACCTTGCTCATTTAGGCAGTCATCAATAGACGCAGTGAAAAGCTCAATATCTGGGTGTGCTTTCTCAAGCGCAGCAATACCTTCTGGCGCAGCAACTAATACAAGCGCTTTAATCGCTGTACAGCCACGCTCTTTTAATAGGTCGATAGTCGCAATCATTGAGCCGCCAGTTGCAAGCATTGGGTCAACCACAAGCGCGATACGTGATGGCATGTCGCTGGCAAGCTTTTCAAAGTAAGGTACTGGCTCAAGCGTTTCTTCGTCACGGTAAATACCGACAACTGAGATACGTGCACTTGGTACGTGCTCAAGCACGCCATCCATCATACCTAGACCTGCACGTAAGATAGGCACTACAGTTACCTTCTTACCTTTGATCTGATCGATTTCAACCGGACCATTCCAACCATCAATCGTTACTTTTTCAGTTTCAAAATCAGCCGTTGCTTCGTATGTTAGTAGACTGCCTACTTCTGCCGCTAATTCGCGAAAACGCTTTGTGCTAATGTCACCTTCGCGCATTAATCCAATTTTATGACGGACTAAAGGATGCTTAACTTCAACGACTTTCATTTTGTTCTCCTGATTTTCTAACGTATTTTTCACGGTAAATTTTAACGATTCTAGTAGATTTGTTCGTACAGGAAAACTTAAAGTTTCAAAAAGGCGGTAAATCGTGACCTCTGTCGCTAAGTTAATTGAAAAACTTACCTTTCGACGCTACTCACAAGCTGATAGAATAGCGCCGCGTAAAATCCAATAATAATCGATACCCGTACCCGAGAGGATCTCCGTGAGCACTCCTACTACCCCACTAAGCTATAAAGATGCAGGCGTTGATATTGATGCCGGAAATGCACTAGTTAACAACATCAAGTCAGCAGTAAAACGTACCCGCCGTCCAGAAGTTATGGGCAATCTAGGTGGTTTTGGTGCACTTTGTGAGCTACCAACTAAGTATAAGCATCCAGTACTGGTTTCAGGCACTGATGGTGTTGGCACTAAGTTACGTCTTGCTATCGACTTTAAAAAGCACGACAACGTCGGTATCGACTTAGTCGCCATGTGTTCAAATGACCTTATCGTTGCTGGTGCAGAGCCACTGTTCTTCCTTGACTACTATGCGACAGGCAAACTTGATGTTGAAGTTGCAACCTCTGTAGTAAAAGGCATTGCAGAAGGCTGTGTACAATCAGGCTGTGCACTTATCGGCGGTGAAACTGCTGAAATGCCAGGCATGTACGAAGGCGATGACTACGACCTAGCAGGTTTCTGCGTTGGCGTAGTTGAAAAAGAAGACATCATCGACGGCACTAAAGTGCAAGACGGTGATGCCCTTATCGCATTAGCTTCAAGCGGTCCTCACTCAAATGGTTTCTCACTTATCCGTAAGGTATTAGAAGTGAGCAAGGCAGATCCAGAGCAAGAACTTGCTGGTAAGCCACTAATAGATCATTTATTAGAGCCAACAAAAATTTACGTTAAATCACTGCTTAAATTGCTTGAACAGCACGATGTTCACGCAATGTCACATATCACTGGTGGTGGCTTCTGGGAAAACATCCCACGCGTACTACCTGAAGATTGCAAAGCAGTGGTAAACAGCGACTCATGGCAATGGCCAGTCGTATTTAACTGGTTGATGGAAAACGGTAATATTTCACAATTTGAAATGTACCGCACCTTCAACTGCGGTGTTGGTATGGTTGTCGCCCTACCAGCAGACAAAGTCGATTCAGCCTTAACATTGCTAAATGCAGAGGGCGAGAACGCATGGTTAATTGGTAGCATTGCCAAGCGTAACGGCGAAGAAGAGCAAGTGGAGATCCTGTAATGCCCCAGAGTTGTCGCGTTTTAGTATTAATTTCAGGTAACGGCAGTAATTTACAAGCCATTATCGATGGTTGTGACGATAATCTTCAAGCTGACGTTGTTGGCGTCATAAGCAACAAACCAGACGCTTACGGATTAGTTCGCGCCCACCACAATGAGATTGATACCAGCTGCGTGATAGCTCACACAGGCGAAACTAGGCAAGAGTACGATGCACGTCTGCTTAGCGCGATTGAAAAGTATCAGCCAGACCTTGTGGTTTTAGCTGGCTTTATGCGTATTTTAAGCGACGAATTTGTGCAACGTTTTGAAGGTAAGATGATTAACATCCACCCTTCTCTTTTGCCTAAATATACAGGTTTACACACGCATCAACGTGCTATCGACGCTAAAGACACTGAACATGGCGCAAGCGTGCACTTTGTCACGCCAGAGCTTGATGCCGGCCCCGTTATCTTACAAGCTAAAGTGCCTGTTTATGAAGATGATACTGCCGAGGTTTTAGCAGAGCGTGTACATGAGCAAGAGCATGCTATTTACCCTCTAGTGGTTAAATGGTTCAGCCAAAACCGTTTAACCATGGTTGATGGTGTAGCGCAATTGGATAATCAAGCACTGCCAATTAATGGTTATGCTGCTGACTAAGCATTAAAAATCATAGTATGGCAAAAAGGCACCTTTCGGTGCCTTTTTATTTGGAACTATTGTTGCTTTTTTAGCTTTCAAGTACTCAAGTCCTCCCTTTTTTCAGTGTGTTAGCTAGGATATTTTTGATACTCTATAGCTGCATAACAATGCCAACATAAGCAATTAAAAAAGTAACGGTACCAAATATGATTACACCTAAAGAATTAGAAAAATTATATGCTCAGGGGCAAAATATCAGTGCCTTGTTACGAAAAGAACTCAATATCGATCATAATACTCCGGAAATCATTGAGATCTCCTATGACATGCAAACAGGCTCGTATACTGAAGCTATGAAAAATGAAGCAATGGCGAAGCATAAAGCTGAATATTCTGCTGAAATAGCCAGTGTCATACTTTCTTTGTGTGAGCCTAAATCAATACTAGAAGCAGGTGTTGGTGAAGCGACAACCCTTTCAGGAGTTATTAAAAGTTTAAACAAACCAACAAAAAGCTATGGCTTTGATTTGAGCTGGTCGAGAGTCGCCTATGCTAAAGAATGGTTGCTAAGCCAAGGTGTAACTAACACCACATTATGTACTGGCGACCTTTTTAATATGCCATTTATCGATAATGCTATTGATATCGTTTATACATCACACTCAATTGAGCCAAATGGTGGAAACGAAGAAGCGATCCTTAAAGAGCTCTATCGTGTTACCAATAAATACCTAATTTTACTTGAACCTGGTTACGAATTATCAAACGAAGAAATACGCCAACGAATGGATTCCCATGGTTACTGTAAAAACTTACCTGCAATAGCTAAATCATTGGGTTACGATGTTTTAAAACATCAGCTATTCTCATCTTCTGCAAATCCACTAAACCCTACTGCTTTGACAATCATATCTAAACAAAGCAATACAGATTTACCAGGAAATGTGTTTGCTTGCCCTAAATTCAAAACGCCAATAACACTAATCAATAATGCTTTTTATAGTCCAGAGGCGTTAGTCGCCTACCCTATTATTGGTGATATCCCATGTTTAAGAATCGAAAACGGGATTTTTGCTAGTAAGTTCCCAGAAATAGCAAAAGACTAAAGTTAAGCGCTATAAAAATGGCCGCTTGTTAAAAAAGTAACAAGCGGCCATTTACTTTTGAAAGTGACTAGATGCCCCCAATCAACAACTAAGTAAACTAGTAATTAATAGTGTACTCTAGTGCTAAGCGGCGTCCATAACCTGAGAACTGGCTACGGTAAGTTTCCCAAATAACTTCTTTATTCATCTGTGAAACCAGTGGTTGGTAGTCTTCATTGAGCAGGTTATCAATACCAAAAGTAAAACGGCCATAATCTGTATCAAACGTTGATACCAAATCCACTAACGTATATCCGTCATAAGGCGACTCATAGAAACTATAACCGGCATCGCTTTCGCGATCATGCTTATCTCTATCGCCTACGTAGTTTGCTTGCAGACGCAATGAGGCTATATCGCTAAAGCGGTAATCACCGTAAATGGATGCTTTAATCGGCGTGATCCGAGTGCCATTCATCCAGTAATCATCACCCATTTCGCTATTGATACGCTTACCTTCTGACATTGATACGCTAGTACCAAACTTAATTTCACGGTTAATCTGATAATCTAGCGTCGCCTCAAATCCCCAAATTTGTTCATCAGCAACGATGACTGCCGCTACGCGCTTATCCGCTTGTGAATCCACATTATAATCATAGGCATAACCATCTTTTATATCTGAGTAGAAGAAAGATAAACTCCCTTGCAGGCTGTCATCACTATAACGCAAGCCCGTTTCATAATAGTTTGTTTGGGTGGCAGGGATATCAGCCGCGAACTCTGCAACACTGTCGACAGGCATATCTCTAAGCATACGCATATCTGCGTGAGAGTAGCCCTGAGAGTAACTGGCAAAAATGTCAGTGCTATCGGCAATATTATAAACGAGACCTAAGTTCACCAAAGGCTTATCGTACTTTAGTGTATCTCCTTGTTTGGCGCTAAGAACACCGCGCTTATAACGCATATAATCTGGCACTTCGATTTCAAAGTTCTCATAGCGTAAACCCGCTTGTAGCGTCAAATCATCAGTCACTTGATTCCAATATTGTGCAAATGGGCTTAATTTAGTTTCAGTTAAATCACATACCGAGCAAATATATTGAGACTGAGTAATAGGATTACCATCCGCATCGATACCAGTAAGCACGTCACGATCTCGGCCTTGTTCGGTATTATCTTTGCCGTATTCAAAGCCATAAGCTAAACGACTTCTATCATTAATCGTCCACTGCATAGCCGCTTTAAAACCACTGCGGGTAGACACAATCTCAGATGCTGATTCATAACCCACGTTTACTTTGCTGTAATAGGCAGACAGGCTTAATTGTTGGCTGAAGAAGTCATCTTGATCGTAAGTAAGCTGTATAGTGCTAAGTTTGGTTGACGGATTAGGTCCTAGATACGGCTCACTTTTGTCAATTTCAATAAGACCATTTTCTTCATTAACATTACGTTTATAATGCAGCTTATTTTCAATATAGTAATGGTGAGCAAGCATAGCTAAACGACTAGATTCAAACTCTTGCTCAAGCTTAAACAATACGTCGTACTCATCGGCATCCCCCATACCACCTTGATTATTCGGTGCGCCAGGTAATTGCTCGCCATCAGCATCGTAAAGGTTACCGCGATCTTTACCTGATAAGTTAAGTAAGTAGCCTAGGTCTGAATCGGTTGTACCGGAAAAGCTCTGAGAAATACTGTAACCCGCATCAGAAAGCTCATCAGCAAACGCTTCAACACCCACTCGAGTCTGCATTTCAAAATTTACGCTCGGCTTTTTGGTGATTACGTTGATGATAGCGCCCGCTTCACCATTGCCATACATAGCGCTTGCACCTTTGATCACCTCAATGCTTTCAATGACATCTACAGAGATAGATTGTAGATCGCGTCCACCAGCACGAAGTGTGGTTGAAATAAGTACGCCATCAATCATCACTATCGCTTTACCGCCACGAAAGTTTTGACCAAATGTAGACATAGTTTCGGTACTTGGAGAAAATCCTGGTACTAAATTGGAGATCATCTCAGACAGATTACGTGCAACCACACGCTGCATGTCCAAATCTTCCTCTGATACAATAAAAACTGAATTGGGTGTATCACTTAGCTTTTGCGCAAATGGTGAAGCAGTAACAACAATGTGTTCCATATCTTCAGATTGATTTGATGCGTTATTACCTTGCTCGGCCATAGCTAATTGGCTTGCTAAAGCACTCAATACTGCTAATCCTAAAATACTTAACTTCACTTGTCTTTCCATAAATAAATGAGAACGACTATTATTAACATTTACCAATGGATAGCAACGAACTTACATAACATTTACAATCGCATCAACTTAATATACATTTAGAAATAACAGGACATGAGCGCTGGCGGCAAGTGCATGGCACTGCGATTATTTGAATGACTTTTTAAACCTAAAAAGTCATTCAATGTTACGTGATCACTTCATCTGAAAAGTTACAGATAAAAATTACCTTAGAGTGGGAATTAAGATTTTCTGTCGATGTTTTTAAACTGTTCAACCAGCACAACTTTATCACGTCCTTGTGCCTTTGCTCGGTACAATGCTTTATCAGCGCCTTCTAGCACACCTTGCCAGCAATCTTTTAATAATGACGCATTTAAACGCTTCCCTACACCGATTGAAACCGTCAGATTGAGCACCTGTTTACCCGCAGAAATCGGCGTATTGGCAATCGCTTTACGCACGCGCTCAAAACGCCTCTGCAGCTCAATAACCGTTACTACGCAGCTAGACGCCGACCAACTAAGAGACAGAACAAACTCCTCTCCGCCCCATCGAACTAATAGATCCTGTTCGCGAATATTCTTTTGAATAATTTGACCCACTTTAATTAACACCTCATCACCGATATCATGCCCGTATGTGTCATTTACGGCTTTAAAATGGTCGATATCAATAATCGCTAAACACATTTGCGTGTTCACGCCCGCGGCTTGCTGTTGAGCTAAGAAGTCCAAAAAATAGCGACGATTATAAAGTCCGGTTAAAGCATCGACATTAGATTGCTTATACAACTCCAAGTTAGATGTTTGCAGATTTTTGTTATCGTTTTCTAACCAGTAACGCTTTTTAATTAATAATGATATTGAAATAACAGCAACTAGAATAAAAAAACACAGAAACTTTTCTCGAATTGTTTGTTCAGCTAAACGCGCTTCATGAGCATCATTTTCAGCCTTTAACAATGCAACTTCTTGCTCACGATATTTCTCTTTATAACTTTCAGTCAGGTTTAATAACATTTTTCCGCGTTTATCAAACAACAAACTTTTACTTTCTTCATTCGATCTTCGTTGGTGAGCCAGCGCAGTTTCAAAATCTCCTAAAGCCTCGTAAGCCAAGGCATAAGTATTAAACATATCGGCTAAACCGGATTGATTGTTTATCTCTTGGTAATACGATTTACTGACATCTAATGCTGATAATCCTTCTGCAATCTTCCCTTGATTAACCAAAGATTTAGCTAACATGCGGCTACAATCAGCCTCAAATACCTTGTATTGATATTCAGAAGCATTCGCCACACATTGACGCGAAATCTTCCCAGCAAACAAATATTGTTCGGTCGCTAGATAATAATTAATCCATGCAATCTGCACATTAAGCTGTACGCGTAAGTTCCCACTCAAGGCTGCATTTTCTCTTGCAGCTATAAGGTAAGGCTCACTTTCATCAACTCTATCAAGCCTTTCTAAAATGAACGCTGAATTATTGTTAAATACACTGAGCTGTTCATAACTGCCGCCATACTTATCGACATGCTCTAGCGCGTTCATATTGGCTTGCCATGCTTTATCCCATTCTTCTATTTCAAGATAGATAAGCGACACATTAGACAAAACCTTACTGACGTATGGATCTTCACGCTGCAAAATAAAGATATCAAGAGCACTAAGATAATACTCAAGCGCTGAGTAGTATTGTGATTGGAAGAAAAACAGTGCCGCTTTAACGTTATAAGCGCGGCCAGTTAAATGGGTAAAATTCGCTTCTTTAGACAGCTCTATCGCATCATCTATTAACGTAAAGCCATCTTCAACCCTACTTTCTTTAGCCGCAAAAGTAGCCTGCCACATCTTAGCTTCAGCAATCAACCAAGCCTGATCATGTATTTTAGCCACTGTTGCCAAGTTCTCAATTGCACGCTCAGCCAACTTGGGCGCACCATTCGACAACTCGATATCATGTAGGATCCTATAGTAAGCGAACGCATAATAAGGTGATGTTTTTGCCTGTTTGACAGTAATAAGTTCTGCTAACTTTCTGCGCTTATCTTCAGCCTCAATGGTTTTACTATTGAGAAGCTCGATAATCTCGTCACCTTGAGTGAGTTTAGAAAGGGTATTTAGTGGCGAAAATTCAACAGATATAGCGGCATGTGAATAGAGCATCATCCCTACAAAAATAATCAATGCGGTGATTTTATTCATATACAAATCGCTGAATAGGCAGAAAGCATTTGGAGTGAAAAGTTGTTCATTTACGTGATAATTAATCGTGAAAACAAGTCGTTACAGCCTGCGTCACTTATGATTTATGAGGTTCGTCACACAATATCTGAAAACAAGATAAGGTCAACATAAATGTCACCAAAAGTTAAAAGATGTGAACACGGTTTGAAAGCATAGGTAACACAATCGCTAAAAGCTGTTACCTAAACAAGTTTCAAGCAGAGGCTTTTTGAGCTAAATAGAAAATAAATCTACAAATATTATTGTTTTTAGGGGCAAGTTGGCATTAGATAAAGGCTAATTATTCGGCAAACTAATGTGAAGTAAGAGAGTCAGATGAAAAATATTATTTGCGATATTGATGGAGTGTTACTGCACAACAACCAGCTTATTCCCGGAAGTGATAAGTTTATTAACCGCATAGTAGAGCAAGGTAACCCGCTCGTTATACTGACTAACTACCCGGTACAAACGGGTAAAGATCTACAAAACCGATTAGGCTCCGCAGGTCTCAACATCCCTGAAGAATGTTTTTATACGTCCGCCATGGCCACTGCAGATTTTTTAAAGCATCAGCAAGGGACCAAGGCCTATGTGATTGGTGAGGGCGCACTAACCCATGAATTGTACAAGGCTGGCTTTACCATTACCGATATCAACCCCGACTTTGTGATTGTTGGTGAGACACGCTCTTATAACTGGGATATGATCCATAAGGCTGCAAAATTTGTGAGTGAAGGTGCACGTTTTATTGCCACCAATCCTGATACCCACGGGCCCTCATTCAGCCCCGCTTGTGGCGCCTTATGTGCACCTATTGAACGTATTAGCGGTAAAAAGCCGTTTTATGTTGGTAAACCAAGCTCATGGATTATTCGTTCAGCGCTTAACCACATAGGCGGACACTCAGAAAATACGGTGATTATTGGTGACAATATGCGCACTGATATTCTGGCAGGTTTTCAAGCGGGTCTTGAGACAATATTAGTCACCAGCGGCGTTAGCTCCATTGCCGATATTGAAAAAGAGCCCTTTAGGCCTAACCATATCTTTGATTGTGCGGGTGATATCGACGTGGTCTAAATATTATCCTAGAAATGTCCCTTTATAACCTTGGCTTTATAACTAGCTAAGGTCATTCGATTGTATAACCACGATTCTTGGGCAGCGCTATTACGTTAGTGCTGCTATCTATATTTCCGCTTTGTTATCATAATTTTCTAACTGGACTCTTAACCTGTCACCACTCAGTGCAATATTAAGTAACATTTTAGTCATTAGATTATCAGCCTCACCGCTTGCCAATTGGCGTCTTTTTCCGCCATCATCCTCGTAATAAAAAAGTCTAAAATAACAATAATAGGGCCTTTACATGCGTTCAATTTTACCTGTTTGCGCACTCACCATACTGACAGCCTGCAGCCAACATCCAACAAATATTACCAATGTCACAGATGTATCTTTTGATGAAAAGCGTTTTCGTCAAGATATCAAAACCCTTTCATCAGACGAATTTGAGGGACGTGCGCCAACCACTAAAGGCGAGCAATTAACTTTAGACTATTTAAGTAACGCCTTTGCAGAAATGGGCCTCAATAAGCCAAATGGCAAAAATTATTTGCAAGCCGTACCTATGGTTACCTACACCGCATCCGATGAGCAAACAATCCTCTTAGGTGACTTGCCGCTAAAGCATCGCCAAGATGTGGTACTAGGCAGCCGTCATGATGTAGAAAATATTGATATCAATAGTGCACCGCTTGTTTTTGTTGGGTACGGCATTAACGCTCCAGAGTATCAATGGAACGATTATCAAGACCTCGATATGAGTGGCAAAATTGCGGTCATTTTGGTTAATGATCCCGGCTTTGCTTTACCTAACTCTGGAAAGTTTAATGGTAAAGCCATGACCTACTACGGCCGTTGGAGCTACAAGTTTGAAGAAGCGAGCCGACAAGGCGCATTAGGAGCCATCATCATTCACGACACCAAACCAGCCTCTTATCCTTGGTCGGTGGTGGAAAACAGCTGGACCGGTGCCCAACAAGACCTTGTCAGAAGCCAACAACAGCAAGCACAACGTGTGAAAGTCGAAGGTTGGATCACTTACAATATCGCGGAGCAACTCTTTGACCATGCAGGCTTATCATTAGCCACTGTGTCTGACCGCGCAGCAGCAAGCCCTATCAACTTACCATTAAATCAAACGGCTTCAATTGAGTTCGCCAATCAAGCTCAATACGCTAATAGTTACAACGTCGTGGCGACATTACCCGGTAATAGCCGTCCTGACGAACAGATCTTATTTACAGCACATTGGGATCATATCGGTATAGATAGCAGTAAAGAAGGCGATCAGATTTATAACGGTGCCTTGGATAACGCCTCTGGCACCGCAGGCATTTTAGAAATTGCCCGCCAACTTGCTAACCAAGCCAAAAATGGTAACCCTCTAGCCCGTTCAGTCACTTTTGTGGCAACAACAGGTGAAGAACAGGGTTTACTCGGCTCTCGCTATTACGCTACAAACCCTATTTATCCATTAGATAAGACCGTAGCGGTATTTAATCTAGACAGTACCAACATTTATGGACGTACTAGCGATTACACCATAATAGGTAAAGGCAAATCAGAGCTTGAAAACTATCTTATTGAGGCGCTTACAAGCCAAAATCGCACAGCTAAAAGCGAAAAGTATCCAGAGTCAGGCGGATTTTTCCGCTCAGACCATTTCAGCTTCGCTAAAGAAGGCGTTCCAGCAGTATTTGCTGGTGGTGGCAGTGAGCCAATCGATGACGCAACGGCTCAATATAAAGCAGCAATGAAACTTAAAATGAAAGGTTGCTATCACAATGTTTGCGACGAGTATCGAGAAGACTGGGACCTATCTGGTGCTTTAGAAGATTTAGCCGTTTACTATCAAGCTGCCACAGCGTTAGGTAACAATAGTGATTGGCCCGGCTATTTTAAGGGCACTGAATTTAACGCTCTACGCCCGGCTAACGACACCTTAGAGCAAGCCAGTAAATAAAGCAGCACTTGAGTGATTAGCCACAAAAGGGATCACCACTTTTTCTAATAAAGTATCCAGTAACATTTTACCTATTTGAAGGTTTTCAACCAGCCGACTTGCCACCCACTTGTCGGCTTTTTTTTATCACTCTAGCAGCCACTTTTATTAAATTTAAATATGAGCTTTAGTCACATCCAGCTAAAACCGAGCAGATAATCAGCAAAAAATATGGATTTTTCAATTAATTTTCACAATTCATTTTAATTGAAGCCACATTACGATATGTCCAATCAAACTGAGCAATCCCCCCCTACAAATTACCGATACAGTACAATTACAACCGTTAAATTATGGAATTATCATTTTAATGATTCAAAAATCTAAATTTAACTAGGTAAAAAGTCACATTTAACAGTTATTATTCAAAAACGGATTTGTATTCTTCAATTTTCAATGGCAGATTAATACTCAATTACGTTTAAGACAGAATTTTTGGAGTGACACATGTGTTCAATTTTTGCAATTTTAGATATCCAGTCAGACGCAACACCACTGCGTCAAGTCGCTCTTGAAATGTCTAAACTACTGCGCCACCGCGGCCCAGATTGGTCAGGGATCTACAGCAGTGATAAAGCGATTTTAGCCCACGAGCGTTTAGCTATCGTCGATATTGAACACGGTGCACAGCCGTTACTTAGCCAAGATGGTTCTATCGTGTTGGCCGTTAACGGTGAGATCTACAACCACAAGGAGCTGAAAGCAGAGCTAGGTGACAAGTACAGCTACCAAACTAACTCTGATTGTGAAGTTATTTTGGCGCTATATCAGGAATACGGTACTGAGTTTTTAGATAAGTTAAACGGCATCTTTGCTTTTGTACTTTACGACAAAACCAAAGACACTTATCTGGTTGGTCGTGACCATATGGGGATCATCCCTCTTTACACAGGCCATGACGCTGAAGGTAACTTCTATATTGCCTCTGAAATGAAAGCATTAATGCCAGTATGTAAAACGGTAGAAACCTTTACTCCTGGCCACTACCTATCAAGCGAGAAAGGGGAATTAACCCATTACTACCAACGAGACTGGCGTGAGTTTGTCGCTGTTCAAGATAACCCTGCTAGCGCAGAAGATGTACGTGATGCATTAGAAGCAGCCGTGAAACGCCAGCTTATGTCAGACGTCCCATACGGTGTGCTGCTATCAGGTGGACTGGATTCATCAGTGATTTCAGCCATCACCCAAACATTTGCCAAACATCGCATTGAAGACGACGGAGAAAGCAGTGCTTGGTGGCCTCAACTGCACTCATTTGCCGTTGGACTTGAAGGTGCACCAGACTTAATTGCGGCGCAGAAAGTTGCCGATGCCATTGGTACCATTCACCATGAAATCACCTTTACCTTCCAAGATGGTATTGATGCTATTAAAGACGTGATTTACCACTTAGAAACCTATGATGTCACCACCATTCGCGCTGCAACGCCAATGTATTTAATGGCAAGAAAAATCAAGGCCATGGGCATTAAGATGGTGTTATCAGGCGAAGGGGCCGATGAATTGTTCGGCGGTTACCTCTACTTCCATAAAGCGCCAAACGCACAAGCCTTCCATGAAGAGCTAGTCCGTAAACTCGATAAGCTACACCTATTCGATTGCCTACGCGCTAACAAAGCGATGGCGGCATGGGGACTTGAAGCTCGCGTTCCTTTCTTAGACAAAGAGTTTATGGATGTCGCGATGCGCACTAACCCAGAAGCTAAAATGTCGAAGAACGGTAAAATTGAGAAACACATTTTGCGTGAAGCCTTTGAGCACAAGTTGCCTAAGGAAGTGGCATGGCGTCAAAAGGAGCAATTCAGTGACGGCGTAGGTTACTCTTGGATTGACGGACTTAAAGATCACGCAGCTGAAAAAGTTGATGATTTAAAACTGGCTAACGCCAAGTTTAGATTCCCATATAACACACCTGAAACCAAAGAAGCCTATTTCTACCGTACTTTCTTTGAAGAGCTATTCCCATTGCCAAGTGCAGCGGAAACGGTACCAGGTGGTAAATCGGTTGCCTGCTCAACGCCAGAGGCGCTAGCGTGGGATGAAAGCCTACAAGGGATCATCGATCCATCAGGACGTGCAGTGCAATCAGTGCACGACAGCGCTTACTAAAACTACCAATACCCAATAAAAAACCACT
>NZ_JBFRNX010000007.1:26573-132008 GCF_041471165.1 Shewanella sp. 10N.261.52.F9
AGTGGTTTTTTATTGGGTATATTTTTTGCTAACGCACTTATTCTAGAACGTGTAAATAGCTCACTTTATTCGCTAATTTAACACTTTAAAGTAATGCTTATGCTGTATATCAACGACTTCTATCGTAACGCTACTGACTGCAGAGGTAATAAGAGCAATAGCATCGTATACTCGTTCAAGCAGCAGCGATTTTTGCTCATCAGTGCGGCCTGGCATAATCGCAATATTGAGATGAATAAAACTGCCGCTTTCATCTTCACCAACTTGAAAATAGTCACAGCGCAGTGCACGAGTTTTAATAGCACTTGGTTCAAACAGCTGAGACTCAATTAATCCTCTATGACACGCAGTCACTAAAGCTTCTACCGACAATACATCGGCTAACGGGGCGGCATACTCAATGGTGCAGTGCGGCATAATTAACTCTTCTTATATTTAATATTAGCTCATACTTTGGTTTGCAATAAAGCGCTTTGATAAGTGTTACTCAGACCAAACAGCATATTCATTGCCATTAGGATCGATAAAGTGAAAACGCCTACCACCAGGAAAGGAAAAAATGCTGTGGCTTATCTCGCCGCCTGCGGCAGTTATTTTATCTTGGGTAACTTCAAGCTGTGCAGAATAAATAACAATAAGTGGAGAGCCGTTCGCGCAGGTAAAGGACATATCACTAACAAAAAATCCACCTGTAATACCGACGTCAATAAAACAGCTATATTCGGGCCCATAATCAACAAACTGCCAAGCAAAAACCTGGCTAAAAAAGGCTTTAGCCTTATCCAAATCGTGTACAGGGATCTCTAAATAATTAATACTATGATGTTGATTACGATGTTGCATCTCCGCCTCCTTTTCAAACCTATTTAATGATTAAAACATAATCAGCGTCGAATAACAGCCTCCAACATTAGCAGCTTTCTCATCAATTCACCGCAATAAAAAAGGGAGCCTTAGCTCCCTTAATATGGTTTTAATTATTTAGCTGTTAACCTTGGATCAAGGCTGCCGCTAAACCTATCAAGCCGCCAAATACCCCGCCCCAAACCACAAGCCAACCAAGATGCTCTCGGATCATCTCTTGTACAATCTCTTTAACAAGCTGTGGCGTCAGTTCATCGAGTCGCTGCGTCACAATCTCTTCAACTTTTGCGCGCATATCGGCAATCATATCCGGCTGTTCAAGCTCGGCTTTTACCAACGCATAGAAATCGTCACTTTGGGCAATTTCGCTTAATGAACTTTTCATTTTTTCAATAAAAGGCTCACGTAATGGTGTAATAGCATCACTGCCACCAAACATTGCCAACATGCCACCGAGTGACGATTGCTCAACCGTTTTAACTAACGCATCAAAGGCCGGTGACAAATCAATTTTATCAATCACAGGCTGTAGGTTAAGTTGCTTCTCGACTCCGCCCTCGCCAGAAAGAAATCGGTCAATGTTCTCTTCAGTAAAAAACTGTTTCATCATCAAATTGGCTATTGCAGCTTTAAACTCTTCAAAGCGTGACGGAATAACACCTGAACCGTATAAGCCTGGCACTTTTTCAAACAGCATATGAATCGCAAGCCAATTGGTTACCGCGCCAGAAAGCGCAAACAAACCAACAGTTAATACAATCGGCAGAGCAAACAAATAACCCACTGCAACCAAAATGGCCGCTAGCAGATTAGTAATAACACTTTTATTCAAGCTAATTCCCCAAAGCAAGATCGAAAACGCGCTATGGTATCAATCAAGAAAGACCCGAAGCAATAGTCAGCATCACGCTTATTTCATTCCACTAAGATCAATTAACGCCAACTCATGGATTTGTGTAGTTAACTCCCCTATCTCCATGGATAAATCGCTCACAACAAAAGTGCGTTTGTAACAACTGTTTTCATACGTTAATAATTTAAAGGGATTTAATAGAAAATATTATGATCCAAGAGTCGTTTACCTGATAATGAAGCTAAAATTAGTAGGGCAAGTATCAGGCTTTAACAAACAGTACTTTTAACGTCGCTGTTAGCATGACAAGCACTCCGCCATAAACGAATCGACAAAGGTTAGTATGTCTTTTATCAATAAGTTGCTTAAACCACTCCTTAATAGCTATCGCCAACGTCCAAAATATCAGCGTCTGCTCATTATACTGAGTGCTATTTACTTTAGTTTTACCGTAATACTTGGCCTTTTGGTTCCCTATGTACTGGTGAAACAAGCTCCAAAACAATTGTCATCGTTGTTGCAGCGCCCTGTTACCCTTAAAAGCGTTAAAATAAACCCATTTACGCTTGAAGTAGCCATTGATAAATTCAAAATCAAAGAAACTGATAATCAAGACTTTATCGGTTTTGACCAGCTAAGCTTCGAATACCAATTCTGGAATTCTCTGTATAACACCGCCTTTAGTATCGCCGATGTTACGCTAACAGCTCCCAGTGCGAATATTGAGCGCCTTGCTACTAAGCGGGCATTACGCTTTAACTTTTCCGACATCATAGATACCTTCGCAAATCGGGCTAAAGAGCAGGCTGAAACCGATAACTTAGAGGCCAATTCCGAGCAAAAATCTGCCAGTATTCCGCATTTTATTGTCAGCAACTTAAGCATAGTGAGTGCCGACCTTAACTTTGTTGATAAGGTGACCAATAGCCAGTTGCACTACCCGCAGCTCAATCTCAACGTTGCATTTTTTGACTCAAAACATGCCATTGCAACTTCGCTTAATAATCTCGGCAACGAGCAACAAACCAACCACTATGCTATCCATATTACTGGCCGTAAAGGCGGAGAGATTGCGACGCAAGGTTTGGTACAACTGTCTCCTCTTAACATCGTTGGCGATCTGCAGCTAACCAAAATACAGCTTCCTCAGTTTTGGTCATTTATTGCTGAGCAATTCTCGCCTGCACTGACATCTGGTTATGTCAGCTTATCGAGTCACTACCAATTAAAGCTGCAAGATGAACAACTGAAATTAACCACCAATCAAGGCGAAATACAATTTGGCGATATTAATTTTGACTACCAAAAACAATCAATAATTAAGCTACCTATGATTGCTTTAAAAGGCATTGATTTTGATCTTAATCAGCAATCTGTTAGTGCTGAGTTACTCGATACTCAAGGGCTTATTGTCAATGCGAAGCTAAATAACAACGGCGTCGATTTAGTTAAGCTATTTACGCCAGTTGCATCGAACAAGTCGCAAGCATCAACAAACAGTACAAGTCAACAGCCAAAAGTGAGTGCCGAGGAAGCAGCTACTCCTCAAGCGTTATCAGCAACAGTGCCTAGCCGTTGGCATGCTGTTTTAAATGCTATCGAGCTTAAAGGTTATCAAGTTAATATCAGTGAGCAATTACTGACTAAAAATACTCAATGGCAATTAGATGATATCGCCTTTAGCACTGGTAGTATTAACGCCAATCTTGAAACCCCTATCGACTACCAGCTGTCCCTCAATATCAATCAACAGGGGAAAATCAAATCAAGTGGCAATCTCGATGCTATCAAACAAACGCTCAACGCTAAGCTTGCCGTCTTAGACTTTGCATTACCACAACTGCAAGATTACTTAAGTCCCTATATCAATATCAGCCTTAAAAAAGGTGAGTTCAGCACCCAAGGAGCTGTTACGTTTGATGCAAAATCAGAGCAAGCGACGTATTCTGGTACCTTAGATGTTAATGATTTACTGATAAAAGACACAGTACAAAAAAAAGAGCTCCTAAAGTGGCAAGCATTAACAATCAACCAGCTTACCTTTGACCGAGCAGCTAATAGCCTCAGTATTGACCATGTTGCGCTTAATAAGCCTTTTGGGCGCATTATTATTGCCAAAGATAAAACAACCAATATCGGTGACTTAATTGTCACAGAGCAAACAGCTGGTGAACAAACAACGACGAGTCACGCTAAACAAACACCAACTGTAGCAGCTAAGGTATCGAGCAAACAAAATGAATCAGCCTCGCCTTTAGCGCTTACAATCAACAAAATAAGCTTCAAAGATGGTTCGACTTTCTTTGCTGATAATTCATTAACGCCAAACTTTGCTGCCAGTATTGAGCATTTAGATGGTGAGATCAGTAAACTATCTTCTAGCAGCGAACAAACTGCTTCAGTTGATATTAAAGGGAAAATTGATCGTTATGCCCCAGTTAGCTTAAAAGGCGATATTAATCCATTACTTGCGCAGCCCTATCTCGATCTCGCCCTAAGTTTTAAGCATGTCGAGCTGACATCAGTCAATCCATACTCAGGCACCTATGCAGGCTACTACATAGACAAAGGCTTACTGTCGTTAGATCTCAATTATAAACTGGATAAAAACCAACTTGTGGGTGATAACCACTTAGTGGTCGACCAATTAAAACTAGGTAAGCCAAGCGATAGCAGCCTTGCTACAACATTACCTGTCACCTTAGCCATTGCCTTACTGCAAGACCGACATGGCGTTATAGACTTAGGCCTGCAAGTATCTGGTGACGTAGATGATCCAAGCTTTAGTATCGGCAGTATCGTGATGACAGCCTTTACCAATGTGATCACCAAAGCCGTTACCGCACCGTTTAGCTTACTTGCGGGTTTACTTGGTGCTGATGACGATGAATTGGACAAAATCAGTTTTGCCGCGGGCGCTGCTAGTCTTGATACTAAGCAAGTCGATACACTAGATAAGCTCGCAAAAGGCTTAGGCGATAGACCTATGCTAACGTTAAATGTTGAAGGCGGCGTTAGTATGATTGACGACAGTCAAGCATTAAGCGAGCAGCAACTACAAAGCAAATTAGCGCAGCTCGCCAAAATGGAGACCTCAGCATTGCCAAAAGCTCTATCAGCCAGTCGTTACCCTACTGATGGGGCTTTATCTGCAGCGCTGATTTCGTTATATGAAACTGAAATTGGCAGCTCAGCTGAATTAGTGAAAGATAAAATTGAAGCTGAGCACCAAGACGAGCAAAAACTCAATGACGAGCAAGTCACTGAACGCTGGCACATCGCGCTGTATAATCTCTGCTTAGCTAAACAGCGTGTCAGCGAGGAAGCTTTAGGTCTACTAGCACAGTCTCGTGCAGCAGCAGTAAAAGGGTATTTAATCGAACAAAAAAGTATCGCGCCAGAGCGTGTATTCCTGCTTGATAGTCGAGTAGAACTTAATACAGGCGCAAGCCAAGCACTATTAACGCTCGGAGCAAATTAGCTAGACAAGTTATTGTTAAACACTAAAGCACGCTTAATAGCGTGCTTTTTTCTATAAATTAAGGACTTTCGATTCAATCGTCTTAACAATAGCGGTTCTTAACGCTAAGTTAGTCTTATATACACGTTTATAAGCTCAAAGGATTGAAGATGAAGCTCGCCTTTTTAAGTGACCCCAATAGCGAAAATGCCCACAAGGCAATCAAATCTATACTCAATGAAATCATAACTACCGATGCAGAAAACAACGGCGGCACCATCAAAATAGGCTATATCGCCTCACAGCCAGATCCTACGCGAGAGTATTATCAACAAACTCAGCTGCTATATAAACGGCTTGGCGCTGACCTATCAGTCTACCTTGAATTGGAATCGGGCTTTTTGCAAAGCAGCCTAATGGCTTTACTGGAATGTGATGCTATTCATCTGTCTGGCGGCGATACTTTTCGCTTTTTAGCCGCCCTTAAGCAAAAAGGCTTATTACCCTTATTACGACAATTTGTGGTTAATGGCGGCGCGGTTATTGGCGTCAGTGCTGGCGCAATGATTATGACTCCTAATATTAGCAGTGCTGTACTTTGTGGTGATAGCAACCATTGTGACCTAACAGATCTAACGGCATTAAATCTTGTCGACTTTCTATTTGCTCCACATATCTCAGCCCAACTTTTACAACAAGGTGACTTCAAACAACAGGTTTCATCTTTTAGCCAACAACTTTGCTTATGTGCCGATAACGAAGCGCTAGCGGTTATCGATAATAGGGTCCTTTCATATGGGCAACCTCATTGGGCTATAGCGTAAAACAGCTGTAAAGTTCTCTAATCAATACTTTCAACCCTGTAACGCTTGAGTTAAAATCGGCGCGAGTATCAATACATCAGAGGTAGTTAATGTTTATCATTCGTTGGGTATTAGGACGTATCATTTTGTTTTTAAACTTTGTTTTTGCGCCTAAGAAACTAAAGCGTCCGGCAGAAGAACAACAAAAAATCGACAACGCCACCAGCAACATGACTATTTACGAATACAAAGCATGCCCATTTTGCGTAAAAGTACGTCGCTCATTACGTCGTCAAGGTTTGAACATAGTAACCTTAGATGCCAAGCAAGAGCCACATAAGAGCACGTTGCTAAATGGCGGTGGCAAACTACAAGTACCATGCATGAAAATTGAAGAAAACGGTCAATCAACTTGGATGTATGAATCATCTGAGATCATCGGTTTTCTTGATAAAAAGTTCGTTTAAGCAACTTAATTATTCAAATTTTATAACGCGAAAGGCAGCATTAATATGCTGCCTTTTTATTTCAAGACTGATTAATGCTTAAAATATGCCGTCAACTCGACCTATTTATCATACCTTTGAGCACAATATCGTGATAACTCACAAGTCCAGCAATCTTGCCGTTTTCAACAACTGGTGCTTTAGTAATACCAAATCGGTCAAATAAACGTGCGCTATAGCGTACATCCATAGTGCCAGGCACACATAGCACTGGCTTAACCATGATTTCATACACATTAACTCGTTCAGGCGATCTGTCTTGGGCCAACACTTTTTTAGCAATATCACTCATTAGCACCATGCCATATTCATCATCGTCATTGCGCTTATTCACAAATAGCACATTTACTTTGTTTTCAAGTGCAAGCTCAATGGCCTCAGCAACAGTTTGTAAGCCATCAACCATTGCATATTCTTGGCTCATTACTGTATGGTTTTTGATAGGGTGACGATTATTCATATTTGGTCCTCAATATCACGGCTCAGCTTTTGCACCTGATGCGCAACGCCGACGGCATCCTCTACATCAATTTGAATAGCAATGCCTTTTCCTGAATCACTATCAAACTCCCCTACTTTGCTTACCGTTTCTAAAATGGCTCGGCAAAGATGTTCTTCGACCAGCAACAACACTACATCTCGCTGAATATCTAACGATAACCCCATAAAGGTTTTCTGCTTTTTTAACCCTTCACCACGAGCGTGGTTGATCACTGTGGCGCCAGTAGCCCCTTTGCTGCGCGCAGCTTCTAGAATCGAATCGGTGCAGGCATCGTCAATAAACACCAGAATCAGTTTAAAGCGCATTATCTCGCTCCTTTTGGGTTCGTTTTTTTAATTCCACTAATTGGGCGTAGCCCATCACAGTGATCATTGGAAATAAACTAGCAAAGGCAATAAGCCCGAAGCCATCAATCAACGGATTACGTCCCTCGACATTTGTCGCTAAACCTAGCCCTAAAGCCGCGACTAATGGCACCGTCACCGTTGAAGTTGTCACACCGCCAGAATCATAAGCCAGAGGTACAATTGTCTTTGGGGCATAAAAAGTTTGAATAACTACCAACACATAGCCAGCCATTATGTAGTAATGGATAGGATCGCCGACCACAATACGAAAACAACCTAGCGCAATTCCAAAAGCGACCCCAATAGCCACTGAGATCCGCAAACCTTGAATACTGATAGTGCCACCAGACACTTGATTGGCTTTTATCGCAACCGCAATAAGCGATGGTTCAGCAATTGTAGTACTAAAGCCTATCGCGGCAGCAAAAATATAAACCCAGTAATAGTCCTGCCAAACATTTACAGTATTGTGTAAGTCATCTTTGTGAATAAATTCATGAGAGGTGAGCTGTTCGGCCATACTTTCCCCAATAGGAAACAGCGCCATCTCTAGCCCTACGAGAAAAAAACTTAAGCCTAAAATCACATATACAAAGCCTGCCGCAACCCTGCGCCAGTTGGCCACAGGCCTCTTAAGCACACCAAGTTGGAAACCAAATAGGATAACAGCAATAGGCACCACGTCGCGTATGGTTACCAGCAGCGTATCGATGACTTGCTGAAGCAGTTCCATTTAAAGCACCACCATCCCGTAAACCAGCACAAAAATCATCGGCATTAAGCTGGCAAAAGCAATAAGTCCGAACCCATCTAACATTGGATTTCTGCCTTTAATTACCGTAGCAAGGCCCACACCTAGCGCAGTTACCAAAGGCACGGTAATAGTCGATGTTGTTACTCCACCAGAGTCATAAGCAATACCGATAATGTTTTCTGGCGCAAATGAAGTCAGGATCATGACAATGATATAACCTGAAATAATCAGATAATGGATTGGCCAACCCTTTAAGATCCGCACTACACCAAGCAAAATAGCCAAGCCAACCGATAACGCTACCGTTAACCTTAGACCCATAGCATAACTATCCATCGACTCCTCTGAGGTTTTAATCGCCCCAGCTTCAGCAGCAACTTCTGCAGCTTCGTTAGCCACAGCTGTTAAAGCAGGTTCAGCTAATGTGGTACCAAATCCCAAGGAAAATGAAAAAATCACCAGCCAAAAGATACTTCCTTTACGAGCTAACGCTTGCGCTAGTGACTCACCAATAGGAAACAATCCCATTTCCAAACCGAATACAAAGAAAGTCAATCCGACTACAATAAAAATTAGGCCAATTAAAATAGAAAATAGATTGTCAGGAGCTTGTTGAAGCACAAAAAGTTCAAAAAAACATACGACGAGTATGATAGGAATTAAATCTTTAAAGCTACTAAATAGCGCTTTAAATAATTGATGAATTGAAGCCATACTCACTCCTTGTGGGCGACAATTTCAGTGTGCCAAACCCAGCAAAGAACTCAACAAGTAATTAACAACCATTATACTAAGCATGCGCTAGATCAAATTTTCCGACTTAAAAACCAAGCTCCTGCCATACATACAGAAAAATATGTCACTAAAATGCACGAATATATTCGACTAACATCCTAAACAACTAATTTATGCACCAGTTCCTCATTAACTAACAAAGATGTAGAACGTTTTCGCCTCAATCAAAGCTGCTTTTTGCTGCAGATGTACATTTAGTTAATATCAATAACTCTATTTATTAGCAGAATTCACTCACAAGGTATTAAATTCAGCTGATTCCAAGCGCTATTTGTAGAAGTTTTCATCTATTTGATAAAGATCAGCCAAAAACAGAAATATTCAATTGACAGCTTTCACCTGCAAATGTTTCTATATAGTCACTGAAACAAACAAGATGAATTTTAAATGACACAGTTTACAACTTTCCAAAACATTAATTGGTGGTGGCACTTCCCAACTTAGCGGGTGGTGTGAAACTGTGTGCTCAAAACATTGAGCCAAGATTCAACAAGAAAGCCCGCAGACTCTGCGGGCTTTCTTGTATCTAAACGAAAATAAATCGGCAAGAAGAGAGAAATCCCAGAGCAGCAGGCTTAAGATAAACTGAGATAAAACAATGAATAATGCGTTACCCTACAAGGCAGGAGCATAAGCATGACAACTGATACTATCGCTAAAGTCGTCACTCAAAAACAGCAGTTGGCCTATCACGATGATCCGCTGCGCTTATACCAGCATGTGACTCAAAACGCCCCTCATACTATGCTGCTGGAATCTGCTGAAATTGACAGTAAAGACCACTTAAAGAGTATCTTACTGACTCACGCGGCCATGAAAATTCGCTGTGACGGTTACCAGCTCAAGTTTAACGCGTTAACAGATAACGGTAAGACACTGCTTTCCCCAATAAAGTCGTTCTTTGAAAAAGACTTTCCAGCCACTGAAATTAATCATTGCGATGAATCGAGCTTAAGCCTTACCTTACAGAAAGACGCTAACCAACTCGATGAGGATGCACGTTTAAAGTCGACCTCTCCCCTTGATGGCTTAAGAATGTTGGTTAAGCATATCCGCTGCGATGAAAGACCTGAGTTTGAAGACATGTTTTTAGGCGGCGTGCTTGCTTATGACTTAATCGATACCGTTGAACCACTGCCAAGTGTGCCTGAAGGTGACAACACCTGCCCTGATTACCTATTTTATCTAGCCGAAACCTTAATCCTTGTAGATCATCAGCAACAAAGCGCTGAAATCGTCACTCACCAGTTTATTCAGCCAGCACAAAGCCCACTTGAAAGCGTTAGCCTGTCACTGGCTAAACGTATGACTGAGCTCCAACAAGCTTGCCACTCATTGGCGCCGGTAGCTGAGTTACAAGCTGTTGAAGCCCAAACTCAAGTCAATATCTCAGATGACGACTTTAAAGATACCGTTAATGGTCTTAAAGAACACATCATCGCCGGAGATATTTTTCAAGTAGTGCCATCACGCAGTTTCAGCCTACCTTGTCCAAATACATTAGGCGCTTATCGCGCTTTAAGACTGACAAACCCAAGCCCATACATGTTCTACTTTCGCGGTGACGACTTCACCCTATTTGGCGCCTCCCCAGAAAGTGCGCTCAAATACGAAGCACAAACCAATCAAGTCGAGATCTACCCGATTGCCGGCACCCGCAAGCGCGGAAAAACTGCCAGCGGTGAAATCGATTTCGATCTCGATAGCCGCAATGAGCTTGAGCTACGCCTTGATAAGAAAGAGCTATCAGAGCACATAATGCTTGTAGACTTGGCTCGTAACGATATCGCCCGCATCAGCCAAAGCGGAACTCGTAAAGTACCTGAGCTATTAAAAGTCGATAGATACAGCCATGTTATGCACCTTGTTAGCCGTGTTACCGGTCAACTTCGCACAGATTTAGATGCACTGCACGCCTACCAAGCTTGCATGAATATGGGCACCTTAACTGGCGCGCCAAAGGTCAGCGCAGCCCAGCTTATTCGCGGCGCAGAGAAAACTCGCCGCGGCAGCTATGGCGGCGCTGTGGGTTACTTAAACGGCCTAGGCGATATGGATACCTGTATTGTTATCCGCTCCGCTTTTGTCAAAGAGGGTACCGCCTTTATTCAAGCGGGTGCAGGCGTGGTGTTCGACTCAGATCCACAAGCAGAAGCCGATGAAACGCGTCAAAAGGCTCAAGCAGTTATTTCAGCAATTAAAATGGGAGGTGGACTATGAAAATCTATCTACTCGATAACTTCGACTCATTCACCTACAACCTAGTGGATCAGTTCAGAAGCCTAGGCTATGAAGTCGTGATCTACCGTAACAATGTTGATGCAGACTTTATTGCCAGCAAGCTATTAAACGAAACTGAACCTGCAGCATTAGTGTTGTCACCGGGACCTGGTGCCCCCCATGAAGCAGGCTCATTAATGGCCTTAATTGAATGTGTCGCTGGCAAAGTGCCTATGCTAGGAATTTGCCTTGGCCACCAAGCTTTAGTTGAGCATTACGGCGGTAAAGTTGAGCGTGCAGCCCAAGTGGTGCATGGTAAAGCCAGCCCAACATTTCATAACGGTGAGGATATCTTTAGCGGCTTACCCTCGCCGCTTCCTGTAGCTCGTTATCACAGCTTAGTCGCAACCCAAGTGCCAGATTGTTTAGAAGTCATTGCCACAACTGAAGAGATGCCAATGGCGATTATTCACCGCCAAGATAAAGCGGTTGGGTTCCAGTTTCATCCAGAGTCAATTTTAACGACTTTAGGTAGCCAGTTATTAGTACAAAGCTTAGATTATTTATCACGCGCATTGAATGAAAACAGCCAAGATAAAGACAGAGGATAAGATAATGACTCAAATAGAAATCAAACCGACAGCAGCCCTTATCGAAACACTTTATCAGGGTGACAGCTTGACTCGCGCAGAAGCTAAAGCGCTATTTAGCCAAATAATTCAAGGCGAAATGAACGAAGTCACTATGGCGGGCATGCTCGTTGCCATGAAAATGCGTGGTGAAACCATTGATGAAATATCCGGTGCCGCCGATGCTCTGCGCGCTGCGGCTAAAGCTTTTCCAACGCCGAGCGAATCAACTGTAAATCAAGGTATCGTCGATATTGTTGGTACAGGCGGCGACGGTCATAACACCATTAATATCTCAACGACTGCAGCCTTTGTCGCAGCGGCTGCTGGTGCTAAGGTTGCTAAACACGGTAACCGCAGTGTATCGAGCAAATCCGGTTCATCTGATTTACTGGCGCAATTTGGTATCGATTTAACCATGGCACCCGAAACAGCGCGTGACTGCTTAGATGAGCTAGGTCTGTGCTTCTTATTTGCGCCCCATTATCACGGCGGCGTGGCTCATGCAGTGCCTGTACGCCAAGCACTTAAAACCCGCACGCTATTTAATGTACTAGGGCCGCTGATTAACCCATCTCGCCCTGACTTTATGTTACTTGGTGTATATAGCCCTGAACTGGTTGCACCTATTGCTGAGGTCGTAAAAGCCCTTGGCATTAAACGCGCCATGGTGGTTCACGGCAGTGGTCTTGATGAAGTGGCGCTACACGGTGAGACCTTAGTCAATGAACTAAAAGATGGCGCAATCAAAGAGTACCGCATTACTCCAGCGATGCTTGGTGTACCAGAAGCGCAACTAACCGATTTAGAAGGCGGCGCACCAGAAGAGAATGCCGAGTACACCCGCGCCATATTACAAGGCACAGGTAAAAGCGCCCATATGAATGCCGTTGCCATCAATGCTGGCTGCGCCCTTTATGTGGCAGGTGTTTGCGAAGACATTAAGTCAGGTACCGCGTTAGCATTAGACACCATTAACAGCGGTAAAGCCTACCAACTATTAACTCAACTTAGCGACGCTAGCCAAGCCAGTAAAGGAGCTTAATGTGAGCACCGATTTAAGAGACGCACCCACAATAAAAGAAAGCAATGTATTGACTAAAATTGTCGATACCAAAGCTGCGCATATAGCCTCACTCAAGCAACGCTTTGCTGAAAATGACTTATCGCCCAAAGTGTCTGACAGAAGCTTATTTGATGCCCTTAAAGTGCCAAATGCAGGCTTTATTTTAGAATGTAAGAAAGCCAGCCCATCGAAAGGGCTGATCCGTGATGTGTTTGATGTCGACGCTATCGCCGACGTCTACAACCACTACGCAGCGGGTATTTCGGTATTAACCGACGAGCAGTTCTTCCAAGGCGACATGGATTACATTCCAAGGGTTCGTGCTCGCGTCACTCAGCCAATTTTGTGTAAAGACTTTTTCGTTGATGAATACCAAGTCAAATTGGCCGCACATCAAGGCGCAGATGCCATTTTATTAATGCTATCGGTACTTGATGACGGCCGTTATCAAGCCTTAGCCACCGAAGCTGCTAAATATCAACTCGATATTTTAACTGAAGTCAGTAATGAAGCTGAGCTGACTCGCGCCATTGCGCTAAATGCCAAGATCATTGGGATTAATAACCGTAACCTGCGCGACTTGTCTACCGATCTGGCAACAACTGAAGAGCTTGCACCGCATATTCCCGCCGACAGAGTGGTGATTAGCGAATCAGGTATTTATAACCAAGCCCAAGTTCGCCGTTTAGCACCTTTAGTTGATGGCTTCTTAGTTGGCAGCTCGTTAATGGCAGAAGATGATTTAGACCTTGCTTGCCGTACATTAACCTTTGGCCATAACAAGGTGTGTGGTTTAACTCGCCTTGAAGATATGCTGGCAGCGGCAAAAGCCGGTGCCATTTATGGCGGCCTTATCTTTGCGCAAAAATCACCACGTGCAGTAACCGCCGAGCAGGCCAAAGAGCTAGTTGAACAGTTGACGCAAAGTGGCACTAAACTCAATTTAGTTGGCGTGTTTGTTAATGAAGCAGCTGACGTGATTGCCAAACTCGCAGTTGAATTAAATCTATTTGCCGTGCAATTGCACGGCAAAGAAACCGCCCTCGAAATTGATGCCTTAAAAGCAATATTAGCCACACACAACAGTCACACTCAAATATGGAAAGCGGTTGCTGTCGATGTAGCAAGTGACAATCAATTAGACATTCCAGCAGGTATTGACCGCGTTGTGTTTGATAGTAAATCTGATGGTCAATTTGGTGGAACAGGCCAAAGCTTCGATTGGCAAAAGACACTCCCGAGTAAAGAGCTAGCACTTCTGGCAGGTGGGCTTAGCCCAGAAAATGCAGCGTTAGCCGCTAGCCAAGGATTTTATGGCTTAGATTTTAACTCAGGCCTTGAGCAAAGCCCTGGCATTAAAGATCCTAGCAAAATTAGCGCAGCATTTAAGCTTTTGCGTCAGTACTAAACTGAGCAGAACTGAAGCAAACAAAATTATCGTCATATGCCCCAAGCGCCTGTGACCACAAATTGAAAAGAAATAGGATAAGAATATGAGTAAGTTAAACCCATACTTTGGGGAATACGGTGGTATGTACGTACCGCAGATTTTAATGCCAGCGCTTAAGCAACTTGAAAGCGCTTTTATTGAAGCCCAACAAGATGAAAGTTTTCAACAGGAATTTACCGAGCTATTAAAGAACTATGCCGGTCGTCCAACCGCGTTGACTTTAACCCGTAATTTAAGCCCTAACCCGCTAACTAAAATCTATCTAAAGCGTGAAGATTTGCTACACGGCGGCGCTCACAAGACTAACCAGGTATTAGGTCAGGCGTTGCTAGCCAAGCGCATGGGCAAAAAAGAGATCATTGCTGAAACAGGTGCGGGTCAACACGGCGTAGCAACCGCCCTAGCCTGCGCATTACTGGGGCTTAAATGTAAAGTGTATATGGGCGCCAAAGATGTTGAGCGTCAATCACCAAACGTATTTAGAATGAAGCTAATGGGCGCAGAAGTTATTCCGGTAACATCGGGGTCAGCTACCTTGAAAGATGCCTGTAACGAAGCGATGCGTGACTGGTCTGGTAGCTACGATAAAGCCCACTATCTACTTGGCACGGCTGCAGGTCCACACCCATTCCCAACAATTGTGCGTGAATTCCAGCGTATGATTGGTGAAGAAACTAAGCGTCAAATTCTTGAGCGTGAAGGCCGTTTGCCTGATTCGGTTATCGCCTGTGTTGGCGGTGGCTCTAACGCAATTGGTATGTTTGCCGACTTTATTGACGAAGAAGAGGTCGCTTTGATTGGTGTTGAGCCTGCCGGTAAAGGCATTGATACTCCTATGCATGGCGCGCCGCTAAAACACGGTAAAACCGGTATTTTCTTTGGTATGAAAGCGCCGCTAATGCAAGACAGTGAAGGCCAAATCGAGGAATCTTACTCAGTGTCAGCCGGTCTTGACTTCCCATCGGTTGGGCCGCAGCACGCGCACCTTGCCTCAACAGGCCGCGCGACTTACGAATCGGCTACCGATGATGAAGCACTAGAAGCATTCCAGTTATTGGCACGCAGTGAAGGCATTATCCCAGCACTTGAATCTGCTCACGCCTTAGCTTACGCAGTAAAACTTGCCAAAGAGGCGACCAAAGAAACCATTTTAGTGGTTAACCTGTCTGGCCGCGGCGACAAAGATATCTTCACGGTTGCGGACATCCTTGAAGAGCAACAAACTAACAAGCAAAACAACTAGGAGAGTGGCAATGAGTCAACGTTACCAGGCAGCCTTTGCCGCCCTAAATGAAAAAAACCAAGGCGCATTTGTGCCATTCGTTACCTTAGGTGATCCATCGCCTGAGCTATCGCTTAAAATCATCGACACCTTAGTCGAAAACGGTGCTGACGCTCTAGAACTCGGTTTCCCGTTTTCAGACCCACTCGCCGACGGCCCTGTTATCCAAGGCGCTAATTTACGCTCTTTGGCTGCTGGTACCACACCAAGTCAGTGTTTTGAGATGTTAGCCAGCATCCGTGCTAAATATCCTGAGCTACCAATTGGTCTGCTACTGTACGCCAACCTAGTGTTCGCGAATGGCGTCGATACCTTTTACGCCAAATGCCAAGCTGCTGGTGTTGATTCAGTCTTGATTGCTGACGTGCCAGTGGAAGAAGCTGCACCATTTATCGAGTCAGCAAAAGCTCACGGCGTGTGCCCAATATTTATCGCTCCGCCAAATGCTAATAGCGATACGCTTAAGCAAGTGAGCGAGAAAGGTGAAGGTTATACTTACCTATTATCGCGCGCAGGAGTAACAGGCACAGAGTCAAAAGCGGGCATGCCAATTACCGATATTCTTAATCGTCTGAAAGAATTTAATGGCGCGCCGCCACTATTAGGTTTTGGTATTGCCGAACCAGCTCAAGTCAAAGAGGCGATTGATGCTGGCGCAGCTGGCGCGATTTCAGGCTCAGCAGTGGTTAAAATTATTGAAGCCAATAAAGACAACGAATCCGCGCTATTAAGCGCCCTTGCTGAATTTACCCGTAATATGAAAGCGGCAACTGCACGTTAGTTAATAACCGAGTAGCAGATACAAAAATAGCGCCTTATGGCGCTATTTTTATTTGTCAGCTCGATTCTGTAACCGATTAATTCAGCATTGAATCATTTAAGCATTTCACTGTTATTTCAACATCTCATTAGCCCGAATAACCTGAGCGCGGTAACCCGTCGCAAACATATCATGGCTGTCGATATTGATGCGAACAGCAGGCTTAGTTTCGCCGTATCTGTGCTCAACCAAGATAGATTGCACCTTACCTGTGGTGTCATCCATCTTTAAGTTACCGTAACCACCACCTAAACCAAACAGGCCGGCAGAAGCGAAGTAGCTCATCATGCTATCTTTATCCGCTTGGTATTTAACGATAGATGTCACCGGTGAGTAGCCTTCATAACCCAGCTCATCTTTACCGTATTCCCAGACTTGCTGAACCGTCATGTTTTGCTCATCGATTTTATATTCAACTGAGCGAGAGTACTTTTCGTTGGCAAACATCGGCTGACCTAAGTCACGACCATCGCCATTATCAAACACGGTCAAGGTACCCTTTTCTGGGACTAAATAAGCTGTGTGTGATGTCCAACTAAAGTCAAAGTCTTTGTCCTGACATGCCCCTTTCTCGTTACACCAAATTGGTTCACCGTCAGCGGTAATAGGCTTTAATAATTTATCTTGAAACTTTTCGCTCCAGCCCTTGCTGGCACTTAAGATCCATTTCACTTGCTTGTCACGACCAATTTTAATCACCGCCGACTGATGACGTGAGCTGATAATAATGCTGTCATCTGTTGGATCATATTCAATCGAGTTTACATGGGCCCAGTTACGACCTGTCGCAACGCCGTGAATATCGCCATACGGCGCCTTGGCTAAGTCTTCTTCTGTGGTTTGGTGCCCCGCATCATCAAGATTAATGTTTAAACACACTGCGCCCGCATCGAGTGATAACAGCGCAGCATCACGCATAGGATCTAAAATGGTGTTCAGGTCCCAGTAATCCACCAGCTTACCTGTGTTATCTACTTCTATAATCTGATCGCGGACAGTATTAACTAGGCGACCATCTTTGGTGCGGTAATCTTTGGCTGCTGCGCGGATAAACACGTTACCGTTAGCGCCTTCTATGCCTTCATGAGAGGCATCGATAAAGTTACCCGGCAGACTATGCTCAGAGATCATCCGTCCCATGATCGACATTTTCTTCCAGCCTTGGCCCTGTACCCACACCATGTTGCCGTCTTTAGTGACGTTCATCCCCATAGCGTAACCTGCGTTATCGTAGGTTTTAGCGTCATGAGTGGTATAAGGGTTCATATACCAGCGAATATCCCCCGCAGTATCAATAATAAAGAAGCCTGGCTTACCGTCCCAAGAAAAAGCGCCAGGTGCATCAGAGTTATTGTGCATTAGTGGCGCGGCTTTACCGTCGGCATTGGTCCAGTTAACAAAGTACAGTCTGTCTTTAAAGTCGGCATCTACGTGCTCAACCTCGACAAGTGGCGCTTTTGCCCACTGGCTTTCAGAAAAGCCCATGTCGATATCAGGTGTCAGCATTTGATAATCGTGCGACTTAGGCTCACCGTTCTCGGTCCACTTCACGGTAAAGGTGTTCATAAATGCAGGATAAAGACCAAAAATAGGCACGCCACCTTCATCCATCACCCGCATATCATCGACCTGATAAGTCAGGCTTACACCGTCTGCATCATTAGCATGCACAGTGACTTCTACGCCCGAAATAGTGTGGCCTGCTAAAGTGACTAGAGCGGTAAGTGGCGCATTTTCATAGGGATTATGAATGATATAACCTAAAGGCGCCCCTTCGACAGGTTTAGGCTTCATACCATCAATAGAAGCAAAGGTTTGTGCTGAGCACAAACTTAAAGACAAGGCTAACGCCGAAAGAAGCAAAGCTGGTTTAGACATTGAAAATTAACTCAACAGTACGGAAACTGAAGCAGATTATAATCAGCTAATGCAAAAAAAACTGTCAGAGAATTAACACTCTAGTGAGTATATTTTGAGTTTGATTAGCCGATCACGGTTTAAGGCTTTTGTTTGCACTGGTTGCAACTTTTACAGCTGCTAGCGCTCTTCACCCGTGCTGTCTTGCCGACAAAGTCTTGGTTTACTGGCGTTGACAGCTAAATGACGGCAAGTAAGAAACAGAGAATAAAGTAAGAAGAAGTATTGAGTAAGACTTTAAATAGAGCATTCAAAACCTGTGAATCCCAAAATAGCCCTTAGCTAAGGCTCATCATTTGCAACTGACGCTACAATTATTCTTCACCGTTAATCGCAACACCATATTTTTTGAAATACCAAATAGCTAAAGGGATCTCAATTAAGGCATAAATAATCAAAGTGAACCAAAACCAGTTTGTGCTAAAAAGAAATAGACTGAACTCATAACCTGAGCCCCAATATTGAGTCCCAACGAGCGTAAATACAAATGCAGAACACACTAGATCGCACATTGAAATTTTATTGAAATTATTACCTGCAACTTTAGGATAAATCGACAAGTAACCAAGAGCTAAAGCTGCTGCAACCAAAGCTATAATCAAAAATTCAGCTGTGCCCATTTACTCTGTCCTACCTATAAATAATGAATATTCAGTATCATATATTGTTAGTAATGAATGAACAAACCAATAAAATAGAATCATGATATCTTGAACTTAAACAATGTCTGAAAATAAACAACTAATAGGTACCCAGTTCTTGACGTCTAGCAACAACATAGCACTATCATTGACTCTATGGTTTACACCACATTTAACCAGTAGCAAACTATAATAGAGTTAGATATAAGGCATTACACAGGTTTAACTCGAGGCATAATTTATACCATTCGAAAACAATGAAGGGATAACACCTCTTCAGCAATCAGTTAATATAGTCCAAAATTGAAATAACCATATAAACCTAATGGAATTTAAAGACCTCTTATAAATTTTTGACTAGAAACAAATAGAATTAATTCATCTATAAAATAACCATAAAAATATGATACTTAAATAGAAAAATATAGACTAGTTCGATGTAATAAAAGTATTGGATTTGACTTCCAATTGAATAAATGAACGTTCTCTACCGTTCATTATTTGCTCTAGAACAACTACGCTCTGATCATGGTTTACGCCAATCCAAAGCATACCAACACATTCGCCTTGCAAGATACACTGATAGGATGATAGCTCGCTTTGTCTAAACTCCCTCGTTTCGTAGCCATCGTTAATTAAATAATCTTGAATTTCTACATAATCACTTTGAAAGCTATCACTAAAGGCTGAATACTCGTAACTCGTCATCAAGATTTTAACTAAGCCATTATCAGGCTTTTGTACTAGTTCATAATTTTTGGCTATTGAAAGCGGCTCTGGCACACTATTTGTTACTACTTTATAATAATCGTTTAGCTTAGTTAACTCGCCATACTTATCAATACTTTCCCCCCAATCAACACCAAAAAGTGCCGCAGGCGCATAAAATGGTACCAACACAAGTATTAGAATAAATACTCTCATTAAAACTCCATGTAATGATTTAAAAACCAAAAAAATAGCTAAGCGCACTCAAACCACACTCCTAAAATAAATTTAAAGACGTAATTTAAATAATCGCTAGATAAGTAAAAACAAATATAAACTCGGTGAGTCCTCATTAAGATGCAAACAAATGCATTATTAATAGATGATTTATTTACATCAGAATTATTAAACCCTTAACTTTTCTGTTCAACTATATCGATACATTATAGTTAGAACTGATTTAATATATAGCAAATGGAATTTAATGCTCTTATTTACCCAATAAGTCATACAGTGAATAAAGCTAATTTGGAAATCATCTCTTCAAGAGAGGTTTGATCACTGATACGACCTAAATGAGGCGCAATTGTAACCTGCACCGATACAAAATTAAACAGATTTAAGCAAAAGTTTACAATGCTAGTGAAAATCTCTTTTCGCGACCTAAAACAGCAAAGGTATCCAACAAGTAAATGAAATCAATCTATGACTGCGATTCGATAGCCTCACTCATGGACAATCACTGGCTCAATGATATAAAGCGCAGCCATCAGCTACGCTTTGACATCCCAAGTAACTTAGAAACGACCTACTAGGCCTAAGCCTAGGCCAACACCGTCGTAATCTGAATCTAATACTTTAGAAATTTGGAAGTTAGCTGAAATGCCGTCGGTAATACGTAACCAATAAGCTGTACGCACATCAAATGCATCATCATTATCACTATTTGTGTAACCTGCGCCAACAGACCAAGCATTATTGATATACCAATCAGCGCCTACATTTAGCACATCATCAAATTCGTTATGTGCCCAGCTAGCATTCAAATCGATGCCAGCTGTAGATTGCAGAGCGATGTAGCTACGTACCTTTAGACCGTATGTTTCGGTGAAGTTATCATCACCATCTTGATAAAATGCAGAAACTGCAGAGCTATCATTAAAGTAATAACCCACTTCAGCACCATAGGTGTTGAAGTCATAACTTGCGACATCAAATTTTTGATAATTAGCACCAACGAACCAGTTAGATCCAAGCACAAATGTGCCATCAACACCGTAACTATCGCTATCTGCTGGATCGAAATTTTGGTAATTTGCACCGATATTTGATTCTTGTGCTAAAAAGCCGTTCAGTGCGTAAGGTGCTTTACTTTGCTCTACACTTTCAAAGTAATAACGATAATTCGCGTTCCAAAGACCGTCGCTCACTTCTTCTGAATTAGTTGTATAACTAAGACCTGCTTCGTGTTGATAATTATTATCTTGAGCTGCTACAGCGCTTAGGCTTGTAAGACTTAAAAGAATGGCTAAAGCAGTGGTTGTTTGTCTCATCAATTTATTCCCTTATATTGTTTGTAATGCTAAGAGATAAAGATGTGCAGGTATATGATAAGCATGAGCAGGTACTATGCCATCCTTGATATAATTCAGTGATTAAATCTCATAAACACTGCAGCTCTCCTAGCTGCGCAAACAATAATCCAATCGATGACAAAATGAAACACTAAAACACAAAAAAACCAACAATTACAATGCATTTTACACTGACTAAAAACCACAAAAACAAATTGACAACAAACCAATCACACTTAAGATACAAATCAAGCAAGAAATAATAAAACACAACAAACAGATGATCTCGATATATGTTTTTCAATATAAAAAAACGCAGCCATTAAGCTGCGCCTTTTATGTTTTTATAGCAATTGAAAATCTATTGCTCATTGATTAGGTACGACCACATATTTGTGACCCTACTCTAGTCACTCTAGATTGAAAACCACCTAATTAGAGCTAGTCACCAAAGTCATCTAGTAAGATGTTCTCTGGCTCAACACCAAGGCTTTCAAGCATCGCGATAACTGATGAATTCATGATAGGAGGTCCACACATATAGAACTCACAATCTTCTGGCGCTTTATGATTTTTAAGATAATTCTCATAAAGTACATTATGAATAAAGCCTGTGTAACCATCCCAGTTATCTTCCGGTAATGGATCAGACAATGCCACATGCCAAACAAAGTTATCGTTTTCTGCCGCTAACGTATCAAAGTCTTCTTGATAAAATACTTCGCGAGTTGAACGCGCGCCGTACCAGAAGCTCATCTTACGTTTGGTTTTAACACCTTTAAGCTGATTAAAGATATGTGAACGCATTGGCGCCATACCTGCGCCGCCACCAATAAACACCATTTCAGCGTCAGTTTCTTTAACAAAGAACTCACCAAATGGGCCGGAGATAGTGACTTTGTCACCCGCTTTTAGGTTGAAGATGTACGATGACATCTTACCTGGAGCAATATTGTCGCTTGGCGGCGTAGCAATACGCACGTTCAGCATGATACGGCCTTTCTCATCAGGATAGTTAGCCATTGAGTATGCACGCAATACGTCTTCGTCAACTTTTGAAACCAACTTGAATAGGTCGTACTTTTCCCAATCGTCACGGTACTCTGCAGGAATATCAAAATCTGCATATTTGACTTCGTGAGCAGGCGCTTCAATCTGAATATAACCACCGGCTTTAAACAGTACGTCTTCACCTTCCGGTAATTTAAGCAGTAACTCTTTAATGAAGGTCGCTTGGTTATTGTTAGAAATAACTTCACATTGCCACTTCTTAACGCCGAAGATCTCTTCTTCAACTTCAAGTTCCATATCGGTTTTCACCGATACCTGACACGCTAAGCGACAACCTTCTTTAGCTTCTTTCTTATTTATATGGTCACGCTCTGTGGCTAAGATCTCGCCACCGCCAGATTTTACTTTAACGCGGCATTGACCACATGTACCACCGCCACCACAGGCTGACGGAATAAAGATATTTTTACCCGCTAACGCGCCTAAAAGCTTGTCACCCGCTTGGGTTGAAATACTTTTTTCAGGGTCGTCGTTAATACGGATATTCACATCACCCGTAGACACCAGTTTGCTCTTGGCGAATAAAATCACCATTACCAATATACTCACCACAAACGTGAACATACCGATACCAATTGCCATTTCCATCGAATCTACCTTTTGTTTAATTCGTTTTCATTAAGGTTTAAAAACTCAAACAGCCTTAAATAGAAATACCGGAGAAAGCCATAAAGCCTAACGCCATCAAGCCCGTGGTAATAAATACAATACCAATGCCTTGTAAGCCTTCAGGAATAGCATGGAACTTCATGCGCTCACGCAGACCCGCTAGCATCACAATCGCCATTGCCCAACCAAAGCCTGAACCCATAGCAAATACCGTTGACTCTGCAAGGTTATAGTCGCGGTTTGCCATAAAGATAACCCCTGCGAAAATCGCGCAGTTAACGGTTAGCAAAGGTAAGAAAATACCTAACGAGTCATACAGTGCAGGAATGTATTTATCTAAAAACATTTCCAAGATCTGCACTAAGGCTGCGATCACACCAATAAAGGTAATTAGCTGCAGGTAGCTTAAATCCAATGCAGGGTAACCCGCCCAAGCGAGTGCGCCTGGCGCCAGAATATTGGAGTAAATCAACTGGTTAAGCGGTACAGCCAAGGTCATTACCACAATAACGGCGACACCTAGGCCAAAAGAGGTTGATACCTTTTTTGATACCGCTAAGAAGGTACACATGCCCATAAAGAAAGACAGCGCCATGTTGTCGATAAACGCGGCTTGTACAAACAGATTAATATAATGTTCCATATCAGCCCTTAGCCTCGCTTACGTTGAATGACGTTGATTGACCAAATCATTAAGCCAATTAAGAAGAAGGCACTTGGAGGTAACTTGAACATTTCGTTCGCAAGGTACCAACCGCCATTCTCAACCGTCTTTAGGATCTCATGACCAAATAGTGTGCCACTGCCCAGTAATTCACGAACAAACGCCACACCTAATAAAATTACGCCATAACCTAACGCGTTACCGACGGCATCTACCACGGCTAAATGCGGCGGGTTTTTCATGGCAAACGCTTCAGCGCGGCCCATGATGATACAGTTGGTAATAATCAAACCAACGAATACCGATAACTGACGTGATAGTTCATAGGCTACGTCTTGTAGCACCATATCAACCACAATCACCAGTGATGCAATCACTGTCATTTGCGCGATAATACGCACGCTATTTGGGATAAGTGAACGTATGCTTGAAATAATCAAGTTCGAGAACACCAGTACAAAGGTCACCGCTAGCGTCATCACCAATGCAGTTTGCATTGAGTTACTTACCGCCAAAGCCGAACAAACACCCAACACCTGCATTGCTACTGGGTTATTAGCAAAAATTGGCCCTGTTAGCATTTCGCGAGTCGAAATAGATTGAGTACTCATCCGTTATACCTCCGACGCTTTTAATTTTTTGAAGAAAGCTTCGAAACCTTCGCTACCAAACCAGAACTGAATTGAACGTTGTACGCCGCGTCCAGTCATGGTTGCACCACTCACAGCGTCAATACCATGAATATCGCCTTCTTTAGCTCCACCTTTAACCACTTTAAAAGCAACCTTGCCTTTGTCGTCAAAAATCTGCTTGTTATGCCATTGATTGGTCCACTCGGCATCATTAAGAAAGTCACCAATACCTGGAGTTTCACCGTGCTCATAAAACACGACGTTTTCAATAGTATTTAAATCAGGTTTGAGTGCCACAAAGCCGTATACCATCGACCATAAGCCTTTACCGTAAATCGGTAAAACTACGCTGGTTAACTCGCCGCTATCGTCAAAGACTTTAAATACACGCACTTGATTTGCACGGGTTTTGATCTTGGCTTTATCTTGCTTTTTCTCAAGCTTGATTGATGTTTCAGGGTTAATTGACGCCATGCGTGGGTCAAAATCCATCACTGTTGCATCACTAACGGCTTCACCCGTGTCGATTGACACTAAAAGCGGCTTAACGTCTTTTTTGAACAAGGCTCTAAAGTCTTGACCGCTTAGTTCAACATCAGCAGCAATCAGCACGTTGCGCATCAACTCATCACGCTTCTTAACTAACTTGCGCTCTTTCAATACTTCGGCAGTACCTGTGATCATAAATGAGCACAATAGACATAAGGTCACCGTGAAAATCATGGTGCCAACAAAAGAATCTTTCTTAATTGCCATGGCGTTTTAGTCTCCGCTTGATGTTTGCTTTCGCCACCAGGTAATCGAAAATTGGTGCCCATAGGTTGGCAAATAGAATCGCCAGCATAATGCCTTCTGGCATTTTCGGGTTGACCACACGAATAAGCACTGTCATAAAACCAATCAGCAAACCGTAAGCCACTTTGCCTTTACGGGTGTATGAAGTGGTTACCGGATCGGTTGCCATAAACATCATACCCAGAGCAAAACCACCGGTGACCAAGTGCCATGTCCAAGGCATTGCGAACATATCGTTTTTGCTTGAACCAATCACATTGAACATTGTGGCAGTTAAGATCATGCCAAACAGCACGCCAGCAACAATGCGCCAGTCAGCTAAACGGGTAAGAATAAGGAAGCCACCACCAATCAATAATGCCAACGTACTGGTTTCACCAATCGCACCCACGGTAAAACCAAAGAACGCGTTCCACCAGTTAGGGTCGCTAAAGGCATTAAACCAAGCGTAATCAGCAAAGCTGACCTTGCCCGCCGCCGTTTGCATTAAGGTGGTTGCGCCTGAGAATCCGTCAACCGCAACTAACTGACTTACCGCTGTCACCTGTGACGGATAAGCAAAGTAGATAAAGGCTAAACCGGCTAACGCAGGGTTTAAAAAGTTGTAGCCCATGCCACCAAATACTTCTTTTGCCATGATCACGCCAAAGGTAATACCCATAGCCACCAGCCACAGCGGCGTTGATACAGGTAAAATCAAGGTGAACAATAATGCGGTAACAAAGAAGCCTTCATGCAACTCTTGGCCACGCACCTTGGCAAATACCATTTCCCAAAACAGGCTCACCGCCAACGCAGTTAGGTAGATAGGTGCATAAAAGCTCAGACCATAAGCAAATAAACCCACAATACCGGTTTGTTCACTCAAGCCACCAAAGACAAAGTTAAAAATCGCTAGCTGCCAAACATCAGCGGTAGCTAAACCTGAAGCCACGGCAATTTGTGCTTGCAGGCCGATGTTGTACATACCAAACAAAATGGCTGGCAATAAACATAAGCCGACAATAGTCATGGTACGTTTAACATCAATGGCGTCACGAATATGGACTTTGCCTTGAGTGCTGCGGCCACGAGCAATCAGTAATGAACTTAAATAGCCCTTAACTGAACTACCCGGCGCATAATAATCTTCTTGGATATCAGGCTTTTTATCTTGCTGACTCATTACCCTTCCCTCTCAATAATCTCTAAACAAGCACGTAACTCTTTACCGAAGTCGTACTTGCCAGGGCAAACAAACGTACACAGTGCTAAATCTTCTTCATCTAGCTCAAGTGCACCAAGTTGCTGCGCCTCATCCGTATCACGAACCACTAAGTCCCTAACGAGTAAGGTCGGTAAGATATCAAGTGGCATCACGCGATCAAGCTGACCAAATGCCATCATGGCGCGAGCTGAACCACCGGTGTGAGTGGTAAAATCAAATAGTTGCTTAGCGCCTTTTAAACGTGACGTTACCGCACGCGTAATAGAGAACTTTTGCGAACCACCACGTACCCAAGGAAGCACTTGATGTTTAGCATCTTCTTGCAGCACACTGATTTGGTTATTAAAGCGACCTAAGAAATCATGAGGCCCTTTTGCGGTGTGACCCGATAATACTGAACCAGACACCACACGTGAATTGCCCTCTTTTAACTCGCCAGCAACCACTTCTGATAGCTTTGCCCCCGCTTGAACGCGGATAAGACGTGGATTAATTACATCAGGACCAGCTAACGCCACAACACGGTCGGTATAAAGCTCACCAGTTAAAAAGAGTTTGCCGTAGGCAATAACGTCTTGATAGCCAAGGTGCCACACTGGGCGCTCTAGACTTGCAGGTAAGACGAAATGAATATGGGTACCAACTATGCCTGCAGGATGCACACCCGCAAAGAAATGGTTGCTCACTTTAGCAAGATCGTGGCCAGGTAAAGACTCACCAGCCTCCTGACATAAATGTACTTTACCGTCGGTCAGTAGGCTTAGAATTTGTAAACCAGCGGCAAATGCTTCAGTTTGCTCAGCAATAATCAATCTAGGCTCAGCCGCCAATGGATTAGTATCCATTGCGCTTACAAAGATGCCAGCAGGCGATGTATTTAATTGAGGCACTTTAGAGAAAGGACGCGTACGTAATGCTGTCCAAAGGCCACTTTCTACTAACTTGGCTTGAACATCTTCTCGGCTTAACTCGTTAAACGCTTTGCAAGGTGCAAAGGATTTAGGCGCATCATCATTGCATTCAATAACGATTGATTGGAATAGTCTGCGTTCGCCGCGGTTAATAGCAACGATCTTGCCACTCGCGGGAGCGGTATAAATGACACCGGGGGTTTTCTTGTCTTCAAAAAGCGCTTGGCCCTTTTGGACAATGTCACCCTCTTCAACCAGCATAGTTGGCTTTAAGCCAATATATTCTTCACCCAATAAGGCAACATGTGTCGATGACTTAGTGTCATTAATCACTTGTTTAGGTGCGCCGGCTATGGGCACATTTAAGCCCTTTTTGATTGTTATAACTTGGTTTGAGAAACCTGCCATCACTAAAATCAACCGTTAAAAGTTTGGATACCCAATAGTAAATCTTTGTTAACTAATATTCCGAGTTGAACTTCACACTTTCCGGTCAAATTTGTAAGTTACCGACAAAAAATCAGGTTTTCGAGGTAATTAGTGTGACGCAACGCCTGAACTGGTTGAATAAATAACGCTTTATGTAGTTTTAATACGTAAAAATTGACGTTAAACAACTTTTGACATACCAACAAGTCACCAACAGAATTTCATTAAGTTAATTCTATATTCAACAATAACTTAAGATAAAAGTCAGACGTAAAACTGAAGTCACATCCCACAAACTGATGAAATATGACACAGTTCAAACAACACAACAAAGACCATTTGTCATACAGTTAGCAGACCTTAAGCACTTATTTCGATCAAAGCTGTTTTTTTTTGATATAAAACAAAGAACAACTAAACCGACGACATTCATGAAGAATATTTACTCACTAAGCGCAATCAATCGCTCTTTCCACAAAAATAATCGACATTAGCTCGCAGAAACCATGTTTACAAGCAGGGGAATGGTCACACTTTAGCTATTACTGAATGAGACTTTATAAAATGTTGCTACGGCAACTCTAGCTCGAACAGATATTGTTCTGGCTAGTCTTGCCAACTATTCGCCGCAGCAGTTTAAGCGCACGTTCAGCGTCAGATATATTGGGTTTATAGCTTAATCACCGAGCATGACCAAATAGGAAATCCGAATAGCTAGGACACTGATTAAGGTTATCACTGTAGAGGAGCTTTCACTCTAAAAATCAATAGCTCCAGCAACTTTAGCAAGCTAGATTAAATGAAATTCTTAGGTTACACGTTGATTAATCAGGCAGCAAAATCGACTAAAAAAAATCCCCCATTCAAACTTATTGAATAGAGGATTTAGTATTGTTGCTAATGTTCTACTGCTAATTTTTTGTTTTGCTAACTAACCGTTTCTAAACGGTGTCGAGCCTAGCAATTAAAACAATTTCTCATCAACTCTAAGATTAACTTTTAGCTGTAGCTTCTACACTTTCAACAACAGCCTCAGTCTCTGGATTGAACTTATCAATTACCACAGCACAAACTGCATCACCAGTAATGTTGAGTGTTGTTCTGATCATGTCAAACACACGGTCTAAAGCAAACAATAGTGGTAGACCTTCAATTGGAATACCTGCCGCCACTAATACCGCAATAACAAGGAATGATGGACCCGGTACACCAGCTTGACCAATTGCGCCTAATGTCGAGGTGAAGATGATCGCCACATAGGCCGCAAGACCTAATTCAACATTGAACATTTGCGCAAAGAATACCGCTACTAGACCATAATAAATCGCGTTGCCACTCATGTTAATCGTAGCGCCTAATGGCAATACGAATGCAGCCGTCGACTTAGAAACGCCTAGCTCTTTCTCACACACTTCGATGTTAACTGGCAGCGCTGCCATAGATGAAGCGGTAGACATAGCTAGCGCTTGTGGCTTCTTCATTGCCGATAGGAATTTACCAACCGGTACATTAGAGAAGAACTTCACCATTAATGGGAAGAAGATAAAGCCATAAATCAAGATTGCAGCAACATAAACCACGAATAGGTTTAGCACGACAGTCAGTGACTGGAAGCCAAAAGTACCAACAGAATCAGCCATCAAGCCAAATACACCAATAGGGGCAATTAGCATAACGATGTTGATCATCCAAATGAAGGCTTCAACGATTGTATTCAAAGCTGAAGTAATTGGCTTAGCCGCTTCTTGATTCACTTTAGTCAGTGCGATACCGAAGAAGATACAGAATACTAAGATCTGTAAAATATTGCCGCCTGTCAGTGCTTCAAATACGTTAGTTGGGATCATACCAATAATGGTATCAGCCACACCTGGCAGTGCGCCCTGCTCAGCCGTTACCGCAGCGAGACCTGCAGTATGCTGTGAAAAGTCCATGCCCACACCTGGCTGGAAAAATTCGCCCATCACTAGTGCTAAGGTCACAGCCAATGCTGACGTCGCCATAAAGAAAGCGATAGTACCAATACCGACTTTACCTGCTGACGGGCCCGCACCTAAGCTTGCTGCACCTGCAATAATTGAAACGGCAACTAACGGGATCACTAACATTTTAATTAAGTGAATGAAAAACGTCCCTAGCGGAGCAAATATAGAGGCATCATGTCCCATCACCATACCAACGATTGCGCCTAAAACCATGGCGACAACCACTTGGAATCCGATATTTTTATAAAACTTACTCTTCTTGTTCAACACCCTAGCTCCATCACTGACATTTTATAAAAGGCATAAATGCCCTTTTGATTATTTCATGCCAAAGTAACATGCCCAGTTCACAAAAAATGTGATTCACTAAAAGGTTATCTCTAAACACATCAATTAGTAAGAAATACCCCACTTACTTTGAACAATCCTTAAAAATATAACCTTAAAAAAATGAATAACTCAATATAAAAAACATTGTGTTAATTAAACAGGCCACACAAGCAACACGCAGTTAACCCTGAAGCATAAAAACAACAATCACGCCGATAAAACACACGATTTAAACGCCATAAAATGACAATTCACAGCAGATAGTGCTAACAAATTAATCAAATCCATTAATTCTGTGAATAATTAGTTTGACTCGAGACTATTTATTAATTCATGGGCTTGCTTCAAGCTCGCTCCTGTATGGTGGCGATATAAGCGAATGGCTTTTAATTTGTGACCTAAATTGAATGCCACTAGCACATCTTTCGGAACATAGGTTTGCTTATCGAAAAGAATCCCCTTTTCCTCTAATAAACAATCTAGTTTGCGATCTATATTGAAAAAGCGCTGACGGGTTACACGAAGCTCGTTATAAATGTAAAAAACAGCAACAAACAGTAACAACAATAAAACTTCAGTTGTTTCAAACATACAGGCCTCCAAGCCAACGATAACTATCCATTCAATAATGTAGAGCATCACGCTCACAAATTGACCTTAACATAATTAGTTGCTAAAAGGGCTAGCTATTAACTGCCAGTGATGACCACTATTGAATACGGAGAAATACATTATGTCAGAACGAGTGACCGCAATACGTTTAACTAAGCGCAGCGGTAGTTGCTTATGCGGCAAGGTGCAATACCAAACCTCAGGTGAACCTTTTGATGCCGACTATTGCCATTGCCGTCAATGTCAAAAAAGTACGGGTTCCGTAGTGGGAGCTTGGATGGACTTTAAACGTGAACAAGTTAATTGGCTTAATCAACAGCCAAAAGAATATGCCTCATCTGAACATGTAAGGCGGGGGTTTTGCCAGCACTGCGGCACTCAAATCAGCTTTCGTGATTTACGCTACCCAGACTACCTCACATTAAGCATGACTAGCCTTGATGATCCAAATTTAATTAGCCCGAATTATCATATCTATACAGATAGTCAGTTAAAGTGGTTAACAATTGCTGATGAATGCCCTAAATACAGGGCTGGGCGCAGCTAAATTAAGTGTCACTTCTTCCAAAGGTAGGTTCTATCAGAATAGTCATATAACCAGTCGGGGCGATACACCACTAACAAAGTTATCGCCATGCCGTTAAGCAACGCCTCGGGAAACCCAAGTAAGGGAATAAGCACTAAGTAATTATCGCTTAAGAACTCCCAACTATAGTCCGTCGATACCGATAACCAAGCTGCCCAAGCTAATATATGAAACACAATAGACAGGAAGCCATTAAGGAAAGAGCCACAAAATATATAGATAAATAGTTGATGTGGTAGATACTTAAACATTTGGCTATACAGTAAAAAACAGCCAAAAATTGGTAAACACACACCAAGTAATGCATATACAGCAAACTCTGCAGGTAGCTTAAATACAAAAAGACTAAAAAACAGCGTGGGAGGTAATGCAATCAAAGTCGCCAGTCTCCAGCCAAACATTAGCATTAATACAACAAGGCCTAAGAAATGAATATGGATCCCTGCAGTGACATTTGCATTGAGCAGCCACAGGCCTGTTAAACTGACTGTTGCAATCAGGATTTGAGATTGTCTTGGTGGATTTTTTAATAACCTTGCCAACTCTGCTGTAGGCCATAAAACCCAAAGCCACAAAACTAGCAAAAATAACGCTGCAAAATCTCCAGCCGTAAATGTCCAATCAATGTTGTTAACCCTTTCAAACCAAAATTGAGTAACACTTGCATCCATTGGCGGTAAAATCCTGTAATCATACTGCTAACTTACTTCAATATACGTTATGCTGATGACTAATAATAAAAATTAGCCTAAAAACTAGAATAAAAATATGACAGCTAACTTACCAAATTTAATCATTTCCCCTCGTAAAAGAGGCGCTTGTTTACCTCATAAGGCTACTAAACACCTTAGCGCACTTGCCTTTACCCTATTACTCAGTGCATGCAGTAGTAGCAAGCCTGAAATTAATCCGGAGGAGTTTGCAGGCTTGGTGACCGACTCTTTTAGAACTGATATCAAAAGTAATGGCCTTAAGCTATTTACCTATCGCGCCTTATTGTCGTTACCAAAATCACAAACAGCGGCTTTACCTCACGAAGTTCGCTCAAATCAGAAAAAGCGTTCACGCTCTAAAAAGCGCTATCAAGGGCCCGACTTAAGTGGCTGGACTGCGCAAATTGAACATGGTTTGCAGCAAACAATAAAGATGAATGGTTATTGCCGCGATGGCTATATCGAACTTTATCGAAGTATTCAGTATGATCGCGGCACAATCCGCGGAGAATGCAATGATGGTGCTAATGAAGCGGATCTCACTAAATTTGATTCTTAAAAAATAAAAGCCCATGGGAAAACCGTGGGCTTTATTATCTAGGTAAGTCCATTTAGGTAAAGAGCCTAAATTCAGTGAAGCGACAATACTTATTCCAACTTTATCAGCTATTTAAACAACTCAGTGTTATGCCCCCTTAAAAGGCGTTAACAGAGCTTAATGCACTAAGAGCAACCATCAAACTTCTCCTTTAACGACGGCGCAAACACAGTATTAAAAAGTTTTTGTATTTTGGCTTTTGTTGCTTCTTTCCTACTCGGAGGAACATTTATACTCCCTGACTGAGAAAATTTAATAAGCGTGTAATCAACAGGTTTATCTATAAAGGTAACTTTTTCCAATGTGACTTTCGTCGTCCATGGCATCAGAGGTAAGGTCGAGCGATTAAATGTTGTCACCAATTGATAATTATAATCGGAAAGTACAATCAGTCGCTCTTCACTCTGACCCGTTGCATTTTCCTGTCCAGTCCCTGTATCAACTTCATAACTAACAATAGTTTCTAGCTCTCTGTTTCCTCCAGTGACTTTAATGCTAACCAAAAAATCACCTAATACCGATTCAAACCAGCTTTTTACATTGTCGACAGTTTTCCATGTTTTATCTATTGGACACTGAACAATAACACTGCCAAATGTTTTCATATCAGAATATTTATTGACTGTAGGGAGAGAGTCCACTGATGCTGATGCTGATGCTGATGCGCACAATAAAACATAAGTTAAAAGATATATAACTCTTTTCATAACCATACTCCTTCGGTGCTTGTGAGTGTTAGATTTTACTTTTGTGTGAGCCTATCAAAACCTAGATCTATTTAGCCCAACAATGAAGGGCACATTCTTTAACTCTATGGAGCAAACACCGCTATTCAAGCCTTAGCGTAACCAATCAACATCTGAATAGGCATCATCTAACACAAGCTCTTTGACTATGGATTCTGAATTAAAATCAATCGCTTAACTATTATATACTTTTGCCTGCATTGCCTTAATTGAACATTCAGATTCGATCAGATGTATGGTTGGCATGATTTTAAAATATCTTGCTTGATACCTATAATTGCGAAACGGCCCCATACCAATGTTTAATTAAATTGGATGATGACTATGCCTTAGTCACTTCACGTTAAGAGAATATAAGCGTGCCCCACATTTACTCTCTCAAACGATGTGATTATGATGCGCGCATCTAAACTCTCTGGAATCCCACTAAGATGCGCACCGCTGCTGTTATTATCACGCTACTTTCATCACTTATGACTATTAATACTCAAGCAAAACCTGCAGATACCGCTACTAGCTCACAACCCATCGCGATTTTAGGTGCAATGGATGCTGAAATTGAAAAACTACTGCCTAAAATTAATCAGCGCGAAACTCATACCCTTGCCAAAAATACTTATTACACCGGCTTTATCCAAGGTAAACCTGTCGTTGTGGCTCGCTCTGGTGTGGGCAAAGTCAATGCCGCAATAACCACTTATGTGTTGATTAACCAGTTTAATGTAAACAGTATTATCTTTACCGGTATTGCTGGCGCTGCGGGAGCTGAACTCAACGTTGCCGATGTGGTAATTTCAACGGCACTGGTACAGCACGACGTCGACTTAACCGCCTTTGGCGCGCCAAAAGGTCAGCTTGATGGCTATGATGACCGCTTATTCTATGCCGATAAAAAGTTACAAGCGTTAGCACTTAACGCTGCAGAGGAGTCTGTGGGTAAAGCGCGCGTTCATTCAGGCATTATCGCAACGGGCGATCAGTTTATTGCAGACAAAGCTGTGGTTAACATGCTACTTAAGGAATTCAATGCTATCGCCGTTGAGATGGAAGGCGCTGCGGTTGCCCAAGTGACCGATATGTTCAACATTCCGCTAGTCGTTATTCGCACCATCTCAGATAAAGCTGATGGTTCTGCGCATTTAACCTACGAAGATGCGAAACAAACCACCGCAGATAACTCTGTCGCTATTACACTCAATATGCTCAGCAAAATGTAATAAAGCACTAAAATATAATAAAGCAACAGCGGTCACATAGCTAAAATCCGCTGATTGCAGATTAACGATAAAAAAGGCGCTAACTTTTGCAGTTAGCGCCTTTGTTCTATCTATCGGCTTACTCAGGATAATACTCAGTGAGTACTCAAGATTAAGCTTTTATTGCTTCGTCTTTTTTACTAAAACTCACCTTGCCAAAGTCTTCTAAAATTGCGTAGCAGGCGGGCACCATAAACAGTACTAGTGCGGTTGATGCAAAAATACCGAACACCATAGAAACCACAAGAGGTTGCAGTACCTGCGCTTGAATACTGGTTTCAAGTAACAGTGGTAACATACCGGCGGCCGTGGTTAAGGACGTAATAAATACCGCTCTAAAACGCTCTTTGCTAGCACTCACTACCGCCTCATGCACCGATTGGCCCTCTTCCACATGGTAACGAATATATTGCACCAACAAAATCGAATCGTTAACCACTACCCCTGCCAGCGCAACAAAACCAAGTATTGATGGCATACTCATTGAGTAACCTAGCAATAAGTGGCCCCAGAGTACGCCAATCAAACCAAGCGGAATAACCGCCATCACCACTAAGGGTTCGATATAGCTCTTAAACTGCAAGCTTAAGATGGCAAATACCGCTAATAGGCCAACAATAAAGCCACTCGCCATTGAGTTTTGGGTGGTGGCGCTCTCTTTGACTTCACCTTCATAGCTTACTCTGATCCCAGGGTAGCGCTGTTTAAGCTCTGGTAATAACTCGTCCCTAAAGGCCTTATTAATCTCGCTGGCATTGGCTAAGTGAGTATCCACTTCGCCGGTAATGGTGACAAAGCGCATACCGTCTAGACGTGAAATTTTGACGTAATTTCGCTGCCATTTAAAGTCAGCCACCGCCGATAACGGCACCTGCTCACCAGCACTGCCAATAGTGATAGGGAAATTAGCTAAGTTTTCAAGTTTAGCGGCATCGACTTTATCCAGCTGCACATCAATTTGAATGCTCTCAGGCCCCACTTGAATGTTATCAGCAGTTTGATGGAAATACGCGCCGCGAAGCTGACTGGCGAGCATCATACCGTTAACCCCAAAAGCTTCCGCTCCCGGTTTTAAGGTCATCAAGATTTCGGCTTTCCCCGGACGCATACTATCCATCACACCTGATACGCCATTAAAGCCCTGCAAATATTGCTGCACTTCAATTGACGCAGATTTTAGCTCGTCTAAATCGTCACCACGTACCCGAATTTCAATCGCGCGGCCAGCAGGTCCCATTGCGCCTTGCTTGTAAACAATCGCAATTGGATCAACCAGTTCCCCCACGCCTTGCTGCCATTCGCGGATAAAGGTGTTTATTAACGTCTGGCGGATCTCCGCGCTCAATAAATCAATCTTAACCGTTGCTACGTGAGCGCCGCTTTCTCCTGCATCAGCGTTAAAGTTAAACCGCTCGGTAATATGTTGAATCAGTCTTTGATTGTCTTCTTTTTGGCTGTATTTATCATCCAGCTCGCGTGCAACACTCACTACCCGATTAACCACAAACTCCGTTTGTTCAAGCGTTGATCCTGGCGGCAATATAATTCGCGCTTCAGCAACATCGCCATCAAGCTCTGGGAAACCGATAAATTTCACCGCGCCACCCGCGGCTAACGAAATTGAGATAAGTAGCAGGCTTATCACTGAGCCCATAAACACATAACGCCAGTTAATCACCCACTCAACTGCTGCTACCAATTGCACCGTTCTAAAATACTCAAACTTTTGATTAAACTTTTGTTTAAAGCGGCTGGTTTTACGCGCTTTACCTTTAGCGGCATGGGCTAAGTGATTTGGTAAAATTAAGAAGGCTTCCACTAAACTTACGGTTAAAATAAGCAGCAAGGTTTGCGGGATCACTCTAAGTACTTTACCCATATCGCCTTCCATAAAAGCGATACTGGAAAAGATGAAAACTGTGGTTAAAAACGATGACACTACCCCAGGCAATACACGTTTTACTCCTTGAATAACGGCATCAGCCTTATTCATACCCCGCTCAATGTGCGCCGCAATCGATTCGGCAATCACAATCGCATCATCCATCATGATGCCGATAGCCATTAAGAATGCCACCAGCGTCATAATGTTAATGGTTAATCCAACTTGCGCCATAAAGAACAAGCTGCCCATAAAGGCAACAGGTAAACCCATTGCCACCCAGAATGAGTAACGCAAACTAAAAAATAACCACATGCACAAAAAGACTAACACTACACCTTGCCAGCCATTTTTAATCAGCATGGTTAAGCGATCCCACAATAGTGAGCTCAAATCATTAGAGGTACTGATGGTGATACCGTTTGGCGTGCGCAGCTTCTCAGCGTCTAAGAAGCCGATCACCTCCTCTTTAAGGCGCAGTGAATCTTGCGATTTATTCTTAAACACGGTCAAAATAGCCGCTTGCTCACCATCAAAGCGAATACTTTCTTCATCTAGCTCAAATCTATCAGTGATAGTGGCAATATCCCGTAGCCGCACTACCCCGCCTTGGGCATTTGAGCGGATAACGATATTACCAAGGCGCTCTGGTTCAACTTCACGTTGATCGAACCGAATTAATATATTCTTACTGGCCGTTTCCACCGTTCCGCTCGGTAACTGCACGTTTTGTTGTTCGATTTGATTGGCGACATCGGCAACGCTCATACCTAAGCGCTTGATTGCACCGAGTGAGACTTCTACCAATAATTGATGTTGAGAAAAGCCAGCAATCTCAACTTGGCTAATACTGGTATCTAACTTTAAGCGACGCTTTAAATCTTCGGCATAAGCTTTAAGCTCTGGTTTGCTGGTAGAGGCTGATACTGCGATGTCGATAATGCGTTCGTTAAAGTCTAGCTCCTCAACAATTGGCGGCTCAATTTCGGCCGGGAAATCTTTAATCGCCGAAATTTTAGTTTGCACGTCAACCAAGCTACGCCCAAGGTCGGCATTATCTTCAAGCTTTAATGTCATGCGTGCCACGCCTTCTAGCGCGTCACATTTGGTTTCGGTAATACTGCCGAGACTGTCTACCGCATCTTCCATTCTCAGGCAGAGGTTTTCTTCTACATCTTGCGGCGACGCACCTGGAAGCACGACTTGAGCACTAATGTAGTTTTTTGAAAACTCCGGAAATGTTTCACGTTTAAGCTCAGGTAACGCTTTAATACCTAGCACAATAAACGCTAACATCAACAGCGTTGTTGCGGTTGGATGACGAACAAAAAAACCGATCACGGCTGCGTCTCCTCATTTGCAGGCTCAGATCCGCTAACATCATTACTTTTAGTGCGCAGCGCCATGCCATTAACTGCTGGAATAAGATCGGTCAGTACTAACTGCATGCCTTCAACTAACGCACCTTGTACAGCAGCTTGGCCTTCTTGACGGAATAGCACTTGTACATCAATAATTTGCAATCGGTTATCTTGATTCATGATATACAGTTTATCGCCATGTAATGCACGCTCTGCCACCATCCAGTAGTTACGCTCGCCGCCTTTGATCCGAGCGCTAACAAACATGCCATTAACCAGCGGTGGTGACTGGCCAATTTTAAGCTCGCGATACTCTTGCTCTACCTGCAAAACCACACTTACCGTCGCAAGTGTTGGGTCAACGGTTTCGCCAATACGATTAATCGCAGCTGGCCAGCTAAACGAATAAGTTGCGCCTTTAAGAGTGATTTCAGCCGTTAGCCCTAACGCTTCAGCGCGAGGCAGTTGTCCCTTTTCTGCTTGCGGTTGATTAACGGTTTTCATTAATGTCATCACATCGCCTAACGAGACCTGCGCTTCAACTTCCATGGTCTCAATGCCATTAATACGCGCAAGAATTTGCTGTGGCGACACCACTTGGCTGGCTTCAACATTCACTTCGGCCACACGGCCTTCAAAAGGTAATCTAATTTCAGTCTTAGTTAGCTGACTCTGGGCTTCTTGTTCTCGGGCAATCGCTTGCTGTAACTGCGCCTTCAGAATGTCAGTTTCATTCGGCATTAGATTTAAGCTGTTATCTAATTCTTGCAGTTTTTGCTGCTGCGCTAATAGGTTTTGCCTTTCACCATCAAGTTCTGATTGCGAAATCAAATTTTGCTTACGTAATGTCTCTTTACGCTTTAAATCTGATTTAACTAAGTCGTAGCGATTATTTTCGATTTGTAGTGATAGCTGTAGATTTTTAAGTTGCAACGCTTTACCGGCAAGCTGACCTTCAAGGGCTTTACGGTCTGCTTGTGCTTGAGACAGGCGAATTTGGTAATCAAGTGGGTCAATAGATAATAATAAAGTGTCTTTAGCGAGGATTTTACCCACTGCGAGATCAGGGTGCTTATACACCACACGTCCGCCCACCTCTGGTAATAACTGCCACTGAATTTTAGGACTCACTCGACCAAACGCATCAACTTGAGCAATAACCGGGACTTGCTTAAGTGTGGTCACTTCAACTAATTTTCTCGGCTCTGACTGTAACTCTAGCGGCGGATGACTGCGTAACTTAACCACTAAAACCAACACCACAAAACCAACTGCCAATGCAGGAAAAAAATACCAGCGCTTACCTTTAAAACTAGACATTAGCGCTTTCCTCCACAGATCCCGTTTTCGAGCAGCGCAATATTGTGTTTGGCCAATTGTTGATAAAATTCTTCATTAAGTTGATAACCATGTAGTTTTGCCATTGGAATTGGCATGACAAAGGGGAAAATCATTAAGCTCAGTAACGACATTTTCAGCATTTGTGGATCAAGCTCTCCCCATCCTTCTAATAATTTATGTGGCATGGGAGTCAGTTCAGCGATTGGCTCAAACAATTTAAAAATGACCCCTTTAGCCTCGACAGAGTGCTCCGAGTTCATCAACTGAAACAGAAAACGCGGAAACTCAGGATTGGGGATCATTGTTTGGTAAAACTCCCCCATGATATCTGCCAAGGTCGGTTTATCATGGGATTGTTGTAAGGCTTTAGCGCGGCGATGAATCGGCTGTATATGCTCGCTCACCATCGCTTCAAATAAACCCAGCTTACTACCGAAGTAATAACGGATCATCGCCATATTAACGCCAGCTAACTCGCTAATTTGTCGAATGCTAACCTTGTCATAATCAGAGGCTGTGAAACACGTATAGGCGGCGCAAATAAGATTCGCACGTACGTCTGCTTGCTCTGTTTTTTTAGAGGGCTCAGTTGTCATCACCGACATAGACCGTATTATTCAGTTGAATAACACAAGTCTACTGTCTGCTTTGGGATTTTGCATGAACTATCGTTATTCAAAAACCAGAGTTTTGAATAACCGCACACTAAAATAATTTAGTGAAAAAATAACGACTAAGAAGTTGAACTAAACGAGTTTACAAAGGATTAAACCCATTTAAATTGCATCAAACTAACTTAAAGTGAATTAAGTACAGCGCTTCAATACCAGGATAAATTTGCCTAATTAAGGTTTTAAGCTCAGCTAAACTCATATTTTCTTGCTCTGCGTGGGTGTCATTTAAGTCATCAAAAGCCACGCGGCTAACAGAGAGGATATCAAGCTCACCATAACAGCGACCATCTTCTAAGTTAGACACGCTCACACGCTGGCCCGCTTGATAGAAAGACTCAGACTCATCACGCAGGGTAATGGTTTTTTTACCGGCTAAAATATCGGCTTCAAATCGGCTGAAAAAAGTAATACTGTTTGGTGGATTCATACTGCAATAACTCATGGCTGCACCACTATTGATGCTTTGAAGCCATTTTAATCTGTTAGTAATCTGCGGTACATCATTTTTACGCTAACCTCACTCCTTAAAAAGTAATCAAGTTGTAATAAACACGACGGTAGCGATAGCGGCGCGTTTAGGGTAAAATCCGCATCCGATTTCTAGCTTGGCGCCTAATGTGCCACAATTGTCATACTATAGACGACATATCGTAGAGAACTCATGAACAGAAAACAGAAGATGATCAAAAAGACCGCTAAACGTGCCAAGGCTCGCCTTAATAAGCACACTGCGCCTACGATCAAAAAATATGTGTCTAAAGCAGAGCGTGCTGAACAGCAAGCGAAACTAGAGGCTGAAGCCGCTGAGCAAGCATTACTTGCAACAGAAGGCACCGCAGAAGCTGACCTTTCAGCTGCTGATACAGCAGAAACAAACGAAGAAAAAGCAACACCTGCAAGCTAGCCCATTTTACGGTTAGCGAGTTGACCTCAAGCCAACTCACTCTTTTGCATCACTATGCGCTTCGTTAGATTGAGCTTACTTGGTTGACGCTTTCTCGTCTGTACCAATAAGCTCAGCCACTTTATTACTCGCAACGCAATCTTGCTCTTCATTCACCATTGCCATGTTAGCGCATGATGATGACATGGGATTTTGACTACTTAAGCTTAATTCCTCATCAAACTCTGTCTTATCTTCCGCTTGTGTGACGCTCTCGCGCAACTCACTCGCAGACACACTACCTGTCGCCATATTTTGCACTTTATCGACTAGTCGATAAGCCACCACGACACCCAATACACCAAAGATAATCGAACCTATTGCTTGGCCAACAAGCACTCCATATACTCCACCCCATTGGGCGCCAAAATACACAAAAGGGATAGTGCCCACAGTGGCTTTACCCACGTTAAATAAGGTTGAATATTTGGCCTTGCCTAAATTGTTAAAGGAAGCATTAGCGACAAATAAAATCCCTGAAAAAACAAAAAACACTGCGATATACGAACAGAAAAATAAGATTAACTCTGCCGCATCACCTTTCATATCAAACACACTGACAATTTGATGGCGAGTAAGAAACAGCAGTAAAGACACTGCGATGACGTATACGGCACAAAATTGAATGGCTCGGGTGAGCGACTCTTTCACTCGCTCAAATTCCAACGCGCCAAAGTTTTGCCCAACAATTGGACCCACTGCGCCAGATAAGGCGAAAATCATCCCAAATGACACCGGAATTAATCGGCCAAGTACCGCCCAACCAGCCACGTAACTGTCACCAAAATCGGCAATAGCGCGGGTAACCACCGCATTACCAATTGGTGTTGCCACGTTAGTTAGCATTGCAGGGCCTGCAATTGCAAAAATGGGTTTTAAGTCTTCCACAAAGTGATCAAAGTTAAAACGGCCAAGTAAATTGTGCTTAACCACCACCCCTTTTGCAGCGACAGCGAATACCGCAAAACGCGCCATCACCGACGCAACCGCAGCCCCTTCAATGCCCATAGCGAACATAAAGATAAATATCGGGTCAAATACAGCGTTAACACCGCCACCGATTAAGGTCGATACCATAGACAATTTGGCATCGCCCACAGCCCTTAGTGCACTGCCTAACGCCATTGCTAAGCAAATAAGCGGTAGTGATGGCACCAAGATATTAAGATAACTTTCAGCCAGCTCAGCAGTTTTACCAGTGGCGCCGACTAACTTTAATAAATCAGGGATAAAAAGATAAACGGTAATCGCAACTAAAATGCTCATCAGTAAGGTCACCACCAAACTGTTAAGCAGTAATCGTTTCGCTTTTTTCGTTTCTTTAGCGCCAATAGAGCGAGACACTAAAGCCCCTAGCGCAATAGATAACCCGATACCAATTGAGGTGGTGAAAAATGAAATCGTGCCCGCATAACCGACCGCAGCCGCCAGCTCTAACTCACCTAATAAACTAAGGAAAAAAATATCTAATAAGTCGACCACGAACAGCGCAGAGATCCCCACTGCCGCTGTTGAGCTCATCACTAAAATATGTCGTAAAATCGATCCCTGTACAAACTTGGCTACCGCCATAACACCTCTTAGCCTTTGGCTAGTCCTTTAACTAAATACATTCAAAACATGTAAGTGATTTACAATTCACTCTCTAATTCGCTGCCACAATGATCGCAATACAATGCGTTGTTTTCATGACCAACTTTTAAACAGTTACTGCAACGTCTTAAATCTCTTGTACGGCCAATTTCTTGCGATATTTCTGCGGTCAAAATACCGGTTGGTATCGCAATAATTGAATAACCCAGTAGCATAGTAAATGCTGCGATGGCCTGACCTAATGGCGTACCCGGTGTGATATCGCCATACCCTACTGTGGTAATGGTCACGATTGTCCAATAAATAGACTTGGGGATTGAAGTAAAACCATTATTCGGCCCTTCAACCACATACATTACGGCGCTCAGAACAACCACGATCAGGCTAACAGAGAAAAAGAAGATAAACACCTTACGCCCTGATTGCAGCATGGCTCGCAATAACAGATTACCTTCACTTAAATAACGCAGCAGCTTTAATACTCTAAAGATCCTGAATAAGCGCAAGATCCTAATAACCATAGTGAAGTTAGCACCCGGGAACAGCAGTGCCAAATACGTTGGTAATACCGATAAAAGGTCAACTACGCCATAAAAACTTCTCGCGTAACTGAGCGGCTTAGCCGAACAATAGAGCCTAAGAATGTACTCTATCGTAAAAATAAAGGTAAAGCCCCACTCCAGCATCACGATAATATCGCCATATTTCGCGTGAACACGCGCCACTGTATCAAGAAAAACTAACGCCACACTTAATACAATGCACACCATCAAACTGAGGTCAAAGTAGCGCCCTGCGGGAGTATCAGTACCGAAAATTACCCGACGTAACTTAAGTTTAAATTGGCTTTCTAAATCTTTCTCTGTTGCCATTATTGCAGCAACTCCTTACAAAAAAGTGATGTTTGCTCTCGTCGACTTCAGTCGACGGATCAATGTTTTAAAATCAATAATGCTAATAGTGTGACACGCAAAAGATCAGAGCTCAAAAATAATCTTAGCCTTTGCCGTCAACACGGGCGGAATTTTAAGGTAATATGCCATTATTCATTTATCGCTAATTCGTCTGTCTGCAAGGTTTTCTAATGCGTTTTTTAGCTCTATCACTTAGCTTAGTTCTATTGGCCGTCAGCAGTTTCTTATCCAATTTTGCTTGGGCAGCCCCAAAGATAGATTTAGTCGTTGTGACAAAGTCAGAATCCAGCATGAAGGTATTACGTCGAGGTAAAGTCCTAAAAACCTACCGCATTGCTATGGGCGATAGCCCTGTAGGCCATAAGCTCACCGAAGGTGACCAACGTACTCCAGAAGGTCGCTACATATTAGATTATAAAAAATCTGATAGCGCATATTACCGGGCGATCCATATCTCTTACCCTAACGATGAAGACAGATTACGTGCCAATGCGTTAGGCATTAGTCCTGGTGGACAGATTATGATCCACGGCGAGAATCCCAATTCCAGCCTGTCACCAGAAGAAGCACAAATGTATAACTGGACCGACGGTTGTATCGCTGTGACTAACGCCGAAATGGATGAACTTTGGCAAATGATTGATGCAGGCACACCTATTGAAATCTGGCCATAATAGGCCTCTTTGCAAGTCATATTTATCGGATTTTTTAATATTTTACCATCACTCTCCACGCCCTTTTAGCATTAAGGCTCACCCATGACATACCAAGAATTAATCAATAGCTGGCCGGTATTTAGCCAGCGTATACAAGCGTTTACTCAAGAGTTAGGCTTAGATAAGCTAACACTAGAATGTGATCATAGCGCCTTAAGAGTGAATACGAATGCAAGCGCTGACCAGCTTAGACAAGACTTCGCTAACGTCGGCACGATTATTTCAGACAACATGATTAATGGCCGCCCAATTTTAATTATTGAGCTAAACACGCCACTTTTGATGGGTACCAATACTATTGAATGTGTTGAACTGCCTTACCCTGGTGAAAAAGCTTATTCAAAGGAGGGCTGGGAGCATATAGAGCTTGTGCTCGATTGCGGCGCTAACAATTGCGACATGCTAACCCAATCCCTGCTTGAACAAGCACCACAGCTAGCACCAGTATTAGCGGGACAAACTGACATCAAAGTGAAGCTAAGCTCACCACAAGGGGATAAAGAGCGCTTGCCCAACCCTACTATCGCCTTCAAGAAAGATGGCCTATGCGTAAAGGTTCACTCTCACGGTATTAAAGCTGTTATCGCCTCAGAAGCAGAGTAACCACTTAATCAATAAAAGTGCCCCACCAGCGCGTAAAGTTATCAGCCATTCAAGTACATCATGGAGACTGAGTTGATCCCTCAGCCTCCAATACCCGTATTTCTTTAAAGTCACGACATCGGTAACTTTGTAAGGACAACAAACGTGAATGTATTGATAGTAGGCGGCTCTGGTGGCATAGGCTTGGCACTGGTAGAACATTATTTAGCGACAAATACAGCAACCGTATTTGCCACCTATCGCACAAATAAGCCTGCACTTAATCACCCAAAACTGATTTGGTACAAGGTAAATGTCACGGTAGAAAGTGACATTGAAGAACTTGCTAAGCTTTTACCAAAGCTAAACTTATTAATTAATGCAGTAGGTATGCTGCATGATGGCGAACATAACCCAGAGAAAAGCGTTAAAGAGTTTGATAGCAACTTTTTCAATAAAAATATTGTTATTAATGTCACTCCGAGTTTATTACTCGCTAGTCATTTTGCAGAGCACTTGAAATCGAAAGCCACAAGCCACTTTGTGACTGTTTCCGCCAAAATTGGCAGTATCGAAGATAATCGTCTTGGGGGCTGGGTAAGCTATAGAAGCTCAAAGGCGGCGCTCAACATGGCAATGAAAACCATCAGTATCGAGTGGCGCTTTAAGCAGACTAATACCTGCGTATTGGTGTTTCACCCTGGGACCACTGACACAGAGTTATCAAAACGATTTCAGCGTAATGTGCCTGAAGGAAAACTGTTTACTGCTGAATATGTGGCCGACTGTTTAAGCAGCATCGTCCGTAATACCAGTGCGAGTGATACAGGAAAATTCTATAGTTATGACGGCTCGATTTTACCTTGGTAAGTAAACACTGAATATTAAATTTACCGAATCGAAGATTTGAAAATACGCGCTAATCAAGATGTAAACTAGCGGTACCGGAAAGCTTGGCTTTGCCATGCCTGATAGAACGTAAAAACTCAGAAATAGCACAAATAGCTAAACTCAGTGTTATCACTAACTCAATACCTACATGGCTAGTTAAACTTTGAGTAAATGGTTGCTCGCTATATATCAATAATCCCATTATACGACCTGCGTTAAATACGCTCACGATAATGATAACGGGGCAAATAATCAAACCGAACCAAAACCAGAATCCTTTGAAAAATCTCAACGTTATATCCCTTAACTATTTGGTTGTTATAAAAAGCCCGAACTTCATTTCAGGCTTTTTTGCTTTCGCGCTCCTCAATACCTGATGATTTACAAGCTCAGCAAGTAGTCTAAACCACCTGTGATTGCCGCTACTTGGGCGACAATGCAGTTTTCATCATCAGATAATGGGCTGTCTGGGTACACTTCTGTCGTCGTTACATATTTAGCATCCGTTACACCGGCACATAAACCAAGGGCTTTAGTGGCGTAATTAATCACGCCAAACTGCGCTAAATCAACGCCAATTAGCTTGCCGTCATCATCGGCTGGGGCAATATGGGTGACTTGCTCTACTGATTTGATAATCGCAGTTTGAAATTCATCTTGCGGATGAATGGTGTCACCAACAAGATAAAAACCATCCGGGATATTCCAGTTAGTATGCTCAACAGCATCACGTGCCGACAATGCAGGTCTAAATTCGCTGTTATCGGTATCAGTGGTTTCATGTAGGTCGATATGAGCAAATATCTCAACATCTAAACCCGCTAACAGCTTGATTAACGCTGCCGACTCCTCAGCAGGGCTATCAGCATAGAAAGAGCGGTTCGGGTCGATTGCTTTTGGGTTCCAGCGGTTAATGGTTTCATATCCCCAAGGGCTGATACACGGCGCCACTAGAATATTAAAATGCTTGGCATAATCAGCGGCTTTAGTTTCAGCAAAACGGATGGCGCCTTGTACGCCACTTGTTTCATAACCGTGCACGCCACCAGTTACCAAAATCGTCGCTTTATTGGCATCCCAATTTTTTGATTTAACCGCCAACAATGGATAACGCTCAACATCATAAGAAAGAGCGCCATACTGCTCAACATCAAATAGGCCTTTTAACGCCTGTACCTTAACGAGTACTTCATCTTGATAAGAGCGCTTAATCGACTGAACATTGATCCACTGAGCTTTTTCAGCGTCGCCCCATTTCTGACCTTTTACGCCTATTGCGTGCACTTGCTGATCCATTTTTGATTCCTTTTGGCTTGGTTTTGTCTCCAAGCTCTTCTATACCTAATACAGTAAAAAGACTAACCTGATCCCAGCGCCTTTTAACTCCAGCGCTAAATTACTCGAGAGCATAAACGTGATATAGATTGATATCAATGTCGTTATCCGTAATAGTTTTCAATCAGGTAGTTAGAGCTGCCAACCTATTCTTCATTTTACAAGGATGAATTTTATGAATGCATTAAGACATGGATTTTCAATTGGAATAGAAAGAGTTGAGGATGAGTTTTTCCTCACACTCAAAGCAAAGGGTAAGTTAACTCACAGTGACTATCTTGCTATCACACCGGTCATTGATTCCGCATTAGCAGAAGTTAAGCAGCCAAAAATTAAAGCCTTGTTTGATGCTACTGAACTTGAAGGCTGGGAGCTTAGCGCTGCTTGGGATGACCTTAAACTGGGGCTTAAACATGGCAATCAATTTATAAAAATTGCACTTTATGGCAATAAAGGCTGGCAAGAAACCGCGACTAAAATAGGTCGCTGGTTTGTCGCGGGTGAAATGAAATACTTTGACAATGAAGCCGATGCATTTGCGTGGCTAAATGAATAATACCAATTAATTAATAAGCCCTTTAATCAAATAAAAAACGCCAGCAAATGCTGGCGTTTTTTATTTAAATCCACAATGTTAAGCAAGATTAATCACCTACCTGCCAAGGCTCTTGCTGGCGGTGTCTGGCTTGCCTTCCACGCAGGGTAAAGCGTGGCTATCACGCTCATCACAAACGCTAAACACACCACAGTAATGACATCATTCACTTGTAACTGTGAAGGTAAGAAGTCAATAAAGTACACATCCGCCGATAACAACTGAATACCTAATATTGATTCAATACCACGGGCAATAGCGCTTAGGTTTATTGAGATTGTCACACCTAACACCGCGCCGATTACGCAACCTAAAACACCGTTAAAGGCGCCCTGCACCACAAATATCAGCATCACAGAGGCCTTTCTCATGCCCATAGTCAGCAAAATAGCAATCTCAGATTGTTTATCTCGTACAGCCATAACCAAGGTTGAAACGATATTAAAACATGCCACAGCAATAACCAATGCCAGTACTAAATACATCACCATACGCACTAATTGAATATCTTGGTATAAATGCCCTTGGGTGCGAGTCCAGTCGGAAATATACACATATTGCTGCTGGCTATAGCCCAAATCACGAATTAACCGCGGCGCAGCAAACACATCATCAGCCTTAATCCGCACGCCTGAAACGCTATCACCTAAATTTAATGTTTTAGCGGCATACTGCATCGGAATATAAGCGGTGCTCATATCGAGTTCACCGCCCAGCTCAAAAATACCAGACACCACAAAACGGTGACTCTTAGCTGCACCGATTTTGTTTTGTGACTTGCCATTCAGATTGGGCATATAGAGGTTGAGTGACTGACCGACGGTTAAATCTAAACTCTTAGCAAGCCCCTTACCTAACACAATGTTATTGCTGTTATGTTCACTGAGGCTTTGCCAGCTCTTAGGTGACATAAATTGCTGGATGTTAGACACTTTGGCTTCATTGCCAATATCTATGCCCATCACGGTGAGGCCCTGAAAACCGCCCACCTTTTGTACTAAACCTTGCATACGCACAAATGGCGCAGCAGCAGCAATACCAGGCACTTGGCTGGCATCATCCACAATTGATTGCCACTGATGAATAGGCTCATTGACCCCAACTAGTTCACCATGCGACACCACGCCCAATAAGCGTTGCTCTAACTCTTTTTCAAAACCATTCATTGCCGATAGCACAACAATGAGCACCATCACGCCAAGGGCAATACCCGCCGTTGAAGCAAACGAGATAAAGTTAATAAATCGGTTTGATTGGCGCGCAAGATAAAAGCGCCAACCGACCCACATGGCTAACAAACTTCTCATGCAGTCAATTCCTCCGCTTTAACTAAGCGGCCATCTTTCATGTGCAGTTGTCTATCCATTCGCGCGGCTAGCTTTTGATCATGAGTCACTACCACAAAAGCTGTGCCTAGCTGCGCTGCAAGCTCGGTAATGAGCTCATACACGGCTTCACCGCTATTGGCATCGAGGTTACCTGTTGGCTCATCAGCAAGAACCAATTTAGGATCATTAATTAACGCCCTTGCAATCGCCACGCGTTGACGCTCACCACCAGACATTTCAGCCGGAGTGTGAGTTAAACGGTGACCTAAACCAACCCGCTCAAGCAGCGCCTTAGCTTTAGGCTCCACCAGTTTACGACGCTGACCTTGAATAAGTGCGGGCATAGACACATTTTCAAGCGCTGTAAACTCAGGCAGTAAATGATGAAATTGATAAATAAAGCCAACGTTCTCATTGCGGACTTTAGCTTGGCGCTGACTCGATAACTGATACAGATCTTCGCCCAACATAGTAACGGTACCGCTTGTAGGGCTATCGAGTGTCCCCATAATATGCAGCAAGGTACTTTTACCTGAGCCAGAACTACCCACTATCGCTAATTGCTCACCTTTAAATACTTGCAGGTCAACATTGTGTAGCACCTGAGTGTCTACCGACCCTTCTTGGTAACGTTTACTAACATTACTCACTTGTAGCAATAATTCTTGCGTCATTGTTAACTCGCTATTCATCTAAATCTACTCGTATCATCGCTTCTTGGTGTCTAGGCTTATTCATATCTAAGCGCAGTAGCTGGCTGCACATTAGCAGCGCGAATCGCAGGGTAAATGGTGGCTAATAACGTCATAACTAACGTGCCGACCACAATCCAAGTTAATTGGCTAAGCTCTAATTGCACAGGTAAGTTCTGCCCTGCGCCTAAAATAGAGATCCCTAAAAAGTGGGTAATACTATTTAAGTTAAAGGTTAACAACACGCCAACTGTAACGCCGGAAATCAAGCCAAGAATAGCGTTGAGCGAACCTTGAATAAGGAAAACCCCCATCACATTAGGCGTTGTCAGCCCTTGGGTTTTTAACACAGCAACATCGGTGGTTTTGTCGACCACCATCATCACTAATGCAGAAACAATATTAAAAGCAGCAACCGCAATGATAAGACTCAACATTAAGCTCATCATATTTTTTTCCATTTTTACCGCGCCAAAAAGATGACCATAGGTATCACGCCAATCCGTTGTGGTAACAGGCGTTGCAAATTGTGCGGTTACTTTTGGAGCAATTTTAGCGGCGTTAAATGGATCATCTAGATACAAACGCAGCTGCTTAATTTCGCCTGGTGTTTGTCTCATCAGACGCTGCGCATCATCATGATGAACATAAGCAAGCGTGCCATCAACTTGCGAGCCCATTTCAAATATGCCAACAACGGTAAATTTACGCTGACTTGGCACAGGGCCTAACGGCGTATATACCACGCCGTCACCACTTAATACGCGAATTTTATCGCCCGGAGCTACATCCAGAACGCGCGCTAATTCTGCGCCTAAGATAATTCGATACTTACCGGCTTCAAGTAAATCGAAATTGCCGGAATATACATTCTGGGTGGTTTTTAATAAGCTTTTTTCTTGGGCTGGGTAGATCCCATAAACCTGCGCCGCGCCAATATTACTGGCTGACTGCAGCATAGCTTGGGTCGAAATACTTGGCGTAGCGCCCACAACGCCAGGAAGCAGGCTAAGCTTTTCAACTTGCTTTTGCCAGTCCGCTATAGAGCTAGAGGCATGCACGGTTAATTGCGGCACCGCGCCCAAGATACGCTGCTTAAGTTGGCCTTCTAAACCATTCATCACCGAGCTCACAACAATTAATGCCGCCACACCCAATAAAATGCCAGAAACGGAAAATAAGGTAATAAAGGATGCAAATGCATTGGTTTTCTTTGCGCGCCAGTAGCGATAACCTATGTAAAACGATAATGAAAAATTCATTAAAAAACCCAAATAAAATCGACTGATGCTGAAGCCTCAGAGCCAGAATTTAGTCACCCACTAATGCCCCGTTTGCACGAAGAATCATTGCATAACTTGTAATAAGAACTGTAGAACTCAGCGCCAAAGCAAGACATTTTAATGTCTAACCTTGCTAAATCATAAAGATGCGCACGATAATAGGGGTATTAGCCCCCTAAAAACAAGAGGCAACTCCCTTGTTATCCGACTCTACCGCCTATTTTAGTATTATTCACCCATTTGATGCCTATTTGAGTCCTTGGGACAGCGCTAAACCTTTACCAACCGCTGAGCAGTTGAGCATGTTGTTACCCACCAGTTTACAGCTGATCAGCGATGTAAAAGCGTTAGAGTCAGATTGTTTATTGCAATTGCGTCATTTAGACGATGATGCAAAAACTGTGGTGGAATTTTTAAAACTGCAATCACGCAAAATCGATATGGTTTTGCAGCATATTATGGCCAAAGAACAGTACGAAGGTACTCGTTATCAAGGCAGTCATTTTGGCGGCAGTGGATTAGCCATTACTAGCCCTATCGCGCTTGAACTTGGGCAAACGTTTCAAGTGACCTTGCATATCAAAGAAGAGCTGATTGCTATTTTATGTGTTGCTACAGTGCAAAGCTGCCAACAAAAAGCCCTTGAGTCGTCAACGACTCAATTAGTAGAAGCTGCGCCTTATGTCTGTGAACTCAGTTTTAGCGTGATCCAAGAAAATGATGTCGAGCAATTGGTCAAAGCCAGTTTAAGTTTGCAACAAAAGCAACTCAAATTACGCCAACAGGCTCGCTAGCACAAAAAGATTTTTCGCTGGCATGAGTTGAAACAAGCCTCTACAATACTTAGCAACTTTACTGCAAATGGACTTGTTTCCTCGCCTTAATGAATGCTTTCTCTGTATTGACTCCGCCAGCTGTCAAAAGTGCCAAATTGGCACAAACGCTGTGTACACTCGGCGGCGCTGACCAAGCGCTAACCATCGCAAATATTGCTAAGCAACATCAAGGGATCACCCTAGTTGTTACCGCCGACACCCCAACGGCTATAGCGCTCGATACCGAGCTTAGTTATCTGCTTAGTGAACAATCAATATCGATTTGGCTATTTCCAGATAGAGAAACTCTGCCCTACGACAGTTTCTCACCGCATCAAGATCTGGTCTCGCAACGCTTAGAGGCATTATCGCGTATTCCCCAAGCCCAACAAGCTGTGGTCATTGTGCCTATCACCACCTTGATGGTGCGCCTACCACCGCAATCATTCTTAACTGGCAATGTGTTAATGCTAGAAAAAGGCGATAAATATCGCCTGTTAGATGTGCGTGAGCAGCTCATCAATACCGGCTACCATGTGGTTGAGCAGGTCTATGAGCACGGCGAGTTTGCAGTTCGCGGCTCGATTATCGATATTTTTCCTATGGGCTCTAGCCAACCTTATCGAATTGAGCTGTTTGATGATGAAGTGGAAACCATTCGACATTTCGACCCGGAAACCCAACGCTCAAGTAAAGAGATAGATTCAATCCGCCTGTTACCGGCTAAAGAATTCCCAACTGATGACGCTGCGATTGAAGGCTTTAGACAAAGATACCGCCGCCGCTTTGAAGTCTTAGTCAAAGAACCGGGCTCTATCTACCAAATGGTCAGTAAAAAGACCATGCCGGCTGGTATTGAGAATTACCTGCCATTGTTTTTCGACGAAACGGCAACGCTATTTGACTATCTGCCTGACTCAACTCAGCTTGTTAGCGTTGGCGATATTGAAGCCGCGACTCAGTCACACCTTAAAGAAGTTGAAACACGCTATGAAGATAGACGCGTCGATCCATTAAGACCTTTATTAGCGCCGCAAGAGCTGTATTTACTGACGGAGCAAATTTTTGCTAACTTTAAAGCCTTACCTCGCTTTGGGCTTAAAGATCTCAGTTATACCGGTACAGCAATACCGGCAAAGGTCAGCAAGCTGCCGGATATCACAGCTAACCATAAGCTTAAACAGCCACTTGCAGAACTAGAGCAGTACGCAACGCTGGGTGAGCGTATGCTATTTAGCGCCGAATCTGAAGGTCGTAGAGAAGCGCTATTAGAGCTGCTCGGCAAGATTAATATCAAGCCTAAGCTATTTGCACATTTTGATGAATTTGCCAGCAGCAAAACCAAAATAGGTTTAATCGTATCGCCGCTGGCACAAGGCTGCGTGATTGAGAAGAAAACCGGCGGTAAGTTTAGCTTAATCTGTGAAACCGAACTATTTGGTCAGCGGATCTCCCAGCGCCGTCGCCGTGATAAGCAACGCCAAATTAGCTCTGACGCATTAGTTAAAAACCTTGCCGAGCTTAAAGTCGGCCAACCTATAGTGCATTTAGATCATGGTGTTGCCCGTTACCAAGGATTAGAGACCTTAGATACTGGAGGCTTAGTTGCAGAGTACTTAGTATTAGAATACTCAGGCGGCGATAAACTTTATGTACCGGTTTCATCTCTGCATCTCATTAGCCGTTACAGCGTTGGGCCAGATGAGGAAGCAACGCTTAATAAACTCGGTAATGAAAGCTGGGCTAAGGCGAAGAAAAAAGCCGTTGAAAAAATTCGTGATGTAGCAGCAGAGCTGCTCGATGTTTATGCGCGCAGACAAGCCCGTCCAGGTGAAGCTTGCCGTATCGACCAAGAAGAATACGCCCAGTTTGCCAATAGCTTCCCTTATGAAGAAACCGTTGACCAAGAAACGGCTATTGAGGCGGTTCTTGAAGATATGCGTAACCCAACAGCCATGGACCGACTCGTTTGTGGTGATGTGGGCTTTGGTAAAACAGAAGTCGCGATGCGCGCCGCTTTTGTTGCGGTGAACGATGGCAAGCAAGTCGCGATATTGGTGCCCACCACCCTGCTTGCTCAACAACATTATGAAAACTTCAAAGACCGTTTTGCCGATTGGCCATTTAAGATTGAAGTGATGTCGCGTTTTAAAACCGCCAAAGAGCAAACCCAAGTTATGAAAGACTTGCTCGACGGTAAAGTCGATATCGTGATTGGTACGCATAAACTGCTGCAATCTGAGGCTAAATTTGAGAACTTAGGTTTACTCGTTATTGATGAAGAACACCGTTTTGGTGTCAGACAAAAAGAGAAAATTAAAGCGCTACGCGCCAATGTGGATATTTTAACGCTTACGGCTACGCCAATTCCACGTACTTTGAATATGGCGATGTCGGGTATGCGTGACTTATCGATTATTGCTACGCCCCCTGCAAAACGCCTTGCAGTTAAGACCTTTGTTAGAGAGTACGATGAAGCGACAATTCGCGAAGCTTTGCTGCGTGAAATATTAAGGGGCGGCCAAGTTTACTTCTTGCATAACAGTGTTGAAACCATTGAAAAACGCGCTGCTGAAATCAGTGAATTGCTACCTGAAGCGCGTGTAGTTACTGCCCATGGTCAAATGCGTGAGCGTGAACTTGAACGAGTCATGTCTGATTTTTACCATCAGCGCTTTAATGTGCTGGTGTGTACTACCATTATTGAAACTGGTATTGATGTACCATCAGCCAATACGATTGTGATTGAACGCGCCGATAACTTTGGTCTTGCGCAGCTGCATCAGCTACGTGGCCGCGTTGGTCGCTCGCATCACCAAGCTTATGCTTATCTCATGACGCCTCATCCAAAGCGAATGACCAAAGATGCTCGCAAGCGCCTTGAAGCCATTGGCGCGTTAGAAGATCTCGGTGCAGGCTTTATGCTTGCCACTCAAGACCTTGAGATCCGCGGCGCCGGTGAGTTACTCGGTGATGAACAAAGTGGTCATATTTCGAAAATCGGTTTCACTCTCTATATGGAAATGCTCGAAGATGCAGTGAAATCGTTAAAGCAAGGCAAAGAGCCTTCGCTTAACCAGATGCTGCGCCATCAGTGTGAAATCGAGCTAAGAATCCCAGCACTTTTACCCGAAGATTATGTTGCCGATGTGAATATGCGCCTATCTTTATATAAGCGCATTGCAAACTGTGAAACAGCCAAGGCTTTGGATGAATTGAAAGTCGAGCTAATCGATCGCTTCGGTATGTTGCCTGACGCCACCAAAAACTTGATGGAAATGACACTTTATAAGCACTTAGCCACGCAGTTAGGCTTAAGAAAAATCGAAATGCACGCTAAAGGTGGTAGTATAGAGTTTGGTGAAAATAATAAGGTTGATCCAACCTTTATCATCGGCTTACTGCAAACTCAGCCCCAAGTATATCGAATGGACGGGCCCAATAAGCTAAAATTTGCTATGCCGTCTGAAACAGCAAAAGACAGGCTTGCACTACTAAAACTGTTAATTGAGCAGTTGTTTCAACATCGTCTTGGAGAATGATCGTGTTAAGACTATCTAAAAACAAGCTAAGCGCAGCTTTAGCTGTTAGCCTTTTATCTAGCCTATCTGCCAGTGCCGTTGCTGCAGCTGAACGCTGGTTTGAGGTCGAAGTCTATATCTTTGAACGGGATACTCCAACGACCGAACAATGGCCAACAACGGCGGCGACTAAGCAGAATCGTAAGACTGTCGATTTTATTACACCTATGATCAGCACTGATTTAACTGCGCTAAATATGGGTCTCAACGGTTGTACCTCAACTGATTGGGCAACCGATAGCGTGAACTGTAATGAACAACTAAGCAGCGCTAACCATAAAGCGATGGCCGATGTTCCAATGCAAATTTCTGCGTCGACGCCAGCGGCTGCTCATTTAGGCGATGGTGCAGTGCTACTTGCCGAAAGCCAAAGTCAATTTAAAGATATTATGGCAACCATTTCACGTGAAAAAGGTACTACAAGCCTGTTACACATGACATGGCAACAGTCGATGTTACCGCGAAACCGTGCCGTACCCGTTAAATTATTCTCAGGTCATGACTATTCTGAAGAGTTTGAATTTAATGGCCAGCCTATTGAGGCAAGCTCAACGACCTCAGAGTTCGGTAACTTTGATTTTATGGGCAGTCAGTTTGCAACTGATAACAACAAGCCTGTTTGGAAGTTTGACGGAACGATAAATATTTATTTGCAGCACTATCTGTTTATCGAAACAGACTTTAGATTACGTGAAGCGGGCAGTAAAACCGTGTTACTCGCTAACAACGAGTTAAGAGCTAATCCTAATACGTTGGCAAACACTGGGGAAAATGCAGAATCACAAGCGGTCACAACACCGTACCTGTACTCTATTCCGATGACGCAAAATCGCCGGGTACGCAGTGATGAAGTCCATTATTTTGACCATCCTAAAATGGGCATGATTATCCAGATCCGTAAAATGGAACAACCAACAGCTAAAGTCGTTGAGCCAACAAAGGACGTTGCAGAATTACCTGCAACAACACTTTAAAGCTGAATGATTGAAAAATCGAGGTAGATATCATCTGCCTCATCTTCTTCTACAAAGACCTCATCAATCTGTGATGATGGCGAACCGATATGGCACCAACTAATCAGCTTATCGACTGCGGGTTGCCCACCTTGCGCTAAAATCTGCACCGAACCATCACTTAGATTACTGACATACCCCGTAACTCCTAAAGTGTTTGCTTGAGCGAGTGTATTTTGCCGGTAGGAAACGCCCTGAACCCTACCTTTCACTTTTATAACCACACGTTTCATCACGTATTCCTTTTAAGAATCACTCAACTTAGACACTGCCTACAATAGTCATTACTGATCTCAAACAAATATCTGTTTGTATAAGAAATAACATAGCCTAAAGCACACAGTTCAGCAAAGTAAGCTAAACCATTAACCTGCCGACTGCTGCTATCTAGCGATTGTTGTGTTTCATACTTTAAAAGTCTTCAGTCTGCATATAAAAAAGCCGCCACAAGCGTCAATTGCTTGTGGCGGCTCTATTTATATTTACGACAAAATAGTTAGCTTGCTTTAAATGCCTTAATAAGTTGTAACTGACTCGCAAGCGAAACAAACTTGTGCTTCTGATCTTCATCCCACTCTATCGAGTAATACTCTTTAAGTGTAGATTCAACTTTCGCATTATCATTCACATCATCTTGACGAGCCAAAATACACAATGCTTTACCAGCATTTAGCGCCCGAAAACCTTTAACGCATTTATTAGCGATATCAGCATATTCTTCAGGACGGTCAATATGTTCAGCCATATTGTCTTCAGGCTTTAAATTAGGATTAATCAGGACCGACTTAATACCGTTTAAGAAACCAATCCGTTCAGCCCAAAAACCACCTAGCCCGACACCTAAAATCAACGGCGCTTCATCATCAGAAGAAGCAATTTGTTTACTGACCTCATTCAACAAATACTGCATATCATTTTTAGGGTGTTGCGTACTGTAGCTGATTAAACGCACATCATCGTCGATAAATTGCAGCTGACGCATTTTATCGTGATTACCCGGGCTCGTTGCGTCAAACCCATGAAGATAAAGGATCATTTTGTCCCCCAGACAATAAATACAACGGTAATTATGACTTAACCTATCAAGCTGCGCCTGTTTTTATGTTGCGCTAAGTCAAACTTTTCGCGATTGCTTTAGCACGTTCCCAGCGGGCGTTGTCTTCCAGCGCCTTAGCGACTTTTTTGGCGTCTGGCTTTAATAAGTTAGCGCTTAAGCCTTTGTCATCAGTTGGCCAGTTAACCGTGTTTAACACCTCGGTGGCGCCAGCGCTATCGTTACACACTAAGATCATATTACAACCAGCATCCAGTGCAGCTTGTGCTCGAGCTGCATATCCACCAGCCACGGCAGCGCCTTTCATTCCTAAGTCATCGGAGAATATTACGCCATTAAATGACAACTGCTTGCGGAGTACTTCTTGTAACCAATAGGGAGAAAAGCCGGCTGGCTGACTGTCTACTTTTGGATATATGACATGCGCTGGCATAATGCCTTGTAAGCGCTCTTTTCCAATCAAGTTAACAAATGGCTGCATATCTTCTGCAAAAATCTGATCTTTGCTACGCTCATCAACAGGTTTAGCAATATGAGAGTCCGCCTCTACACTGCCGTGTCCGGGGAAGTGTTTACCAACAGCGCACATTCCTGCTTGCTCCATACCATCAATAAAAGCACTAGCAAGCTCAATCACTTCGTCTTTTTCAGAGCTAAAACTACGAGTGCCAATAACCTGACTGATGCCGTTTAAATCAAGCACAGGTGCAAAGCTTAAATCAATATCAACAGCTAATAATTCAATAGCCATTAAGTAACCTAGCTCTGTAGCCCAAGCTTTGGCTTGGTTCAGATCACCTTTCGCTGCCGGTAAAATATCGCCCATTGCTGGCAATACGGTAAAACCGTCGCGAAAACGCTGCACTCTGCCGCCTTCATGATCAACAGCAATTATAATATCGGGGCGAATCGCCCGTATCGATTTTATCAGCTCAACTAATTGTGTACGGTCAGCATAATTGCGACTAAATAATATTAATCCGCCTATCATAGGGTGAGTTAACTGCGACGATTCAGCAACATTTAGCGTCGTGGACTCAATATCTAACATCAAATAACTCATATAACCCTCTAAATTTTTAATCAATATGTAGATAATATCTACATCCGCTATAGCAAGACTCACACCTTGCTATAAGCAAAAATACTCTATAAATACATGTTAAATCGTCACTAATATAAAACTCGTCTAGTAAAAAAACATAATAACAGCGACTGGTTTACAATTAGTTTATCTAATGCCTGAAAATTGGATACAAAAAAACTAATGCTAGAGAAAAAGCTAAAGTATGGGATACTTTTTTACACCAATTAATTCAAGCGACTAAGATTAACAGCAGGCGTTGTTTTAACACGCTGGATAGACGAAATATACCAAGAATAGCGTCATTCCTCCATCCAGTAATTTCTTAGTGATTGGTTATAACTATAACGACTAGAGCAATAAAGGTTTAGCATGATTAGTGTATTCGACATGTTCAAAATCGGCATCGGGCCGTCAAGTTCGCACACTGTTGGCCCAATGAAAGCCGGCAATATCTTCATCAATCAATTACAAACGCTAGGCCATCTAGATAGCATTGATGAATTACGTTCTGAATTGTTTGGCTCTTTAGGCCAAACAGGCAAAGGTCACGGGACAGGTAAAGCGGTCATTTTAGGCCTGATGGGCGAAGCGCCTGATACGGTTGATACTGACACCATTGATGATATTTTACAGCAAGTGAGTGATTCAGAGCGTCTCAAACTTACCGATGGTCGTGAGGTACTCTTTAGCCGCGCTAACGGTATTACTTACCATAGACGAAAAAGCTTACCTGCTCATGCCAATGCCATGACGCTATATGCATACAGTGAGGGGAAATGCATATATGAGCGCACCTATTACTCCGTAGGTGGTGGCTTCATTCTTGATGAAGATGAAATTCAAGCGCAGGATGCATCGCCAGCAACCCCCATTAAAGCTGCTCCTTACGATTTTAACTCGGCGCAACAACTACTCGAACTTTGCACGACTAACGGCTTTAGCATTTCATCATTAATGATGGCTAATGAGCTAAGTATCGCAAATGCGGATGAGATCAACGAGCAGCTATGGCAGATCTGGCAAACCATGAAAAACTGTGTTGAACGTGGTTATCAGAAAGAAGGCATTTTACCAGGCGGCTTAAAACTAAGACGCCGCGCACCTTCACTGTATCGCCGCCTAAAAGCCGAAGGCAAAAACTGTGTTGACCCATTAACCGCCATGGACTGGGTCGACTTATTCGCTCTTTCCGTTAATGAGCAAAATGCCGCTGGCGATCGTGTTGTAACAGCCCCGACCAACGGCGCTGCGGGTATTATCCCTGCCGTATTGTGCTATTACGATATGTTCGTACAAGAAGTCGATATGGACGTTTGTTGTCGCTACTTATTGACCGCGGCAGCTATCGGTATTCTTTATAAAAAGAACGCGTCTATTTCAGGTGCTGAAGTCGGATGCCAAGGTGAAGTGGGTGTAGCTTGTTCTATGGCTGCAGCTGCACTCACCGAAATTATGGGTGGTACTGTCGAGCACGTAGAAAATGCAGCAGAGATTGGTATGGAGCATAATCTAGGATTAACCTGTGACCCTGTCGGCGGCCTTGTACAGGTACCTTGTATCGAACGTAATGCCATGGGTGCTGTAAAAGCGATTAATGCCTCACGCATGGCAATGCGCGGCGATGGTAACCACAAGGTTTCACTCGATAAAGTGATCAAGACAATGATGGATACAGGTAAAGATATGCGCAGCAAATATAAAGAAACCGCTAAAGGTGGCTTAGCTGTAAATATTGTCGAGTGTTAAACCAAAGTCTCATCTGTCATTAAAATGATTTAGTACACCATAAAAAAACCTCGCAATGGCGAGGTTTTTTATGGTTTAAAGTGCAAGGCTATCTAACTGGCAATTCAACATCTTTAAACATAGCTTCAATCTGTTGCGCATCTCTTAGAGCCACAGCCTGCTCAACCACAGTTCGTGTCAAATGTGGGGCGAAATGTTCGATAAAATCGTACATATAAGTACGTAAGAAGTTACCTTTTCTAAAACCAATTTTGGTGGTGCTATGGGCAAATAAGTGACTTGCATCAATTGCGACTAAATCCTTATCCATATGCTCATCAATCGCCATTGAAGCAATAACCCCGACTCCTAGGCCTAATCTCACATAGGTTTTAAGTACATCAGCACTCGTTGCGCTAAATACGACTCTTGGTTCTAATCCTGCACGATTAAAGGATTTTTCAATTTCTGATGCGCGGTCAAAACCAAAGACATATGTCACCAATGGGAAACGGGCTAAATCTTCAATGCTAATATTGCTTCTTGCAGCTAACGGATGGTCCCGAGTAACGACTATTGAACGATTCCAGTGATAACAAGGCAACATGATCAAATCGCTGTAAAGGTGCATAGCTTCAGTAGCAATAGCAAAATCGGCATCACCTCTAGCCGCAAGCTCGCTGATCTGTGATGGCGTACCTTGATGCATATGTAAATTAACTTTAGGGTAGCGATCGATAAAGCCTTGAATGATATGCGGCAACGCATAACGTGCCTGAGTGTCAGTAGTGGCAATATTTAGCTCACCTTGATCAGGCTTGGTGTACTCTTCAGCGACTTTTTTAATACTCTCAACTTTCCCAAGAATATCATTCGCTATGCTAATCACTTGTTGACCCGCTGGGGTCACATGAGTTAAATGCTTACCACTGCGACCAAAAATCTGGATCCCAAGTTCGTCTTCTAGCATACGCACTTGTTTACTTATACCAGGTTGAGATGTATACAGGTTTTCCGCAGTGGCGGAAACATTGAGGTTGTGATTGACGACCTCTGCTATGTATCTAAGTTGCTGCAACTTCATCTTTTATCCTTCCTATGGGCAGGCTTGTTACCTGTCTAATAAATAAGTAATGACGCATTTAAGTATAATTATTGGTTATAGTACATCTCAATATTTATATCAAATGGAATATAGCATAATAGTCATTCTCAACGAAACACTTATCGAGAAAGCATAGTGAAGATTACTACCCTAGAATGTTGATTTATAGTAGCATTAGCCGAATTGTGAAATTATTGGTTCTGCTATGATATTTGCTTCAGTCTTAGTTTTAATCGGCGTGCTCTTACTTCTAGTAATTGGCATTAGCATCATTCAGCAACAAAAAGCCCGTGCTGAAGCTGAAAGGCGGACAGAGCTTGCCCGTCACCGCGCTATTATCGATGAAACTGAAGAAGTGTTATCAAACACAGGACTTATTCCCTGCTCTTCGAATATCATTTTAGTGCTTTACAAGCGAGTAGAAGAAGCTCTTACTGGTGCACTGCCACTTGCAGGTAATCAAAGTAACGACTACCAACGTCGTTTAGGTGATCTTAGCGCCCAAATACAAGCCCTGCAATCAGGTACTAAGTCTGCACCAGCGATTGAGTCATTTCGTTTACCAGATAATGACCGACAAGTGCTAAATCTAGTCAAAACTCTTAAAAAAATGAAAGCCATTCTTCGTGCAGAGCACAATAAAGGCAAAGTAGAGCCCACTATATTTAGTGAAGAAGAGCTGCGTATTGATAGCTTACAGCTACGTATTAACGTCGATTCGATGCTAGCAAGAGGACGAGCAGCCTGTTTTATGAAGCAATACGGGTCTGCAAAGCAGATGGTCACTAAAGCGCTGGCAACCTTACACACGATAAAATCGCAAACACCAAACGACCCTTTCATTACTCGTAAGGTAGATGAAGCGAAAACAATGCTAGAAGAGATCACTGGGGCACAAAAAAATGCCCAGCCTTCCGTTACTAAAACCAAGACGGAAGACGACGATATCGATGTGCTATTTCAGCCTAAGAAGAAGTGGTAGTAAGTTATCAATAGTCTTACTTTGAACTTTTAGTACGTACAGCCATATTGTTTTACTCATTTAAGCTTCTATCGTTTATACCGACCACAAAAAAGCCCCGTTAATACGGGGCTTTTTAATGCGTAATAAAGCTAATTACTCAGCTTTTTTCGCTTTAGCTTTAGGCTTTGCCTTGGCTTTAGGCTTAGCTTTTGCCTTCGCCTCTGTCACCCATTTACCGTCGATAAACTTAGATGACCAACCAGTAGCTTTACCATCAACATCAGTAGCAACATACTGCTCTTTTGTCTTACGACTAAAACGCACTGACGCCAAGTTACCATCATCATCTGCAACGGGTGCATCTGCTAGGTACTGGTACTTTGGCCATAATTGCTCACGGTACTTAATTAGCTCCTCCACTAACGGACCACGCGTCTCACGTGATTTAGGGAAAGTGCTAGCCGCAAGGAAAATACCTGCAGCGCCATCACGCAATACAAAGTATGCATCAGATTTAGTACACTTAAGTTCAGGAAGATGAATTGGATCTTCTTTTGGTGGCGCTGCTTCACCGCTCTTAAGCAGTTTACGGGTATTCTTACACTCAGAATTAGTACAACCAAAGTACTTACCGAAGCGACCATTTTTAAGTTCCATATCGTTACCACAACGATCGCACTCAATAATTGGGCCTTCGTAGCCTTTGATCTTAAACTGACCCGCTTCGACTTCATAACCATTACAGGTAGGGTTATTACCACAAACATGTAATTTACGCTTTTCGTCGATTAAATAGCTGTCCATCGCGGTACCACAAACCCCACAGCGATGCTTAGCACGTAATGCTTCAGTTTCTGCGTCTTCACCACTTTCACTTATCGCTTCTTCACCTGGCGTTAAGTTTAGTGTGGTTTTACAGCGCTCTTTTGGTGGTAATGCATAGCCTGAACACCCTAAGAATACCCCTGTCGTCCCAGTACGGATCCCCATAGGACGACCACAAGTCGGGCACTTAATGTCATCGGTTATCACCATTTCGTTAGGGCGCATACCGCCTTCTTCTGGCGGTAACTCGGCAACTTCTAACTGCTTAGTGAAGTCTTTATAGAATCCATCGAGGACTTTTTTCCAGTCAAGCTTACCATGAGCAACATCATCTAATGTTTGTTCCATGCTTGCTGTAAAATCGTAGCTCATTAAATCTTCGAAACTACCAACTAAACTATCACTAACAATTTCGCCCATCTTTTCAGCAAAGAAACGACGGTTTTCAACTTTTACATAACCACGGTCTTGAATTGTTGAAATGATCGTTGCGTAAGTCGACGGGCGACCAATGCCACGCTTCTCTAGTTCTTTAACTAAAGAGGCTTCGCTATAACGCGGCGCTGGCTTAGTGAAGTGTTGCTTAGGTAGCAGCTCTTTTAGGGTAACTGAGTCACCTTGCGCTACGTATGGCAGAGTATTATCTTCTTCGTTTTTCTTTTTGATGGCAGTTTGAACGCGAGTCCAACCATCGAAACGAAGAGTACGACCCGTCGCTTTTAATTCATAATCACCCGCGTTTACAGTCAAACGCGTGGCATCATATTTAGCAGGTGTCATCTGACAAGACACAAACTGGCGCCAAATAAGCTCATACAAGCGCTGAGCGTCGCGCTCCATGTCTGAAAGCGAAGCCGCACTAACTTTTACATTAGAAGGACGAATCGCTTCGTGAGCCTCCTGAGCGCCTTCTTTGCTACCGTAGCGAATTGGCGATTCTGGCAGATATTTATCACCATACTCATTGCCAATCATTTCACGCACGCTATCAAGAGCTTCTTGACTCAAATTAGTCGAGTCAGTACGCATATAGGTAATATGACCCGCTTCGTATAAACGCTGCGCCATCATCATGGTTTTCTTCACACCGAAACCTAAGCGAGTACTTGCCGCTTGTTGCAGTGTTGAAGTGATATAAGGCGCAGATGGCTTACTTGAGGTTGCTCTGTCTTCACGAGCAGCAACAACAAAGCTAGACTGAGAGAGTTGGCTAACCGCAGTTTGCGCTTCAGTTTCGTTTACTGGGCTAAATGCTTTACCTTGAAACTTCACTACCTGCATTTTTAGCAAGTCGTCTGTTAAAGTATTTAGCTCAGCGTGCACGTCCCAAAACTCTTCAGGCACAAACGCTTTAATTTCGCTTTCACGTTCAACAACTAGACGCACAGCAACCGATTGCACACGGCCAGCAGATAACCCACGAGCGACTTTTTTCCACAATAGTGGTGATGCCATAAAGCCAACAACGCGGTCGAGAAAACGACGGGCTTGCTGAGCATTAACCATATTGGTATCAAGTACCGAAGGCTGACTAAAGGCATCTTGAATCGCAGTTTTAGTGATCTCGTTAAACACCACGCGCTGATAACGAGATTCATCACCACCAATTACTTGCTGTAAATGCCAAGCAATCGCCTCTCCCTCTCTATCCAAATCGGTTGCGAGATAGATATGGTCAGCATTTGCTGCCAGAGTTTGAAGTTCTTTAACGACTTTTTCTTTGCCCGGTAAAGTTTGATATTTAGCTTTCCAGCCTTTTTCTGGGTCAACCCCCATGCGCGCAACTAATGCTTGCTTCGCTTTTAAGCTCTTATATTCAGCCTTCTCCTCTGGAGACATCTTCTTCACTTCAGCAGCTGTTTTACTGACAACTTTAGCTTCTGAAGTCGACGATGTAGGCAAGTCACGGATGTGACCTACGCTCGACTTAACGATGAAATCTTTGCCTAGATATTTATTAATAGTCTTGGCTTTGGCCGGTGATTCGACGATTACTAGCGATTTACCCATAGATTAATTTGCGCCAACGAGTCTCAAAAATCGGAAATTTGGCTCCATATATAGAGGGTTGTGTACAGAGTTTCAAGCTAATCCCTCTTTTATTTGTACTGGAGTACCAATTTTTAACCGTTTTTTAAATAAATGTGAAAAAAAATAGTGCGTATTTAAAAACTAATATTTCATTATTAGTCAGCAAGCAAGTAATAGTTGTGCATTTCGATGCAAATTTAGTGTTTTTACCGATTTTAGTTCGCTTGTACAGCACTCACGCTTAAGTATACTGACCACAATAATTACAACTCAGAAAAGATATAACAACCTGAGATACCCTTAAGGATAAAGAAGAATGAAGCATTTTGAAGCGAACTTCGACGGACTCGTTGGGCCAACGCATAATTACGCTGGTTTATCATTTGGTAACGTCGCCTCATTAAATAACGCTGCCGCAACCTCAAGCCCTAAAGATGCTGCGAAACAAGGACTCAAAAAAGCCAAAGCGCTCGCTGATCTTGGTTTAGTGCAAGGTGTACTCGCACCACAAGAACGCCCAGACTTACATTCTCTACGCAGAATCGGTTTTAGTGGCACAGACGCTGAAGTTCTTAATAAAGCCGCCAAAGAAGCTCCAGCCCTATTACGCGCCTGCTGCAGTGCGTCAAGTATGTGGACAGCAAACGCCGCAACTGTGTCTCCTAGTGCTGATACCCACGATGGAAAACTACACTTTACCCCAGCAAACCTTGTCGACAAACTACATCGCAGTATTGAACCAATCACAACTAGCAATATACTCCAAGCTACATTTAACGATAGCCGCTATTTCAAACATCACCAACATTTACCTGAACATAGCAGTTTTGGTGACGAAGGGGCAGCAAACCATACTCGTCTTTGCAGTGAATATGGACACGCTGGTGTTGAACTATTCGTTTATGGGCAAGAAGCTACCAATCCAAGTGCACCACGCCCACAGAAATTTCCAGCACGCCAAACATTAGAAGCATCACAAGCCGTTGCTCGCTTGCATCAGCTTGACGATGACGGCACTGTTTATATACAGCAAAACCCCGATGTGATTGATCAAGGCGTTTTTCACAATGACGTGATTGCAGTAGGTAACCAAAACGTACTCTTCTACCACGAGCAAGCATTTTTAAATACCCAAGCAAAACTGACAGAGATCAAACGTAAATTTGGCGAATCAGCACTACATTTTGTTGAAGTCCCAACGTCAAAAGTCGCTATTCAAGATGCAGTTAAGAGTTACCTATTTAATACTCAAGTAGTGACCTTACCTTCTGGCGAAATGGCAATTATTGCGCCAACTAACTGTCAAGAGAATCCAGCCGTTTATGCTTACCTTAACGAGCTAGTCACGTTAGACACACCGATTAAGCAAGTACTTTACTTTGACGTGAAACAAAGCATGCAAAATGGTGGAGGGCCTGCTTGTCTTCGCTTACGTGTGGCAATGAATCAAGATGAAGTTGCAGCAGTAAACCAACACACTTTAATGAATGATGCATTATTTACTCGCTTAAACCTGTGGGTGGACAAGCACTACCGAGATCGTTTATTGGTGGAAGATTTAGCCGACCCTCAGTTAATAATTGAATCGCGTACAGCTCTTGATGAACTGACCCAGATCATGCATTTAGGTAGCGTGTATCAGTTCCAGAGATAACAGATAAAGTATTACAAATAGAGCTGCACTGTTATTCAATATAAAAAAGCCCCGCTATTGCGGGGCTTTTTCTTTTCATTAATTATTTAATGGATATTGGTAAAGAAAGTACCTGAGTTTTTACGCCACTTGGCGTTTCGACCGTAACAAGGAAGGTACCAGAGTTTGGTTCGTCCTCTCCTTTTAACGTTACACTAAACTCACGACCACCATTATAGTTGGTGCTAGGCCATACATATTCTGAACCACTTACTACAGAGCCGGCACTTGCAGTAAAGCTGACCTTTGAACCTGCTGGCATTTGCTGGTTATGAAGATCTGAAATAGTAAAATAGACCGTTCCAGTTGCCTTACCAATTATATCAATACTTTGGTCATACGAGCCATCAGTACCACTATAGCTATCAACTATTAACACACGCGAACGTTCGGTAGCTAAAGCTGTACTGCCTGACATAACGATCACTAAGCTTCCACGAACATATAATGACTTAGAGTCGGTAATGCCGTCAGCACATGCGTCATGAACAGGATCAGAACATAGCACGCCATTATATTTACCATCTTTAAGATCAAATACACCGTTAGAATTAAAATCAACTAATTCCTCTAACTCACCACCTAGTTGACCATTGGCTTGTTGCGGGTTAAAGCGACCATCTTCATTGTAGTCATTAAACACATCGTCTAAGTCAAATGACATACCACTTACATCGGTTTGCGTTTTAAATGCTTCAACTTCGCTCGCATCAAATCGACCATTGCCATTTAAGTCAGGAAATGACTCTTCTCCAATAGCCGTTGCAGTAATCGTTGCTCGTCCACCATACTTTTGACCGTAATGGTTGCCATAGATACTCAATGCAGAGTCAAAAGATAACTCAGCACTAGGATCATCAACCATTAAACCAGCACCATTTATTAATTGATAGCCCTCAGGTCTTGCTTGCTGACTTGTCCAAACGACGCTACACGCACCTTTACTTGTTTGACATGCGTCTTCAATTGCACCACCTTCGGTTGTAAATGATATTGTTGTACCGTCTGGAACAGGGTTGTTAAATGCATCGGCTAAACGCGCCGTAACTGTCACTTCAGTTCCATCCACATCCCAGCCTTCGGCATTTAATACCGTTGCAGACAAGGAAAAACTATCCTGATCTGGAATACCTGTTGATATAACTAACTCACTCGACTGACTTGAGATTACAGGGCTAGAGCCATCAACAGTAGCTGTTACACGCACAGATGTAGCCACCGTACCCGTTCTAACTACTGTTTGAGCAACACCTTGATTGTTCGTTGTTGCGGTAGCAGGATCCAAACTAATTCCGCCAACTTCAGTATTTAAAGCAAAAGATACCGACTGATTGCTTACAGGATTACTATTTGTGTCTAGAACTTTAAACTGAACCACTGAAGACTCAACACCACCGGTGCCAAGAATACTAATATTTTGAGGTGTAGCAGACAAGAATACGATACTACCAACATCTGCTGGTAATACATTAATTGTTGCTGTTGCAGCTAAGTTCAAACCACCAGCATTAGCTGTAACATTAATTGCATCGTCCCCTTTACAACCTTTAGCTAAATAGGTCGTTGTCGCAACGCCATTAACCGATGGCACCGGAGAACTGATCTCAGCTTCTGGACTTGTCTTAGTCGAGCAAGTTGAAGAAAAATTAACATCTACGGGCTGAGTAAAAGGATTTCCACTATCATCTTGAATTGCAACCGAGATAGTTGCAGTGCCTCCTGCAGTTAACTCATCGACACTGACACTCGCAACGCCCTCTTCAAAAGGTGTACCACTTCCCATTAGAACGTTTGTAGCACCAATCACAACAACGACTTTACCTTCTTCACCACTCGATAAAGATGCCGTCACTTCCCCTGCACCTAAAGAACTACCCGCATAAATATCGACAGTGGCTGTACCATTAGCATCGGTAACCGCCGATTTAATAGGAAGATCTCCTATCGTAGTATCAAATGTCACAATAGAAGGCTTATTAATACCACTAACGGTCGCAGTGACCTTACCTGGTTTAGTTGTTGTAATTGCATCGATGGATTCACCATTAGTGCCTGTTAACGCTACAACAATTGATGCTCCATTACTAACTTCGCCACCATCGCCTTCCATGACAAAAACTAGCGGCTCTACAGTAATATCACTGTACCCAGCAACATCTACTGTAAGAGATCCTGCACCAGGGATATTAGAAGTTGCGAGCAGAACTTTGGCAGTACCATTTCCATCGGTCTTATCAGTACCGATTCCCGGAACAAATGTACCTATAGCGCTATTATCCAGCTTAAAAGTCACAAGTTTTCCAGCTAAAGCACCATGAAGAGAGCTTGTTACCACAGCTGTCACTTCAGCAGGGGCTTCAGCTTTAATAGATTCTGTATTAGAAATAGAAAGAGCAACGGTAACGACTTCTGTCGGCTCTGGTGTACCGCCACCATCAGGATCGGTTGAAATACTCCCCCCACCACCACAACCAATGAGAAAAAACGACCATATAAAAGCAATAAAAATGCTATAAGCTGACTTCATTGTCAGACTCCCTGTTACTGAGTTTATTATTTTTGGCAATTACTTGATTACCTAGGGTATAACATTACACAATTTCAGCATAACCTTTCCACAACAAAAGGCTTTATTTTCCAACAAATCACGGAAACTTTAACTTTTAAAGCATTTCCTCAGTCTGACTTTCTTGCTAGGCTTTAATGCGCAAATTGAAAAGCATAAAAATTATACAGGAAGCACTATGTCTGCTACGAAAACCAAAAAACTCGGCCTCACGAGTAAGATTATAATCGGTATGTTTACCGGTATTATTCTAGGACTACTATTACGCAATCTGTTTCCAGAGAGTGATTTTGTCAAAGAGTACATCACTGAAGGTGTACTCAACGTTATCGGTACCATCTTTATTTCCAGCTTAAAAATGCTAGTTGTTCCACTGGTATTTGTTTCACTTGTTTGTGGCACCTGTTCGCTAAGCGAACCATCGAAGGTTGGTCGTTTAGGCGGTAAAACCATTGCGTTCTATCTATTTACCACGGCAATTGCACTTTCAATGGCGATTCTTGTCGCGGTTGCGGTTCACCCAGGTAACGCCAGCATGGTGGTCGAAGGCATGCAGTTTGATGCCAAACAAGCACCTAGCCTTTCAGATGTGTTAATCAACTTAGTACCGACTAACCCTCTGCATGCAATGAGTGAAGGTAACATGCTGCAAATCATCATTTTCGCGGTGATTTTTGGTTTTGCTATCTCACACATCGGCGAACGTGGTGCACGCGTAGCAGCGCTGTTTAATGACCTAAACGAAGTCATTATGCGTGTTGTAACGCTTATCATGCAGCTTGCACCTTATGGTGTATTTGCCTTGATGGCGAAACTTGCGCTAACTCTGGGCATGGAAACATTTGGTAGCGTGGTTAAGTACTTCTTCGTTGTACTCGGCGTATTACTTATTCATGCTTTTGTTGTTTACCCTACTTTACTTAAACTGTTCTCTGGGCTAAACCCATTCACCTTTATCCGTAAAATCCGCGATGTTCAATTGTTTGCTTTTAGCACTGCTAGTTCGAATGCAACGCTACCAGTAACCATTGAGACAGCTGAACACCGCATGGGCGTAGACAACAAGATTGCCTCATTTACCTTACCGCTTGGCGCCACCATTAACATGGACGGCACCGCGATTATGCAAGGTGTGGCAACGGTGTTTATTGCGCAAGTGTTTGGTATTGAACTAACAATTACTGATTATGCGATGGTGGTTATCACTGCAACTTTAGCGTCAATCGGAACAGCAGGTGTACCAGGCGTTGGTCTTATCATGCTTGCTATGGTACTTAACCAAGTGGGTCTGCCAGTTGAAGGTATCGCGCTGATTATTGGTGTCGATAGACTACTTGATATGGTGCGTACAGCAGTTAACGTAACCGGTGATACCGTTGCTACTGTTGTCATTGCAAAATCTGAAGGCGAGTTTGATGAAGCTCTCTTCAACGATACTCAAGCAGGTAAAGTCGCTCCAGGCTTTAATGCACAGGTGCATGCTGAAGAGCATAAGTTAAATCGATAAAAACAACGCGATTTAACTAAAAAGGCATCCAAGTGGATGCCTTTTTTATCGCTGATACTTACAGAAAGCTTTTTAATATTGCAGCATAATTTAAGAAACTATTAATTAGCTGAACTCAGCTGCTTTAATACTCTAGCAGGCACGCCGCCCACCATAGTATCGGGTGCAACATCTTTATTGACTACGGCACCAGCAGCAATAACCGAACGCGCACCAATAGTCACACCTTGATTAATCACCACGTTACCACCAATCCAAACATCATCTTCAATGGTGATCGGTAAGCAAAATGTTTCCCAGCGGCGTCGACTCATGTGATCAACGCTGTGAGAGGCGGTATAAAACTGGCAATTAGGACCTATCATCACATGGTTACCAATAGTAATCTGGGCACCATCGAGCATCACTGCGCCCATATTTATAAAACTGCCACTTCCTATGGTAATTTGTTTACCAAACTCGCAATTAAATGGCTCACGCACAATCGAACCTTCACCGATATTAAGTAACTGCTTCATCAAGCACTGAGTTTCACTAAAGCCTAAGCTATTATTAATTTGCTTTTGCAATAAATAGGCATTGTCTCGTACAGCTGAAATCTCAGCATCAGCGCCAGCAAACACTTCACCATTGAGCATTTTTTGGTATTCGGTCATCGCTTTATTTTTCTTATGTTATTTAGAGTAGATTCAAAAAAGGCATAACTCAGAATGCTAAGTTATGCCTTTCAAAATTATGTCACTGCAAGCCTTCAGCGGCTTCTCAGCTTATCTTTCCCAGTATGACTCTTCCAAGCTATCTTCACGCTCTGGTAAGCCACGTGAAAGTCTTGGGCTATGCTGTGCAAGTACTTCATAAGCAACGCGGTTAGCGTACTTACAAATTTGCGAGAATGATGAATAGCATAAACCATCGCGCTTATGCTTACTTGAACCAGGCACGTTAGTCTTGTGGAAGGTATTCGAGGCCAAATCATGTAATAGCGCAGCTAACGCACCGTCGCCCGCACCGTTTGTATTACGGATGATTTCAGGACCGCCCATATAAGGAGAAATATGCGCGTACACTTTAAGTGGCGACTCACAATCAATCTTTAATTTAGGACGAGAGAACTCATAACGGTTAAATTCAGGAATTGAGCCAGGCAATAAAGTATGGCTCGTTTCACGCTTTTCAGAGTCTTCAGTGTAACCTGCAGTATATAGCCCTAGAGGACCAGCTGTGGTCAACACCATGTCACACCACTCAAGTGCTGCTTCACTCGCTAGCAATGGATCGCTAAAGCCAGTTAATGCTTCACCTTCATCTTCATTCATCGCAAGAATGGTCACATGCTCTTTAATGAATTCTTGCCACCATTTTGGATCTTCTTCGATTAAAAAGCGTGTACCAAGTGTTAATACCACTGGCACTTCAGCTTCTTTAGCGTAGTTAATCGCTGTCATTGCCGCATCAGTGATCTGATCGCCACCGCTAGCACGCATCAAGTAAGCTGTTAAAATCAGCGCTGAGCCGCCCTGAACCACGTCTTTGTCAATATAGGTAGGCGTTAGTTGATCCATTGAGCCTTTACTGATCGCAAAAGTACGCTCGCCGCACTCAGAGATCAAGGTAAAACAACGACCAATAGGGCCTGCCACCGGTTGCAGGTAATTAAGATCCACTTTAGATGACGTGTTACATAAATAGCGGTAAGCATAGCTACCCACTTCAATATTTTTGCTCATTACGCCAAATAATACTGAGCGATCATCCGCTAAAATAGAGTAATTGTGCACTGTATTACCAATTGTGCCACCAGCAAATTCATCGCTGATCAGCTCATTAGTTTTTAGCTCAGTATAAAGTGCATGGGCCTTGTCATCGTCAATCAAGGTTGAGTTACCTTTTGGTAGCTCGTATCGAGTCAATAACTCATCTTCCACTTTCGCTTCAATATCCACTAAAGTCTGGTCAATACCAGAAATATAAGTAGAGATTGGTAAAGGCTGCTGGATCAATTGCGCTAGCAATGGATCGCGATTTTTAACAGGAAAATAATGTTTAGACTTACGCTGACCTGGAAACTTCATATAGAGCTCTCTTTCATTCGGCATCCATGCAAAATATCAATTTAAACGGGTAAGTAATCTCTCATTGCTTATCCAAAGGCGAATAAACAAAACGACACTTTAAGCGGTTAACTATAGTAAAGGTTAGCTATAGTAAAAATTATGCCGCCACTATTTATTTAGCTTAGTCACAACTTAAGCAAAATAGTGAGCTTAGCGGGCTATATACGCAAAAAGGTGGGGGATTTTACCACACCCCACCTCTTTCGCTAGCTGAAATCACTACAGAAGGGATAAAAATTAATGCCAGCCTTGGGTTTGCTGCTCAACAATCTTAGCTAACAAGTCAATATGGCCTGCAGAGTCATTTAAACACTCGATAAACTCATAACGCTCACCGCCAGCCGACAAGAAGTCTTCTTTACCTTCTTGTGAGATCTCTTCAAGTGTTTCTAAACAATCACAAGAGAATGCTGGGCACATGATATCAACCGATTTAACTCCCTCTTTAGGAAGAGAATCAAGTAGTGCATCTGTTGCCGGCCCAATCCACTGCTCTTTACCAAATTGCGATTGAAAACAAATACGCCATTGCTGCTGAGTTAAACCAAGCTCGGCAGCTAACAATTCAGCTGTTGCTTGGCACTGAGCTTGGTAAGGATCGCCTTCGGTAATGTAACGTAGCGGTACACCATGAAACGACATTAATAAAACCTGTGCCTGCCCCTTAGCTTGCCAATGGTTTTTAACAGACTCAGCTAATGCCTTAATATAATCTGGGTGATCAAAATACTGTTTATTGAAACGCAGCTCTGGGATGTTGCGCTCAGCTTTTAAAAGCTCGGCTATCGCGTCGTATACCGGGGCAACTGTAGAGCAAGAATATTGCGCATAAAGTGGCAGTACAAAAATCTTTTCAGCGCCTTGCGCCTTTAAACTATCAAGACCCGACTGCAATGACGGGTTGCCATAGCTCATACCCAGTTCAATTGGAATACATTGCCCTAAGGTTTGTTGCAATTGGATTTTAAGCTTATCGCGCTGTTTTTGGCTTATCACCATCAGTGGTGAACCTTCATCCCACCAGATAGACTGATACAGCTTGGCCACTTTTGCTGGACGAGTATTAAGAATGATGCCGTTTAAAATCGGCTTCCAGATCCATGGCGAAAGGTCAACAACACGAAGGTCGCTTAAAAACTGTTTTAGGAATTTTTTTACATCAGGAGCAGTCGGTGAGTCAGGCGTACCTAGGTTAACGAGTAAGACACCGAATGGAGGGGCAGATTTGCTCACATGAATTCTCTTTTTAGCAAGATATTCAGTTCAGGCTATCACCGCAAAAAGCATAAAAAAAGCCCATTTGCATGGGCTTTTTAAAATATGAGAACTAGCTCATAAACACATATTCACTCGGGTATTTTTTATACTCGGTGACTATGAAATTAGTTATGCATATTAGCTAAGAACAGTCACGATTTCTTCGCTAACAGTTGCAACTGATTTAGTGCCGTCAAACTTGTTGTAAGTTACGCCACCTTTAGCTGCAACTGCGCCGTAGTATTCTACTAGTGGCTTAGTTTGCTCATGGTAAATATCAAGACGCTTGCGTACAGTTGACTCTTCGTCATCTGGACGGATTGCTAGGTCTTCACCAGTTACGTCATCTTTACCTTCAACCTTTGGTTGGTTGAATACGATGTGGTAAACACGGCCAGAACCTGGGTGAACACGACGACCGCTCATACGCTTAACGATTTCTTCGTCTGGCACGTCGATTTCAATCACGTGATCAAGAGCAATACCACTTGAAGCCATAGCGTCTGCTTGTGGAATAGTGCGTGGGAAACCATCTAATAGGAAACCTGCAGCGCAATCATCTTGAGCAACACGCTCTTTAACTAGACCGATGATTAGCTCATCAGATACCAATTGACCAGCATCCATCACTTTCTTAGCTTCTAAGCCAAGTGGTGTACCCGCTTTAACGGCTGCACGTAACATGTCGCCTGTAGAAATTTGAGGAATACCGTACTTTTCCATGATGAATTGGGCTTGAGTACCTTTACCGGCACCTGGGGCACCTAATAGCATAATGCGCATCTGAATCTTCCTCTTAATTTCGCACTGTGATACCCACATCGTCTATAAACGAGCAAAAAGCCGTCAGCGTGATGGGTATTGTATGTTTAGGGCGGCGATCTTCGCATAAATGGCCGCCATTTTGAAGCAATTTGTCGTTCGACTTTAGCATCACAACTAACAAATATCCTTGATGCGAATCAGTAAAGTAAAGTGTAAAGCTTACGTCGGTATTGATTAGCCAAAGCGTTGCCTTGACCTAGCGCCGTTAAGATCTCTAAGAATGACTGTTTCACTTTGCCATCTTGTGCAGAGATATCTTTTTGCAGCGGCGCAAAAAGCAATTCTAGTGCTTCATCATTGCGCCCTGCTTGATGCAATGCTTTGGCAAGTTCAATCACTAACTCTAAGTTAGATGGATCGTTTTCAACATCTTGCTGTAGCTTTCTAATTTCTGGGGTGTCTGCTGCATCAAGCGCTAAAGCAAGCTTGGCTTTTAAGCTTTGGTAATAACTATCTTGATCGGCAAGACCTACTGAATCTAGCAAGGTCTGAGCATCTTCCAGCACATTTAGCGATAAATACACATCGGCTAAGGCTAAGGCGATTTCAGCGATTTGCTTTTCGTTGTATGCATCTTTTAGCAGTGGCAATGCGGCAATAGCATTATTTTCAGCTAAAAACACCCGCGCTTGATTAAGCTTTAACTGCCACTCTGCTGGTAAATGCTTATCAAGCATCTCAGTAATTTGCGGAGCCTCTTGCACACCTGCAAAACCGTCTACCGGTTTACCTTCGTGTAAAACCAAGGTTGTAGGCAAACTCTGGATCTGGAAGTAATTGGCGATTTCCATTTCCGTTTCACAATTAACCTTAGCTAATACAAAGCGGCCATTTTGCTGCTGGGCGATACTTTCAAGGGTTTGCATTAAGCTTAAGCTTTCAGGGCTTTGACTTGCCCAAAATGCCATCACTACGACCTTCTCCATCGAAGCGTCGACCACTTGCTGTATATTTTCTTTTGTCAGCTCTAGAATCGATTGCATAACATTTCCTTCGCTTTTAGCGAGTGACCATAAAAAAGAGGCAGTATAACTGCCTCTTTAATCATAGCTGTTGATTACTTAACGCTAGCTAGTAGCATTTGGTTCATTAGCTTAATGAAGGCTGATGGATCAGCAAGGCTACCTTTTTCAGACAACAATGCTTGTTGCAGTAAAAGCTCTGACCACTGCGCAAATTGCTGTTCATCTTGCTCGTCATTTAAACGGGCAACTAACGGATGCTCTGGGTTTAGCTCAAATGTCGGCTTAGACTCAGGTACGTCTTGTCCAGCAGCTTGCATCAACTTGATCATCTGCGTTGACATTTCGCCTTCACCGGCAACCACACATGCAGGCGTATCAGTTAGACGCGTTGTCACCTTAACCTCAGAAACCTTATCACCTAAGCTGTCTTTAACACGCTTAACTAGGCCTTCTGATTCAGTTTGTAGTTTCTCTTGTGCTTCTTTTTCGCCTGCATCTTCAAGCTCACCTAGCTCAAGATCGCCACGGGTCACAGAGTGCAGTTTCTTGCCATCAAACTCAGTTAAGTGGTTAATTAGCCACTCATCGATACGCTCAGACATTAATAACACTTCAATGCCTTTCTTACGTAACACTTCAAGATGTGGGCTGTTAGCTGCCGCTTCATGGCTATCGGCAACAATGTAGTAGATCTTAGACTGACCTTCTTTCATGCGCTCAATGTAATCTGCTAGTGATACGTTAGCTTTAGCTTCACCTGTGTGAGTCGACGCGAAACGCAGTAGACCAGCTACACGCTCTTTGTTAGCAAAATCTTCAGCAGGGCCTTCTTTTAGCACTTGGCCAAATTCTGTCCAGAAAGACTGGTACTTTTCAGCATCATTCTTAGCCAGTTTCTCAAGCATGCCCAATACACGCTTAGTCACAGCAGTGCGCAGCGCTGTGGTAACCTTGTTATCTTGCAAAATTTCGCGAGATACGTTTAGCGGTAAATCGTTTGAGTCAATCAAACCTTGCACAAAACGCAAGTAGCTAGGCATAAATTGCTCTGCGTCATCCATTACGAATACGCGTTGTACAAACAGTTTTAGGCCGTGCTTACGGTCACGGTTCCACATATCCCAAGGCGCTTTAGCAGGGATATACAGTAAGCTAGTGTACTCTTGCTTACCTTCAACGCGGTTGTGGCTCCACAAAAGTGGGTCAGCAAAGTCATGAGAAATATGCTTATAAAATTCTTGGTACTCTTCATCAGACACATCACTCTTGTTACGTGTCCAAAGTGCTGTAGCCTTATTAATTGGCTTCCAGCTACCTTCTGTAGCAGCTACAGCTTCTGTATCGTCGGTCGCTTCAACCGCTGGCGTGCCTGCTTCAAACATCTCTACAGGAACTGAGATATGGTCAGAGTATTTAGTAATAATTGAGCGCAGACGATAGTCATCAGCAAACTCTTTCTCGTCATCACGTAAGTGAAGCGTAATTTCAGTACCACGAGTTTGCTTAGAGATAGTCTCAACTGTGAAGTCACCTTCACCAGCTGACTCCCACAGCACAGCTTCATCAGCGCTATGGCCAGCAGCGCGAGTGCGCACAGTTACACGGTCTGCCACAATAAAGGCTGAGTAAAAACCAACACCGAACTGACCAATTAGCTGTGAATCTTTTGACTCATCGCCTGATAGGTTTTTAAAGAAGTCAGCGGTACCTGATTTAGCAATCGTACCTAGGTGTTCAATTACACCGTCACGAGTCATACCGATACCGTTATCTTCAATAGTAACAGTACCCTTCTCTTTATCCGCGCTAATGCGAACACGCAGTTCACCATCGCCTTCATAAAGATCGTTATTAGTTAGGGCTTCATAGCGTAACTTATCTGCAGCATCGGCAGCGTTAGATACCAATTCACGTAAAAAGATCTCTTTGTTTGAGTACAAAGAATGGATCATCAAATGTAATAGTTGTTTGACTTCAGTTTGAAAGCCATGCGTCTCTTGTTGTGACATGAAATGTTCCCTTTAAAAATCAGTTTAAATAAAGCTTACAAATAAGATGGGGCTATAAAATCGCTTTTCAAGGGAAAGAGTGCGCATTGATTTCAATTGCACAAAAAAAATCCAGTTTGTGATAATCACAAACTGGATTTTGATAGCATTTCACTTGTAAACAGCTATTTATAGTCGCTTAAAGTAAATTACTGCTGAGATTAAATCGGTAAACGACCATTAAAAGACAGCGCCAATGTGGTGCTATCAACATATTCAAGCTCACCACCAACCGGCACGCCATGAGCGATGCGGCTAACAGTTAACTGATGGCGCTTTGCCATATCGGCAATATAGTGCGCAGTGGCATCACCTTCAACTGTTGGATTGGTCGCTAAAATAAGCTCACTGACATCGCCCGACGCTAAATGCAGCTCAAGTAAATCAAGCCCTAGTTCATCAGGCCCAACACCATCAAGCGGTGATAGGTGACCTAACAATACAAAATAGCGACCAGTAAAATGCCCACCCGCTTCAATCGCAAGCACGTCCGCAGGAGTTTCTACTACACAAATTACTTCAGAGTGACCACGCTTAGTGCTGACACAAATCGGGCAATAAGTTTCTTCAGTAAAAGTACGACATGACTGACAATGACCCACATCAGACATAGCTTTGCCTAGCGACTCTGCCAATTTAGCGCCCGCTTTACGGTCACGCTCTAAAAGCTGAAATGCCATTCTTTGAGCAGATTTAGGGCCAACGCCCGGTAAACAACGAAGTGACTGGATGAGCTCATCAACGAGTGGACTAAATTTCATTTAAGGTTCCGCTTAGAAAGGTGCTGCACACCTCTAAATTAAATTTAATAGACAAAGCGACGGGCTTTGCTAGGTGGATTAACAGGAATATTAACATAGAAAACCTGAATCCAATCGCGATTTCATGTTAAATAAAACAAGATCCAATCTCTAAACCCCTCTTCACTCAAGGCTTCTGTGCCGTTATAAAATGTAGTCAAAACTTCAATTTAAAAGTAACCTTCAATTTCGTTTCAAGAAATTGATATCTCGCAAGGTTCCAAAGCATGATCCAATAAGGTCAGTAAGCTTTTTATATATGAAACTCTTTGCTGAACATCAGATCGATTTGGCTGCAAAGAAATTTTTCCGCCAATAAAACTTAAGCTTTGTGGCTGACACACTTGAATTGAATTTTCGATCTCTTTAAAAGTCAATAATGAACCTTCTGCATAACTTGGAATATAGAGAGCTTTGGCAGGAGGCATGTGGGTATCCTTCCACTTGCCATAGGGCCCTTCAATATCACTGGCACCCGAAAATATAATGCCTTTCAGTAATCCGCTTTGCTTAGCCAGTTCAATGTGCTGCAGCGGTCCGTTAGTACTGCGCGTCTCAATTGCCGAGCGTCCCCAGTTGATACTGATGCCGATATCACTATTCAGTTTGTTATTTACATATTGCGCAGCCGAAATTTCATCTTCTAAGCGCATAAAGCCTTTCTCTGCATCTTGCCCTTCTATGTAGGCATCACAATGCTCTATGACCAGTTTGGCTCCGTGCCAATCCCACGACAACATTGTCTCTAATGAAGATTGTAAGGCTGTAACAGATGATGTTGAATTTTTTGATATTTTGGGAGCTGTATGAATCTTAAGAAAACTGACCGCCTCCCGTCCAAGATGATTATTTAATGTCATAATCGCTTGTTGCGCCTGCAGATAAAAAACTAATGCGGCTTGTCTACCGGCTTCATTTGTTGACGCTATACCAAAGTGGGGATTATTCGCTAACTGGCCCATCACCCCAGGAATTGAGGTAAAAACAAACTGCCAGTCCTTACTGACATTACTTAAAAACCATTCATCATCATAAGGATGTAACTTACCGACAAAAGGATGCTCAATACCAATAATGTTATCTTCGGACTTTAAATGCTGATAATACAGAGACTCTGGCTCTGGATCCCAACCTTCAGCCGAAGGTGCAGTGGCATATGCGCCTACAATATATTCCATTAATCGTTTTCCTTATCATAATACAAACCTAACAGGTATACCTATTACACCACTATGTAAGTACAGATGCAATTTTGTTTGTGAATATGCGTTTGCAGTGCTAGAACTTCGCCACAATAGCATCACCGTTTTGCGCATCAATATCTCGTTTAACTAATCAGCCTGCGGGTTTGCCCCTTACAGAGAAAGCATCAATCCAAAATAGACTCGTGCGCAATTCACTCCCCTAACAAGCATAATCCACATCAGTACGAAACTTTTCTTTGACAAAAAACAAACAACTGGTACATTGGTATAACAGGTTAACGAGATACCTATCACAACAGATTAACCTTGCACTCACTCAGCGCCGGATCATAGAACCGCATCAAGTGGGATTGTCTTCAGCAATAGAGCCTAATAAATAATGATTACGACAGTGATAGCCGAGCAAATATTTAATGGTAGAGAGATCTTGAAAGATCAACCAATCACTTTCCAAGATGGCAAAGTGATTGCTTTTGATAGCGTAAATAATGCAAAAGAATTCAAAATTTCGGGATTATTAACCCCAGGTTTTATTGACGTTCAAGTTAATGGTGGAGGTGGCTATTTGTTTAATCAGCAAACTCACTTAACGACTCTCGAAGCTATGGTGCACGCCCATAGTCGTTATGGCACCACAGGGCTACTTCCAACGCTAATTACCAGTGATTTCACCACATTAAACAATGCAGCAAATACTATCGCAGAAGCCATTAACAAACAGCTGCCAGGCATTCTAGGTGTTCACTTTGAAGGACCGCACATCAGCGAGCCCAAAAAAGGGATCCACAATAGCCAGCACATTAGGGCTCTAAGTGAGCAAGAAATGGCAGTGTATTGCCGTAACGATCTAGGTATAAAAGTGGTCACCATCGCCCCAGAGTGTGTGACAACAGAGCAAGTAAAATCTCTAATAGCACACAATGTTAAAGTATGTTTGGGCCACTCAAATGCGAGCTTTGAACTCACTCAAGCCGCTTTAGTTGCCGGGGCTGTTGGGTTTACTCATCTATTCAATGCCATGTCACCGTTAACATCCCGCGAGCCCAATATGGTCGGAGCAGCACTGCTTGATGAAGCAAGCTGGTGTGGCCTTATCTTAGATGGCCATCACGTTCACCCTGCAACGGCCAAGCTTGCAACTAAAATAAAAGCCAAAGGTAAAATGATGTTGGTAACAGATGCGATGTCAACCATTGGTAGTAGCCAACAAGCATTAGCGTTTGACGATCATAAAATACAACTCAGCAGTAATAAGTTAACCAGCCAAACAGGCCAGTTAGCAGGCTCAGCCTTAGATATGATCACCGCGGTAAACAACGCGCAAACCATGCTAGATATTTCACTCGAAGAATCTCTAAGAATGGCAAGTTTATATCCCTCAAGCTTTCTTGGAATGCATAAAAATACGCCATTACTTAGCCTAGGTGCCAAGGCTGATTTCACCGTACTAGAAAAGAGTAACCAAACAAGTTTACACGTAAGCCAGACATGGATTGATGGCAAACAAATTTTTTAATTTCAATAAAGGATTACCATGCAAAAACTAACTGGGTTAATCGCTGCTCCACATACTCCATTTGATATTAATGGAGATGTTAATCTGCCTGTTATCGACCAAATTGCCGCTTTGCTGATCAAACAAGGAGTCAAAGGCGTTTATATTTGCGGTACTACTGGTGAAGGCCTTAATTGCTCCGTCAGTGAGCGAAAAGCGATTGCAGAGCGATGGGTGTCGGCCGCACAAAATAAGCTAAGCATTACAATCCATACTGGCGCTTTATCAATTGTTGATACACTAGAACTAACGAGGCATGCTGACACACTTGATGTCTTTGCCACATCGGTAATCGCCCCCTGCTTTTTTAAACCCAGTTCAGTCGATTGTCTTGTCAAATACTGCGCGACCGTCGCAGCCGCTGCGCCAAGTAAAGCTTTTTATTACTACCACTCTGGCATGTCGAATGTGATGTTTGATATGGAGCAGTTTCTTATAAAAGCAGACAAAGTCATCAACAATCTTGCTGGAATAAAATTTAACCATGTCGATTTATATGAATTTCAGCGCTGCAAACGAGTCGCTAATGGTAAATTTGACATACCATTTGGCGTCGATGAGTCACTACCTGGCGGACTAGCTGTAGGCGCTATCGGCGCGGTTGGTAGCACATATAACTACGCAGCTCCACTTTATTTGGACATCATTGCAGCGTTTAACCGAGGAGAGCAACAAACCGTCACTCATTTAATGGATAAAGTGATTGGCCTTATTCGACCTCTTGTGGAATATGGCGGAGTTGCGGCGGGAAAAGCGGCGATGCAGTTGCATGGTATTGATGTTGGCGATCCTCGTTTACCTATTCGCGCCCTTTCAGCACAAGAAAAAGAAGATGTTATCGTAAAAATGCAAGCTGCAAGCTTTATGGAGCATACACCTATTTAACGCCATAGCACTGATGTTATTGACTATTTATAAATTTTTAAAGGCCAAATCGCTCACCACAGCATTTGGCCAATCCAAGACGTCATCAAAAACTGTACTTATTAAAACTAAGATTTCCTTAGACTTTCGATATATAGCAAAACACCAATATTCTGCCGTTATTTTAAGTGTTTTATAGTGAGGTCGCATTTAATGCACTATATATCCAACCATCATCATTTTGATGATGGTTTTTCTTTTTAACTGCCTAGGTTACAGCTTATAAAGCTAACCCTCTTAAATTTTATTATTTTGTGCTAATAAAAAAACCATATTAAATAATATGGCTTTGTAAAAAGTGCTCAAACTTAGGGTTCGGCTTAAAAGCTAGCACACGGTTAATAGTCCATGATCATCTGTTACCTTTCGCTGCTCTTTATCGGCCCACAAAAAGTAGTCTTGCTCTGTTAGCTCACTCGCTGCTGCCTTATCGATAATAATCACCGCATGCTGATGTAACTGCAACGCAGACGCCGGACACATTGCATTTAATGGCCCTGTGATCATTTGCTTCACTGCTGATGCTTTGTTTTCGCCTGTAGCCATCAACAACACATGATTCGCTTCTAAAATAGTGGCGATGCCCATCGTCATCGCCATTGTAGGTTGCACCTCATCTTGAGTAAATAAGCGGCTATTATCAGCCAGTGTTTGCTTGGTTAAGGTTTTTATTCTAGTGCGTGATGCAAGACTGGATGTCGGCTCATTAAAGCCGATGTGACCATTTGCCCCGATCCCCAATATTTGTAAATCTATTCCTCCTTTAGCTTTTATCAGTTGTTCATACTCTTCGCCTTGCAGGCGAGGATTCTGCTCTGCACTACAAGTGGGTAAAAACGTGCGACTTACTGCTATATCAACATGTTCAAATAAATGCTTTTGCATGAAAGTACGGTAACTTTGGAGATTTTCAGCCGCTATATTGTGGTACTCATCAAGGTTAAATGTCGTGACATTAGCAAAACTTAAAACACCTTGCCGATATTGCTCCACCAGCAACTGATATAAACTAATGGGTGTGCTTCCAGTTGCTAAACCTAAAACTGCCGCTGGTTTTTGCTCAATCAGTTCCGTCACCCATTGCGCCGACTTTTCAGCAACTTGCTCTGGGGTATCTAAGATAATAACTTGCATATCAATTCCTATTTTGCGGTAAAGCACCGGCAGCTATTTTGTTAACCACAACCGATCACCGAATCGGCATAAAGAGCCGCACCAATAAGATCGGCATGCTCGCCAGAAACAGGAGCGACAAGTTCAACCTGATAGATTGTGGGAAGTGCCTTTAATTTCTTTTTTATTCGCTCTTGAAATAAGTGTGTAGAGCCGACACTGCCGCCTAGTACCACAATGCCTGTTCCGGTTAATGCCTTAATATTCGCGATAAGTTCGACAATGGCATCGGTTGCTTGCTCTAGTAACTGGACAATTTCGGGGTGGCAGCCATACTCGTTGAAAACGGTTTTACAACTAACGGCTTTGTTGACAATGCTTGACGCTTGATTGGCAATAGCGGTACCTGATGCCAACGCCTCAGCACAGTTAAACCTGCCACAATGACACTCTATGGCAGGCAACTCAGGTCGACTCACTGACATATGGCCTATGTGTGCACAAAAACCATCAGCCGCCATGACTAATTGACCATTTTGAACAATGCCCCCTCCAACCCCCGTTGATACCGTAATGTAAACCAAGGTACTGTCTAATGGATTAGGTCTTAGGCTATATTCAGCCCAAGCTGCAGCAGCTGCATCGTTTAGCATCACAACAGGTAAACCAAAACCGGTTTCAAGTTGCAGCTTTAGCGGTAGCGAATCGTTTGCAGATAGAAAATTAACTCGCTCTGTGCCCACAAGACCAGAGCAAGCAACCGCAACTGAATAAGCCTGCTCAGTCCAGCCTTCACATAAGTTAATAAGGTAACTGGCAAGATAAGCTAAGTCTTGATGCACAATAGATTCAACTTTCCTAATCTCAATGATTTTAGAATCTTTAACTAACGCCGCCGATATTTTGGTGCCGCCGACATCGATTGCAATAATCATGTGACTAAAGCTCCTATATCAGCATGTGCAGGCTCACTTTCTGTAGAGCGGCAATTTTCGCCCTCAGCAACGCCAGCAACAAACCACTGAGTAATGTGCTCGACCCGCGTAATGGCAGAGCCAACGGTTACTGAAAATGCACCAAGCGCTATGGCTGATGCCGCTCGCTCTGGTGAGTTATACCGTCCCTCAGCAATCACATTTAGCCCTTGAGCTGCCCATCGGTTCACCAAGTCATAATCGGGCTCTAATGGAGGTACTGAGTGACCAGTATAACCCGACAATGTACTGCCAATAAAAGTACAGCCATGTTGCGCGAGCATTAAGCCAACCTCATAGTCAGCACAGTCAGCCATTGCAACACAACCTGCCGAATGGATAGCGTCTAATAAATCGAGCATTGGAGCTGGACGAGCTCTATCGGTACCATCAAAGGCAATAATACTCGCTCCCGCCTTTGCTAGCGCATTAACATCATCAACATATGGCGTGATCCGCACTGCACTATCATCTAAGTCTCTTTTTATAATACCAACAATTGGCACAGCGCTGACCTTGGCCACCGCCCTTACATTTTCAACACCTTCGATTCTTAACCCTTTAGCGCCACCGCTCTCGGCAGCTAACGCCATCGCCACAACATGTTCCACCTTGTCCATTGGGCCACCATCAACAGGCTGGCAAGAAACAATCAAAGCGTGCTTCAACGATGATAACAATCGCTTTTCTAACTCTTTATTTACCACTGACATATCCCCTTGCTAAAGCCTAATATTTAAGATGATTTCATCGCCACTGAGCGCATGGTGTAAAGCGTGAGTCCGGTTAAGTCTTTACTCGCAGCTTTAGTACTTTGTGTTAGCAAACTGGCAAGATAGCCAAACACTAAACAAGACACTATGCCTATCGTTGCGTACAAATAACCATTCGCCCACCCCAGCTGCCAGGCTGAAATCATGGTTGCTACGCCAGCTAAAATCCCTACTAGTGCACCAACTGAATTCGCCTTTTTCGTTAATGCGCCAAGCACAAATAACCCGCCTAACGCGCCCATAAACATTCCGATGACTTTAAAATAAGCTTCCATTAATGAACGGATTTCAGGATCGATGAAGATAAGGCCCGCTAAGGTTCCCAAGACCCCCATAATAAAAGTCAGCCAACGTGCGGCGCGCATATAGCCTTGTTCAGTTTTGACCAAGTTAAAGGGGCGTATAAAATCAGTAACCAGGGTTGTAGCAATGGAGTTCATACTGGTTGAAACAGTAGATTGTGCCGCGGCAAATATTCCAGCAACAATCAAACCGGCAAGCCCCACAGGCAGCTCTGTCGCAATAAAAGTGGGAAAGATTTGATCGATTTGAATAGTTGGATCTAACTTCTCAGGATGAGTTTGGTAAAACACATAGAGGCCTGTACCAATACAGAAAAACAATAGCGCAGCGGGAGCGGCAATAATGGCGTTTGCCCAAATAGAACGACTGGCTTCTTTGGGGTTTTTAGTCACCATGTAACGCTGCACGACGGCTTGATCAGCGGTATAACTTGAAAGGTTCTGACCAATACCACCAATAACAACAACCCAAATAGACAAGGTCGTTATGCTATCTAGGCTAAAATCAACATCCACCATGGTAAATTTATTATCGGTCAGACCAATACTGATAAATTCAGCCATTCCTCCGTCTAACCCAGCAATAATGATGATAAAGCACAGCACCGCTCCGATAAGTAACACGATAGTTTGCAAGGTATCAGTCCAAATCACCGCTTCAATCCCGCCCATAGTGCAATATATGAGACAAAGCACACCCATTATCAACACACTTTCACTAGGAGATAGTGGCGTAACGGCAGACAAAGCTAGCGCGGTAAGCGCCATGACAATCCCCATACGGCCGACATGAAATAAGGTAAATAAGCCACTAGCAAATAACCTGACACTCATATTGAAGCGTTTTGAAAGATATTCGTAGGCACTTGTTGCGTCAATTTGACGAAAAAAAGGCATAGCCACATAAATCGCAATTGGGGCTACAGCAATAATCATCCAGATCCCTAATAACAATAACCAGTTGCTCTGAAAGACCACGGCAGGTAACGCAACGTACGTTAACGAACTCAACATAGTGGCATAAATTGAACAGGCCGCAGCCCACCACGGAATGGATTGACCGCCACGGAAATAATCATTCGTGGTTCTGTTTTTGAATACGAAGAACAGGCCTACCAGAACGACAAATATTAAATATGCCACTAATACTGACATGTTAATCCAGCCAAAATCTCTAACGGGTTGTTTTAATGATGCTTGCCAGAGTATTGATGACGAGCCACTGCCAAGACTTGGGCTGAGCGCATAAACATCGCCATTGTTTGTCATGGTACTGTCTGTTATTCCGCCATTAACAATGGCTGGAGTGTTTTGCTCACCATTTGCCGTCGAGTATTGTGTCCAAGCGTTCGTTATCGCGTTAAATGATAATGTATCGCCTTTTTCGGTAAAGGCGAGTATGTGTGAATGCCCAAATGTCGACAGGCTATTTACTTGCTGATTAAATTCACTATTAGCATCAGAAATATTGCCAACTTTTTGCCATTGCTCGCTGGACTTTTCAGTTGCGGGATCAAACTTCCAAACAGCCGTTAATGGCAATGGGTTATGCTGCACACTCCTGTCTTGGCTTAGTAGACGATAGCCTCCGATAGCAAATATTTTGTCGCCACTGCCATCATTTTGAGTCGCTAACTGAACACCGTTTTGATAAATGCTATTTGCTATAGGTAATGCCGCTAAAGCGCGCCAAGCCGTTTTGGCTGCGAAGCGCTCATAATCAAACTGATGGTTTCTAAGTAACTTTCCATTTGCAATCAAGGCACTTAAATCTAAAGCAAAAAACTGGTTATTCGTCCCCGAACCCGTTAATACATATAGTGTATCTTCTACTATCACTGCTGACGGCGATTTGGCGGCAATTGGTAATGATGGTAAAAAGAAGCTTTCTAATAGCAAATTAGCCTCTTGCCAGATAAGTAAATTAACTTGATTCGATGCTTGCTGTGCATTGATACCACCAACAACAAGCGTGCTACCTTTAAAAGCCGCTGTCGCCGCGTAAGCTCTATTACCTTCATTCTCAGCTAACAAAGTCGATATGACATTACCTTGCGAGACAATATAAACCTGTTGTGATTGCTCAGCGCTTAACGGCATATTTTCAACAATGGTTGACTGCATTTGGCGGGGTGGAACGGTCTCTAAAGCTGAAGATATCAGGACATGCTCACCTTGCTGGGTAATAAATGCCCCCGCTCCTAAGCGTATTGATTTAGAAAGCTCAGCATCAAGCTTTTGCCAGCTTACAAACGTTTCTGCGCCGGCAAATTGCGGCATTATTAACATCAAAGACAATGCTAACTTTATTAGATTGTTGATCATATGTTTTAAATACTGGTGGTTAGCTGTATACCTGTTATACCACCACCAAGGCGTGCGCGCCACAAAAATGCACAATTATATTAACAAAAAATCAACTGACCACTTCAATTTTCAACAGCAAGTAATCGACTGGCAATAAAAAAGGGCTATCAAAAGATAGCCCTTATTGTCCGTAATACATACTTCAACTAACCTAAAACACCCTAGGCAGAGTAACGATTAATCGTAATATTTATCGAATACATATTGTATGTGTTGAGTTAACTTCTTGTCAGCGCCTTCCACATCACGGTTTTTAATACACTCTAAGATATCAACATGGTCTTGATGGCTTTTAGCATTCAACTCTTTAACGTTGGTTTTAGCAGGTCTAGCATCAATAACCCAATCCACTAACGCTTGGTGGATTGCGAGAAAAATAGGATTACCCGGTATTGATGCTATGACATGGTGAAAATAAATATCAGTTTTCTTAAATTGGCTTTCGTTATCGATCGCTTTAGCATTTAACGCTACCGCTTTTTCTAACTCTTCAATTTGTTCACTGGTGGCAAATTCTGCGGCATGACGAACAAGACTCGATTCAAAAAAACTTCTAAGCTGATCGAAGTATTGCAGCCCGTTAGGCTGAGATAGAAAGTCTTTTGACATTCCTGATAGCTCAGAAATAATAGTTTCAGGAGAGGGACGACTCACACGAGTTCGTTCACCACTGCTAATTTTCACTAACCCCTTGCGGGCAAGTGCTGATAAGGCATCGCGAATTGACGGTCTACCGACCCCAAATGCCGCCATCAGCTCTCTTTCAGACGGAAGCGCTTCACCTTCGGCAATTTCACCTTGGCGTATCATTTGTTCCAATTCTTCTTCAACGGTTTCTGAGAGTTTTTTTCGTTCAACAGGGCGTTTAATAGTAATTGGCATTCGAAGTTCCTTTAGCACCTAACAAGTTTTATACCTATCTAGCTATTATACCAGTGGTTGTATAAATGTATACAAGATTATCCAAAATAGCAGCATCAACGATAGCAAAAGTAAACTTTGGTTTTACTTTTATTAAACATTGACCCTTTGGTATAGCTATTATACCGTTGAGCAATTATCAACCAAAGCGTGATTAAACGATGAATAACCATCAGCTGAAAAAAGTGCATTATGGTAATGATAGCCAACAGTTTGCGCATCTTTATATACCGAGTAATAAAAACAAACTAACACCTGTAGTTATCGTGATTCATGGTGGTTACTGGAAGGATAATCATACTCTTGATACTTATGCCACTCGCGCTATTGTTGATTATTTACAGGGCTTTAATGTCGCGATATGGAACTTAGAGTACCGCAGAATGGACAGTGTGGGCGATAATATCAAAGCGCCATGGCCAGCTACATTTATCGATATTGCAGCAGGTATAGATTGGCTGCAACATATTGGCCTTGAAGAGGGGCTAGACTTAAACCAACTTCTATTAATCGGCCACTCTGCAGGTGGACATTTAGCAACCTGGGCCGCGTCGAGGTCAATGATCCCCCCAAGCAGTCCTCTGTTCAGCCCGCAAGCGCTTGCGATTAAAAACGTGATATCTATTAGCGCTATACTAGATTTAGCTGCATCAAATGATCTTGACCAGCCTCTGCAAGTACAGAGATTAATGGGCGGAACCCCAGAAGATGTTCCTGAGCGTTTTCAAGCATGTAATCCAAGCTGCTTATCTACAGATCAACTTAACCTAACACTGGTACATGGTGAGCGTGATACCTGTGTTAATGTCGCTCAGCTTAAACGCTATCAAAACCAAACCAGCCAGGATATCAAGCAGGTGTGCCTACCAACTGCGGACCATTTCTCGATGCTACCCCATGAGGGCAACTGGCAAGAGTCACACTGGGGCGTTATAAAACAGCTCATAGCAGATGAAGTTGCAGCCTTAACTTAATGGTATAAAACGTCGACTGCTAGCCAGGTTTATGGCTAACAGTCATCTCACTTCTATTTAATCACTTTCTATTTATTCACTTTAAATAGCACAGTAAAGGCCGTCTGCTTACTGCTGTTCAAGACTCGTTAATTCAAAATTTAAAAACTTCAATAGTGTGCTTCCTGTTGCCTCATAAATCACACCGATAGAGCCATCATTTAACGTTACAACATCAGAATAGGCACTCATGCCATAAACTAATTGATGAGGAGTCCCAAAATTCGCCCCTTCATCGGTACTGAGCCAAATCCCCAAGTTATTGCGATTTGGCCCTGATGCGGTACCTATTGGCGCGGTTGCTATGATTATGTCCTCCGGCGCTCCTGTTCTTGTCGCTGAGTATCGAGTCAAGCCAATATCCACCTTGGAAACAACCAAGTCATGGCTTGTTTGAGTCCATGTGATCCCACCATCATGACTCAAAAAGTGATAGCGAGTCCCCGCCGCACCGCCGTCATTACGCGCAGACATCAATAATGACCCATCATTAAGTTCAACCATATCAGCTTCAGTCGGCCCTGAAACCGGAGTCAATTCACCTTTATTCCAAGTTAGGCCATTGTCGTCACTAAATACTGTCGCAACATAAAACAAGCTATTACCGGCACGCACAATCGCCGGGAAAATCATTCTGCCATTATGCTCACCTTGAGCTAAAGTCTGCCATTGTAATTGGATCCCTTGCCCTGGACCTGGGTTTATCGAACGCCAAGTAGGATCTTTTACTTGTGATGTAATATCCACTGCTGCTGTCCAAGTCTGTCCGTTATCAGTACTTTTTCGATAGTACAAATAGTTAGCATCACCAGGAGCGACGCAATTACCATTTTGGGCACATAAATCTGGCCATTGAACATAAAACACATAAACCGTATTGGTCGATTTATCAAGGAATGGACGAGGATCTGAATAATCGTATGCTGGGTCTTGATGAATAATCTGTACTGGTAACCAGCTACGCCCGTTATCAAGAGAACGCTTTAACGAGATGTTAATCTGACCTGCTTGCCCAGGATCGGCACTACTAGGGCGGCCTTCAATAAACGCAAGTATTGAGCCATCTGCAGATTGAACCATTGAAGGAATTCGATAGTTGCTCATGCCATTGTCGCCTTCTTGGCCGCCTTGGAAAACAATGCTTTCGAAAATAGCCGGACCACTGCCGAAGGTCTCAAAGTTAATATAGCGGTAGTTAGCAACACCATTTGTGCCAGAAGAACCATTGCCCCAAACAATCACATTTTGACTGGTAGCCGAGCCCGACCAAGTTTCAATTTCAATACCGTCAAAATAAAACGTCGCTAAGCTTGTTGCTGCATTATAGACCACTTCATAAGTATGGTATTCGTCCGCTCCAGTGGTTGACACTAATGTATGGCTGCTACCTCCCTCCAACGTCGCCACTAAGTCGCCATTACCGTTGATACTTAACAAAGCTAAAAAACGTTTATTACCGTTGGCATAGTAATCAGAAATTGCATTTCCCGATACAATGCGACTGGTGGTCGTCATTTTCCAACCTAAGGTTGTCGCATCTCGATTAACTTGTACGCTCGGCTGAACTTCCCACTCTGCTCGACCATTAATACCACTCGCTTGCCAAGCTGACTGACCTTGCTCATTAATTAATGAACCACTACCTGAGTCCGCACTATCATTTGTCCAGCCTGCCAAGATTGGATCTGCACTAAAGTTAGCATCAAAAGTGGCTACCACAGTCGATAAACGAGTCATGTTCTCAGCTTGCTCAGCCGTAAGTACATCGTCATATATACGGGTTTCATAAATAGTACCGCTGAAATACCACTGGCCCCCATTACTATCATTATTACGGCCTATGCTCATGCTATCTAGAGCTGCAATCGAATTGAAAAAGCTTGTTGCGCTCCCGCTAAAGACTAAACTGCCATCAACATAAATTTGAGTGCCTGTGTCATCAACCATAATTAAGGCTTGGTGTTCTTGATTATTGTTGTAGGTGGTTACCGTTTTTGAGTCATTAACAAAACTGCCATTCTCACGAGCATGCACCCGTAATGTGCCATCGCTATTAATCAATACTGCAAACTCACTTGAACCTTCTGCTGAGTTAGAAACGCTAAACAGCGTGGCAGTTGTTCCTGTAGCTTTAAACTTGGTAAATATGCTGCCTCTGGATAATTGCTGCACAGCGGTAAGCTCACCATCAAGGGATAAGAATTGGCTTCCACCATCAAAGGTGATCTCTGAAGAGTCCCACTGTGCCACGACTTTTGCGGGCTCTGGAGTTGTCGGGTTGAGCGTTTCAAATTTGACGTTTCTATAATACGCCACCCCATTAATGTTTGATGAGCCATTCCCCCATGCAACCATATTTTGACTGCTGGCCTCTCCGACCCAAGCAGGATCTATAATCAATCCATCAAAGCTGAAGCTAGCAAGTTGAGTCAGTGGATCATACTCAACAACGTATTGATGATAACTATCAGAGCCCGTACTAGCGACTAATATATGTTCACCGCCACCAACAAGATCAACCACTAAATCCCCAGATTCATTAATACTCAAAATAGGTAAAAAACGTAACGAACCATTTGAGTAATAGTCAGTGATATAGCCACCAGACTCTATACGACTAGTCCAACTCATTCGCCAGCCATTTACACTAGCCTCATTATTTAACTCAGTCGTTGGCACCCTATTCCACTGCGCTCGGCCACTGTTACCTGTAGATTTCCAACTTGCTGTATTTAAATCTTGTACGACTGTGCCCGTTGCTTTCCCCGATAGAAAATTATTCCAACCTTGACTCTGCGGGCTTGTTTCATTCGCTGCATCAAAATTTGCGACTAACGTGTTTGCTTGCGCGTATCCATGACTGAAGGCCAGCAGGAAAAAAGTCATATAGAGCAGCGGTAATGTAATTATTCTCAGCATAATGTCACCTTTATAAATTAAGTGTTATCTATGACAAAGCCAGCAGTTAGCGGCTGATAATTTAAAGGTGCCTTTACTCACGTTATACATCCTGAACCGCCTAATCTTAACGCTACAAACAGCTTAAGTACCCATGTTCTTATCTTGTTGAGGTATTACGCGAACTCAGTAAGTCCTGAAGTAGCGACTCAAATATCTGATCCACGGTTTCACATATCAACCTGTCACACCACTAATACAAACACGCATACAAAAATTGGACAAGAACATTATGGTATAACAGTATAACTAGATAATTAGTGGTGATAGCCGTAGGAGTTAATATTGCCGGGCACAGGAAAGCGACATACTAGTTACACCTTCAGATAAGATGCAAATAGGTAAACCATTGTAGAAAGCTATTAACTAATTTAAGTGATTATTGATTTAGCAAATTGAGGATATAAGCGAGTCTCAGATCCAGACTCTGCTTATAAATATCAATGTACTAAACGAGATAGTGAAATAGGCGACTGTTTTATTGAACAGGTTCGACTGTGGCTTGATAGACATTAGGGGTACGGATAACCGGCCTTGTCTCGCCAGAAATCCAATATATTTGGTTATCTTTTTGCGATATAGCAAGGGGGCCAGCTCCCCCCGTAAAAGGCACTTCCTTACTTAAAGTTGACCAATTATCTTTATTGAAATCATAAATAAGCTGTTGGCGGCTAAAGTTAACTTCTTGCTCATTCAAACTAAAATAATATTGTTTAAACTTCGATAGCCTATCCTTTTCACTCGTGGTCAATTGAAAAATAGCATCGTTAAACACTTGCCTGTTTACACCACCGAGCAGAATGAATTGTTCACCATTAATAACCGCAACCCCTCCACCAGCAACAGAATAGGGTTGGTCTTTAACCGTAATCGGTGTAAGTGTTCTCCAATTTAATGCTTCAAAGTCAAACGCATAAGCGTCGGTTAGAACATAACGTCCTTTTCCTGCCTGCACATTGGCACCACCAAATACATAAAATTGTTTCTGATGCTTTATAGAAGGAAAATCGGCTCTCGCAAGGCCCGGAATTGGCGATATCTTATCTTTATTGATGCATTTTTGCTGTTTCAAAGAAAACTGACACACAGCATTACTGACTACGCCATTGCGCTTGCCTGCAAATACAAATAGCGAGTCATCTTGCCATGCTGCCGCGCCAGAATCCCACGCAAAAGGCAGTTGGTTAACGGCTTTAATCACTGGCTGTAAATTATCATCTAGTGTCAGCTTTAGGATCGAGCCGAAGGCTTTGTCGTTATTTTTACCTCCAACAAAATAAAGACTGTTGCCAGCAACCACTGCTGCGCCATGCCCTCTTGCGGAGGGTAAATGTCCTTGAGCAACAAGGTCAAATTGCTCATTTTCGGTATCAAAAACGAAAACATCTGAATAGTACTGCTTAACACCTTTGTCGAAAAAGGGGTGACCATTAGGAAAGTTAGTCCCACCAGCAACCACTAGGTAATTACCGATAAACCCACTGTAGGCACCTGCTATTCCAATCGATTTGTTAAAGCCTTTAGGAGCGGGGAGCTGCCCAGCTTTTCTCCAGCTTACCTTGGGCTCAACAGGTAGTTTTACTTTACTTTCCACTGCCAACACTTGCCCGCTGACAAGAATGATTAATAGCTTTAGAAGAAAAATTAAGTTAGCAGGTTTCAAGCGGAACTCCTTAACTTTTAAGAAAATAAAACCTAATCAATATTGATTAGGTTTTAGGACATTAACTGACAACAAGGCATTTATTGTTTTAAAAATGGCATGCCTTAAACAGTGATTAGAATGTCAATTTAACACCTGCAAAGATTTGGCGGCCAATTACATCGTATGCCTGAGGCGTGGTATTGGTACCTACTGCCGCACTTGTAGCCTGAATATCTGGCTGCTCATCAAATAAGTTATTTGAACCAACATATACATTAACTGCATCATTTATTTGATAGCTAGCTCTAAGGTCAACATAGTAAACCGCATCCATGGTGTTTAGATCATCCGACAGCGTCGTTTCACCCAGTACCCCCTTAGTTTCAGAGCGATAAGTCAACTGAGCATATAGATTAAACGCTTCTGTGATGTCATAAGAGGCATTCATCGTATAACGATACTCAGGGAAAAGCGTTTTACCTAAATTATCAATTTTGCCGCCAGGCGTATCAATTTCGTATTCACCAAGGTAGTTAGCTATTAAATTCAAATGTAAATCTTCAAGCGAGTAACCAATCTCTAGATCTAAACCGCTTGTTGAAATGGTATCCGCATTAATTGATGTAGAGTAAATATTTAGAATTGGACCGTCTTTTACATCACGCACCACTTTACCACCACAGGTTGCATCAAATTGTGATGGGTCAGCATCGTAACAACGCTCCACCATAATGTCGGGAGTGATAGTGGTGATACCATCTTCAATTTCGATATCATAATAATCGAGAGAGACGTATAAATTATCAATCGGCGTTACAACAAACCCTAAAGTTAATGAATCTGCCGTCTCCTCTTTAAGATCTGGAGAACCACTTTGCAATACTAAAGTATTGTTAGTTTCCGAACCTACCAATACATATTCACCATTTGGATCTGTCGCCATTCGGTTTGAAATAGCAGCAACCGAGCTACAGTTTACATCTCGATTTGATGTGCCAGAATTCGTCGCACCATTACAAACATCAATCGTTGGGTTAGCAACACTAGTTGTTCCTGTAGAAAAGATATCGTTAATGTTTGGCGCACGCACAGAACTAGATTGGCTCGCACGAAGACGAATAACATCATTAACGGGTGCATCTAGGCCGAGTCGGTAAGTCGATGTCGTACCAATTGTAGAGTAATCCCCCACACGCCCCGCTAAGCTTACATTTAGCCAATCAGCAACTGGAATATATAGCTCACCAAAAACTTCGGCGACATCAAAACTACCGTCAATCGGTTGCACTGCACCTTCTCGTGTAATGCCTAACTGACGGAAACTATCTGGGTTTTCAACAGCTGACTCTTTACGGTACTCAAGACCTGCTGCAAAGCCCATGTTGTCGTGACCAACAGACAAATCTAGCTCACCAGAAACAACACTTGTGGCAACGAACTGCTCAACTTTACCCGTTTGGCCTGTAGCAACGGCAAGGTACTTTCTGGCTTCATCAGAAAAACCAACAATACCTGCTTGTCCGGCTAAACTGTCTGTCGTACCAAATGGGTTAACCGGTAAACACCCGTAAATACGTGCGATTTCATCTGCACACTGGTAGCCTCCATTACCATCTTCTTCAATAGTAACCGCCTGCTGCATATGCGGAATACTGAAGTCACCACTGTTATTTTGCTGCTGTGAAGTAATGCCGTATGTCGCGCTTGTTTTCCAATCTAAGTCATTGTCAAAGTAGTAGCTATAACTCCCCGCTATGCGGAATGTCTCACGGTGATTTTCAGTCAGACGATTACCGAATTCAAAGGTACGACGATTAGTCGAGACGCCATCAAGTGAGGTATCCGATCCCATAACGGCTAGCAGTTGCTGACCCGCACTGCTTCCCACAAAGAAAGGGCTAGTTGCAATATCAATACCAGTGGTTCCGCCATCGCCTTTTCTGAAAATATTGTTGACCACATCAATAGGTGCTTCTTCTAAATCAACGCGAGCTTTTGTTTGCGCGTAATTTATTTCGACCTCAAAAGCCGAGTTTTCAGAAACGTCAAAACTAATACCTGAAGCAACATTAAAACGTTCGAATGGTGTCACTAACGTACGGTTGGCATGCTGGTTATCCCAGTCTGACTCGCCCATTGGTTGATAGTTACCATCGAGTAAAGGCTGATTAGTATTGAAAGGATCGCCATTACCAAAAATTTTCAAGTCACCATAGCCAAGTGATGCACCGTCAACATGCCCAGGACCATCTCGTCTAGCGATAGAGTCTCTAATGCCGTCACCATTAGTATCTAGAAAGCGCATTTCATACTTAGAAAAGTCACGGTCTGAAGAATTTAATACATCTTGATTAGAATACCCCACTGATACCCATGCATTGCCCGAATCAAAATTCTGACCATAAGTAAAATCAACATTCTGTCGACCAGCACCGCCTTCGGTTGAGTCCGCTGCAAACGCGTTAAACTCTAGGCCATCATAGTCCTGTTTAGTAATAATATTAATAACACCAGCAATTGCATCTGAACCGTAAATAGCAGATTGCCCGCCAGTCAAAACATCGACACGCTCAATAATTGCGGTTGGAATTGAATTTAAGTCAACACCGTAACCCGTATTAGCTGAAACACCTGAAACATAACGACGACCATTGACCAGCACTAGAGTACGTGCAGAACCTAAATTACGCAGTGAAGTGGTTGATACACCAACGTTGCTACCCGCACCACCTAGTGAAACGTTATCACTTGAGCCGTTTATCGATGCAGTAACAGAAGGGATTTTATTGAGTACGTCACCAATAGATATAGCTGCCACGCCCTCGATAGCGTCTTTACCAATTTCAGTAATCGGCGCAGAAGATGAAGCGTTAGCACTGCCTTTAAAAATATTAGAACCCGTAACAACGATTCTTTCAACATTGTCACTTTCTTGCTCTGCATCATTTGCTATGGCTGCAGAACTAAATAATCCAGCAATGCATAACGACAGTGCGCTGCGGCAAAACATCCTTTGATTGGTTTTCATAACTTCCCTCTCTGAGTTTTATAGTTTTAATTCAATGTGCAACTGTTTCTGATGTAACTAACGTTTAAATTGATAAATTTTAAAACAACTAATATCCAGCTATCTCGACATCATGCAGTCAACCTATCATACCAGTATACATGTAGCAACATTAGTAAGCGCAAAACCAACCCATCAATTACAATCTCGCAACAATTTTAAGTAATGCTACGCTAAAATCGGAAGTTAAACAAAAAACCAAACATACTTACAAGCCAAACATTTTCAATGAGTTATTTTGTTTTTAGCATATAAAATAGATGTTTGAACCACAGAGGAAATGCAGAGAGAGTATTTTCATAAACTAGATTGATTAAAGGCAGATTTTAAATAAAAGTAGCGCTTGTAACCAATAAGTTAAACAGTGTGGGGTAGCTAATATCGCTAGTAAGCACTTATCCACCAGGTAAACTATCAAGACTTGAGCAACCAGCTTGATACGCCGATGAATCAGTTTTGAAGGGCAATAATGATTGAGGGAATAGTAGATAGTGGGAAGTACAAAGTGCAGACTAAATAAGGACCTTAAGTTTCTTAAGTGCGACTATTTAAGCTCGATGGCCTTCACATTAAAAGCGACAGCAGATGACTCTCCCTGTGCAACGGCGCGCATACCGGGGCGAATAACCTTCCAATAGGCTCTATCCTCCAAACAAACAGCGCCAAAAAAGTGCTCAATATTAACGCCGCCCTTGCAGTTTTTACCCCAATAATCTCGATGTTTATCGCTAAAAGTAACATCCATTTCTAGCGACTTTGCAGTAACCTTGTGTAGTAAATGACAACCACCTAAAATGACCGCACAACTAAAAATAACGTTACCAACCAGTATCGCTAAGATTTGTCTACTCGTGCTTTGCCCCAGCAGCGCAGCCCGCTCTTTTCCTTCTTGAGACAAAGCCTTAAATAACAATACCGGTAAAGTCATGATGTAAGTAATGCCTGCAGCGATAAATGCGCTTTGAAAAAAATCATCGCGCCAAATCAAATCAGCAAAAAATACTAATGAAAGAAGCCCAAAACAAGCTGCACAAATATAAGCAATGCCAGCATATTTAAGCGCTTGGCTAACTCGAGTTTGCTTAGGAAAATAGTATTCAACAAACTTACTCTCACTCTCGCTCAAGAGTCTCTGCAAATGTTGTTCTAGTTCGGCAAAACTCACAAAGCCAAATTCCTTTTGTCGCTCTTTAACTTTTTTAGTATTGGTGTAATACAACGCTAACAACCCGTCCTCTTTACTGAGTAGGTCGTAAGTAAAGGTAATTTCAACCTGTTTGATCTTTGCCTGCACAATCAACATAGGCATAGTAAGGGCGCCACTAGCATCTTCTTCAAGCTCTTCAAAGACCACACTATCAAGGATCTCTTTAAGTCGAACCTTTAGCCCGGTCAGGCTAGTTACTCCACCAAACTGCTGAGTTTGGCCAGATGCTAACTCCAATGAAAGCGTGCTTATCTTCATAATTAAAATACCTGGTCTAACAATGAGCTGATCTGTTCATCATCCCAGCGATGTTTGGCTTTAGTGTTTCTGTAAGTTTGGTCAGCATTGGCTTTTTCAGCTAGCGACAAGTGTTCGCCAGCTTGTTTCACTAGACTTCGTGACTGTGAGAAATCATTAGATCTTGCATACATAGCCCAAAGATAGGCCTCTCGATAATCGCTTAGGTTAAAATAGTAAACAGCCAAATTATGCTGAGCGGCAGGGAAAGACTGCGCTGCTGATTTTTCAAGCCAAAATAGCGACTTTAATGGGCTTTGTGGGACGTAATGACCAAAGTGATATAACAAGCTTAAATAGTATTGCGCAAAAGCATTATCGCTATTTTGGCTAAACCAACGATACGCTTGTTGATAATTGTCTTGAGTCGTCAAATCATAGAAATAGAGTGTAGCCAGTGCTAGTTGACTTCCCACATCACCTTGCTGAGCTGAAGGTTCAAAAAATACTCTTGCTTGGGGATACTGTTTATTATTAAAAAGGATATAGCCTAACTCTCTAGCCTCTTTAACTGATACTTTATTACTGTATTTCTCTATACCACTGAGGGCTATAGGTGGCGCACCAAATAGTGAATCAAAGATCACTATAACGATGAATATGACGAAGGTTAATCCCAGTCCTTTGAGTTTCTGTTTCACTATTTTATCCAAACCGATAGCAATATGCGTTACTGGCACGCAACTTTATGTAGAAGATGGAAAACCGACCGAAGTCTGACAGAACCTTGTCACAGCTGCAACCGAATAACTAAGCTAAAATCAAATATTAAATGTCTCCAAAACAACTTATCTGGATACAAAAAAGCCCAAGCAAATGCTTGAGCTTTGAAGCGTTTAATAACTTGGAACGGGCTCTATTTGGCCCTCCAGTTTAAACTAGAACGGCATCTTCATGCCATCAGCACTTAGACCTATGATAAGTGATAATAAGTGATGAAATGGGAGTTTCAGCGGTTACATGAGCATTTTGATAACTCATTATAAGTCTTTATAACTAAAAATTTGGCCCCTATTTGGCCCCCTAAATTTTCCGCTATAGGGTAAGCCTCCAACAGTCCAGAAGCATTAAAAACACCACTTATAGGTAATCTGCTCACCTTTCATCCTAATGATTCTCATCCTTAAATCAAGCTTGATTCGTCATTTTCCCTTGGTAATTAGCAAACCAACAAAGTCCCTTGGAGATTACAAGAATTAGAGCTAACACTCTAAAGCATTTCTGGACAGAATGTATGGTACGCCCCGTTATTGCAAATAATAAAGCAAGATAACAGGAGTTGGTTTGCGCTAATGTATTCAGAGTCTATTGAGACCTTCATTAGTCCCAGCTCTACGATGAGATCCGCGCCAGATTGTCCTCAAAAATGAGAAAGCATATTAATTGCTATTCTGTCCATCAGGTCTTCAATCTGGTGGTCTAACCGTTTTGTCATCTATTTTTATCATCTGCAAACTCAGTAGTAACTCGATTTAAATTCTTAACTCAAACGCTTTCTGGCTTGTCATTACTGACCAAGCTATACGCGCTAATTTATTCGCTAATGCGACAACCGCAACATTGAACGGTTTCCTCATTCTTAGCTCTGTTAACCAAAGACCAAAATACCGCTCAGATGTCTCAGGTCTTGACACAATGACTCGTGCGGCATCAACAAATAATTCTCGCAGTTCTTTATTACCCCGTTTAGAAATGCCAAGCATCCTTGTCTTACCCCCTGTGGAGTATTGAAACGGAACCAGTCCAAGCCAAGCTGCAAAATTTCGGCCATTCTTAAAATCTGATGCGTTCCCTACATTTGATAAGCAACAAGCAGCAGTCATTGGCCCTACACCAGGTATTGACTGTAGTAACTGCATTAATGGGTTTTCATTAAGTAACAACTGCAATTTCTTATCTTGTTTTTTTATTAATTCGTTCAGATGTTTGTAGTATTCATGTAACTCCTGCAACTCGACCATTAATGTTAAAGGGATCGGTTCTCCTTTATCTGCTAGCCATTGGAACAGCTTTTTCATATGAGCATGGCCTCTAGGAAAGCTCATACCAAACTCAAGTAAAATAGAGCCAATTCTATTCATGCAGGCAGTTCTTTCTTTGATGTAGCCCGAACGTATACGACGAATAACAGTGGCGACTTGTGCGGTTTCACTTTTTGGTGAGGTGAATCTCATGCTGGGCCTCATTGCCGCTTCAGCAATGGCATCCGCATCAATGAAGTCATTTTTGTGAGTTTTAACGTAAGGTTTTACATATTGAGCGGGTATCAATTTAACTTGGTGACCATATGACTCACATTTTCTAGCAAGCCAATGGCAGCCACCACAAGCTTCCATTGCAATGATGGTTGGCTCTTGAATGGATAAGAATTGAATTAGCCTCGGTCTGGTTAATTTCTTACGAAGCACTTCCCTCCCAGCATAGTCATGAGCAATGAGATGAAATGTGCTTTTACCTAAATCAATCCCTATAACGCGAAAGTTAGACATGATGATCACCTCTTCTTTGTTAACCAGACAAACTGGAGTTTAACACTAGGTTGGGGCGTACCATCTTATTAATTGGTTAGAGCTTAAGCTTTGAAAGCAACGACTGCCATTAGGGAAAGTATGGCAATTAGGTATGCGGTAACGCCCAAATAAGGGGCTGATTAATAGTTTGCTAAAATGTGAAGCGAAGCGAAACCGAGCAAACTGTTAGCAGTCCCGCTTTATTTTCTTGTTAGGTGTTTTCTTCGTAAATATCTATTACATGGCTAGATTGAAAAGTGACAAGTTGTCCGCAAATCACACAATCACTGCCACCAGGATCATTATCTAATTTTCCTTCATAGTAATTAGGATACTCTGCTGTGATTTCTACCCACATACGTTCAACCGAAATTTCATCTGAACCTATAGTTTCTTCCATACTGAAGATTAACTTTACCAAATTGCCTACTTTAAGAGATTCCCTAACTTCTTTTTCAGGAATCCAGAATGAGTCTGGGTATTCCTTATTTAATTCTTCTCCATTATCCAATTGATAATGATCTTTTTCATAGGTTGGCAGAATCATCTAAACCCTCGAAACACCTAGACATAATGACTCCCCACTAAAGATGCTGATCTCCAATCAATCGTGGGTTAGCTGAAAGCCAGAGCCATAATAGTTTTGTTAAAGAAACTAAATCGGAGATCAGCATGAATAAACATAACATACTTTTTATTGGCCTTGATACACATAAAGAATTTGTAGAAGTTGCTTATATTGAAGATCAAAGAGGAGCGCAAGCGGTTCATTTTGGACGAGTTTCAAGTGCGAAAGCCTCTATCACTAAACTGGCTAGGCAGTTTCAATCTAAGTATCCAGAAGCAACCTTACACTTTGTGTATGAGGCAGGTCCCTGCGGTTACTAGATCTACCGATTGCTTACCAGCCTAGGTCACTGTTGCTATGTTATAGCCCCTTCACTTATTCCCAAAAAGCCTGGTGAGAAAATTAAAACCGATAAACGTGATGCGCTTAAATTAGCAAAGCTGCTTAAGTCGGAAGATCTTACCGCGATTTATGTTCCAGAGCCTGAAGATGAAGCTATCCGCGATTTATCTCGTGCTCGTGAGACCGCGATGAAAGATTTAAAAGATGCCAAATACCAGCTTAAAGCGCTTCAGCTAAGAAACAACATTAACTACAGAGGCACTGCTAATTGGTCGCTAAAGCACTTACGCTGGCTGACTGAACTGATATTGCCGCACCCGAGTCAACAGATTGTCTTGCAAGAATACTTACAAACCATTTCAGAGCGGATCGCGAGGCTAAAACGCCTAGACAATGAACTTGAGCATCACGTTAAAAAGTGGCGTTACTATCCTGTCGTCAAAGCCATACAAGCTCTACGTGGCGTCAGGTTACTGGTAGCAGCAGGTGTTATTGCAGAGTTGGGAGACTTAACTCGCTTTGATCATCCAAGGAAACTAATGAGCTATGTAGGCCTAGTTCCATCGGAACACTCGAGTGGTGGAAAGCGGCATGTGGGTGCGATAACGAAATGCGGTAATGGTCGAGCAAGACGGCTATTAGTCGAAGGGGCTCACTCCTATCGCTACCCCGCTAAGATCTCAACCGAGATGCAAATAAGACAAGAAGGTTTACCAAAAGAAATCATTGATATTGCATGGCAAGCGCAGATTAGGCTTTGTAGTCGATACCAAAAACTCATGTACAAAGGTAAACATAACAACGTAGTCGTGACAGCCATAGCCAGAGAAATGATTGCTTATATTTGGGCTATTTCACGAGAAGTAGTACTAACAAAAGTTAACCCTAAACTACGGTTGTCGAGAGTACCTGCATGATAAACGATTTTGAGCTAATACAGTGGGTCAAGCATCGGATGTGACACGATCACCGAGGGCGTTAGGATGGCAATACGGTTAACTCTGTATTGAACCACGAACATAGACTGAAGACAGGTGTCACGACGGATTATGTAAGGTAGGCGCTGCTTATTGAAAGATAAGTAATCCACGGATATCAGCATGACAACCGACGAAATTACTTGCTTCATCGACTGTGTTAGCTCAATCCAATTTGGATGAGAATAAAAGATAAAGGCTTAAGTATTTAGGCCGGTATCGTCATGTTCTGCTTGACGTGGGGAGTCATACCAACGCCCTGTTAATGGGCAAAATTAGTTGGCTAAAATGTTGAGGGACGAAAACAGCCAACTGTATTTTGTCCTTATTTAACAGCTTGTTATGTGTTTCAGTAAATAGAGTACCCTACAGAAAACACATCGTATTTTCTATCTTTAACTTTCACGTCAACCACCAGACGGCTTTTATATATGATTTTTATAAGGTTTTCACCACTAGAATCAAAAGGCTCAAGTTTAATTATTGAGTCACCTTCAGACGTCAAAGCTAAACTATTTAATAATTTATTGGGTAAATTACCATCCAGTTTTGCAAAATCGATTGCTTTGATACGTATTTCATTTTGGCTATCAAAAATAAATCCACTAGTTTTACTATCGATGATTTCGCGAGACAACACAGAGGAAGTCACAATAAGAGAAATAATACAAAATATAAAACTAAGTTTGTTCGATTTAATAACAGCAACCTCTAAACACATAACGCCCAATTAACAGGCAAAAAATTGTTGGCTAAAATAGGTGAACGTAGTGAACAAAAAGCCAACTGTTTTTTGTCCTTGTTTAATTTCTTGTTAGGTTTTGCTTTTATACTGAATGTAATTAACAAGCACCTTATTATTCTTTAAACCCCAAGCCGATTTATACACTGGTGTACGCATGAGTTCTTTTTTAATTGCCTTTGAGTGTACCCGCTTAGGTATGTTAGATATAACCTTATAATTAACAATATAACCTTGATTATCTATATCAAACTCAACTTCAACCTGCGAGTTAACAACTTGACAGATTGGAGGCATAGAAGCAGCAATTTTTATTGTACCTTTAGGGAATAACTCAGGCGTATTATCTAAATACACAATTTCAGTTTTAAACTCTTCTAATAGCTCAATACTGGTATCTGAACATCCTTTCACTTCACCAAATTGAATAATACTTGCTAGAACAATACTGCCAAACATGTGCGAAACCTAACGCCAGCAACAGCGGGCGTGTTTTAAGTTGATTGAGTGAAACGAAAGCAGCTTAAAACCGCTCCGACTGCTTGCTTTTGTTAGGCACTAGGTGGGAAATCCTCTAGATTCATTGGTAAGTATGCAAAAACTCGCACAACATCACCAGATACTTGATATTCAAAACCTGCGCTTTTAATGAGAGGGATAATCCACTCACTATGATCAGTGATCCTTGGCTTAGCCAGACGGCCAATATTTGTTTCTTGATGCATTCCAATATCTAGCCACTCGATATAAATAAGTGGAAACGGCAAGTGATAAAACCACTCAGTATCCCAACCAGATATACCCCCATCGATGACTTTACAGCGATACGATGGTCTCCATTCTTCCCTATTACGAATGGCAGATAGAAATTTATCCCACTTAGTATTATTCGCGGCACTAGCAAGACCACGTTCTGTGCAGACTCTAAGAACCTTGCGGCGAATCTCGTCGGTCATTCCAGTTTTCGCCGATGGAAGATGGTTCATGTGATTGCCTAACGCCCACATTAATGGGCAAATATCAGTTGGTTAAAATAAGCGACGCAGGAGCAAAAACCAACTGTTATTTGTCCTGATTTAATTGCTTGTTATATTTCTAGAATACTCTTTAAAAACAAAGCTAATACTGCTTTATCTTTTTTGTTCGTTGCTGTCTCAAACATTCTGATTAAATGAGGCTTAATCTGTGCTTTTTCTTTCTCGGAAATCATAAAGGTATCATCAAACCAAATTTTATTATGCGAATCTAAAACTAAAGTAAATTTACCTGTCGAGTCATCAAGGATAATGCCTGATGAATCTGCTTCTAAAAAGTAGCCATCAAATTTAACATTAGCTGATATGGACATTATTCTAGGGTTAATCGTTTCAGTTGCGAATAATGCACCAGATAAAATCAAAGATATAAGCACTAAAACTTTAATCATTACTCCCAACCTCTAGAGAAATATAACGCTTAAAACAAAGGTTATTTATAACACCTCGCGAAGCGAAGATAAATAATCCTTTGATTTTACTAGTTATCTGGCAGTCAGA
>NZ_JBFRNX010000008.1:0-198735 GCF_041471165.1 Shewanella sp. 10N.261.52.F9
CGCCTTAGACGCTTAGGTCGTTTGGCTGAGGAGGCGTATTCTACACTTCCTAGTGTCGGCGTCAAGCGCTTATTTTAAGAAGTTTTTCAAGCGATGATTCTTTATACAAGTCACATCAATCGAAGCTCTTAAAGCGATTGTCACCTGAGGTCAATTTCCGTAGAAGTTAATCTCTCTAACTCTGCTGCAAGTCCCATTCTATCTAGCCTAACGCTTGGTAGGTGGCCTGCTTCGCCGTGTCAGTGGGGTCGCATTATAGGGAGATTTTAAAAGAGCGCAAGCGCTTTTTTAAAGAAAATTAAGGTTTTTTCAATGTTTTTATTTAAGCACAACTTAATCACTAGTTACCCTCAGACTTATCCACAAAACTCACTTTTGACGTGGATTTTATAACCAATAAGGGCTTTACCTCTGTTCTGCAAAAGAACTTCGTACTATGCAACACATACTAGGCACCTTCTTAATAGCCATTCTATTCTTTCCTTCTGTGCTACTTATCCAATTATCCCTTGCTTATTTTCATTACTCACTGCGAGTCGCTATTATTTCGATACCTTATACAAGCAACAAAAAAGGGTGACTCAATGAGTCACCCTTTCTGTATACAACAGTACTTTTACTTACTAGCTTTAATCTAGCTTAGTTTACCGTGGCATTGCTTATACTTCTTACCTGAACCACAAGGGCATGGATCGTTGCGACCAACTTTCTCGCCATCACGTACAGTTGGTTGAGTAGCAGCTAGAGCTGCACTCTCTTCAGCACCAACGATAGCTTCAGCTTCTGCATGTTGGTAATCGCGACGGATCTTGGCATCTTCTTGACGACGACGTTCTTCCATCTCTTCAACATCTGATTGTGCCTGTACTTGTACTTTAGACAAAATACTGATCACATCATGCTTTAATGACTCAAGCATTTGCTGGAATAACTCGAATGATTCGCGCTTATACTCTTGCTTAGGATTCTTCTGTGCGTAACCACGTAAGTGAATACCTTGGCGTAAGTGATCCATTGCAGAAAGGTGTTCTTTCCATAAACCATCAAGCGTTTGTAGCATTACTGCTTTTTCGAATTGACGTAGTACTTGCTCGCCTACCATCTCTTCTTTAGCTTTGTAGGCGTTAACCCAAGTTTCAACGATACGCTCGCGTAATGTTTCTTCGTGCAAGTCATCTTCTTTATCTAACCACTCTTGGATAGGAAGGTTCATTGCGTACTCTTGTTGTAGACGCTTCTCTAGACCTTCAACATCCCAAAGCTCTTCTACTGACTGACGAGGAATGTATTGGTCAACTAAACCATTTACTACGTCTTCTTGAATGTTAGTAATGGTGTCTTGAATACTTTCAGCATCCATTAGCTCATTACGCTGTGCATAGACAACCTGACGCTGATCGTTAGCAACATCATCAAACTCAAGCAATTGCTTACGAATATCGAAGTTACGTGCTTCTACTTTACGCTGTGCGTTTTCAATAGCACGCGATACCCATGGATGCTCAATTGCTTCACCTTCTTCCATACCTAATTTCTTCATCATTGAAGAAACACGGTCTGAAGCGAAGATGCGCATTAAGCTATCTTCCATAGATAAGTAGAAACGAGATGAACCTGAGTCACCTTGACGTCCAGAACGACCACGTAGCTGGTTATCGATACGACGAGATTCATGACGTTCTGTACCTAAGATATGCAGGCCACCAGCGTCAACCACTTCATCGTGTCGAATTTTCCAGTCAGCTTTAATCTTAGCTTTCTGTTCATCAGTTGCATCAGCTAATGCTTCGATTTCCATGTTCCAGTTACCGCCTAACACGATATCTGTACCACGACCCGCCATGTTAGTAGCAACAGTTACCGCACCTGTACGACCAGCTTGCGCAACAATATCCGCTTCACGTTCGTGGAATTTAGCATTCAAGATCTCATGTGGGATCTTTTCTTTCTTTAATAAGCTGTGCAGTAGCTCTGATTGTTCAATCGAAACAGTACCAACCAATACTGGCTGGCCACGCTCACGACAACCGACGATATCTTTAACGATTGCGGCGTACTTTTCATCAGCTGTAAGATAAACAAGATCCGGATGGTCTTTACGAACCATTGGACGGTTTGTCGGAACAACAACCGTGTCTAAACCATAGATGTGTTGGAATTCGAACGCTTCAGTGTCAGCTGTACCCGTCATACCGGCAAGCTTTTGGTATTGGCGGAAGAAGTTCTGGAAAGTGATCGATGCTAATGTTTGGTTTTCATTTTGAATATGAACCCCTTCTTTAGCTTCTACCGCTTGATGTAAACCTTCAGACCAACGACGACCCGGCATAGTACGGCCAGTGTGCTCATCAACAATAACCACTTCGTTGTCTTGCACAATATAGTCGACGTCTTTTTCGAATAATGTATGTGCGCGCAGTGCCGCGTTCACATGGTGCAACAGAGATATGTTAGCTGCTGAGTAAAGTGAATCACCTTCGGCTAGCATGCCGCGCTCAGTCAATAAGACTTCAACTTTTTCTTGACCGCGCTCAGTCATATGAACTTGCTTTGACTTCTCATCAACTGAGTAATCACCTTCACCTACATACTCTTCAGTATCTTCTTTATCTTGAGCAATAAGGTTAGGGATTAGAGTGTTGATCTTGATGTATAGCTCTGAGCTATCTTCAGCCGCACCGGAAATAATAAGTGGCGTACGTGCTTCATCGATTAGAATCGAGTCAACTTCGTCGATTAGAGCGTAATGCAATGGACGTTGTACGCGCTCAGCTGGAGAGAACGCCATATTGTCACGTAGGTAGTCGAAACCGAATTCGTTGTTAGTACCGTAAGTAATATCGGCATCATAAGCCGCTTTCTTTTCTACTTGCCCAAGACCCGCAACGTTAATACCAACAGTTAAGCCTAGGAATTCAAAAAGAGGACGGTTATTTTCAGCATCACGACCCGCTAAGTAGTCATTCACGGTAATTACGTGAACACCTTTACCAGTTAAACCATTCAAATAAGCAGGCAGAGTTGCCGTTAAGGTTTTACCTTCACCAGTACGCATTTCTGCAATACGGTTACTGTCGAGGATCATGCCACCAATCATCTGCACATCAAAGTGACGCATTTCGAAAACACGTTTTGATGCTTCACGTACCGTAGCAAATGCTTCAGGTAATACGCCATCTAATGATTCACCACCGTCTAAACGCTCGCGGAAGTGGGCGGTTTTTGCTTTTAATTCTTCATCCGATAGTTTTTCGTACTCAGCTTCTAGTGCATTAATTTTATTAACCACTTTACCGAATGCTTTAAGTGTACGATCGTTGCGACTACCAAATACTTTTGTCAGTAATTTACCAAACATCTGAACCACTTCTATGTTGTTGGCCAAGTCCCTTTGAGAGCCTGAAAGCCTATTTTACGATTAACCTGCCTTGCGGTAGACATACTTTTGCGGATCGATCTGCTGTCCACCACGCAACACTTCATAGTGTACATGAGGCCCGGTTGAGCGCCCAGTACTTCCCATCACAGCGATTTTATCGCCTTTAGCGACCACGTCGCCCACATTTACTGACAAAGCTTTATTATGACCATAGCGTGTACTTAGACCATTTCCATGATCAATTTCAACTAAATTACCATAGCCAAACATCTTGTCCGCCCATGTAACCACACCACCTGCGGTAGCGATTACATCGACGCCCTCTTTTCCTGCAAAGTCGATACCTTTATGCATCGTTCTTTTGCCATTAAAAGGATCATTTCGTAAACCGTAGGGCGAGGATAACCAACCTTTTTGAATTGGTCGCCCAGATATATAACGTTCTTCATCTATATGGAGATTAGATGCTACTGTTTCAAGTAGTGAAAGCTGAACATTATTATTATCTATTCGAGACACCAACTCATCCATATCTGCGATAAGCTGGTCGAGTTCGATGTTAGTACCTAATTCACTGATACCGCCAACACCGACTTCAGAAGAGAAATCAAATTGATCTTCTAATTGATTATTGAGAGCAACTTGCTGACCCAAGGCTTCTATGCGCGTGAGTTTAGCTTGCATACGTGCAACGTGGGCAACCAACATCGAAAGCTGAGTTTCAGTCGCACTTTTAAGTGCAATTAACTCATCCTTTTGTTCTTCGCGAGCCATTCGCTCACTATCGACATTAGCTTGTTGCTGTGTAAGTTGCTTTGCATTGTGCTGATATAGACCTGTACCTGCTGCAATCAGCAGTATTGGTAATAGCAGCCAACGCTTTCCTGGTTGCCAGCGTGTGGCACCATTTCGACCTTGAATAAAAACTGTTACACTCATAGCCTAATTAAGCCATTTTATTATCATATGAAAAAGCCCCCTCAGGATCTCAGTCAGTTACTGCACCAGCAAGGCACTATGCCTAATCTGGCTGAAAAAGCAGAACTGTTATTACACTTAGATCACTACGTGAAACAAGTGCTAACTGGTCCAGTGACAGAGCAACTAAAGGTTGCCAATTTACGCCAAGGGATCTTGGTGATTGAAACAACCACGGCTGCTTGGGCGGCAAGAATTAACTTCCAAAAACCCAAAATACTACAATTGCTACAAGCCGAAACGCTACCCATGCTTACCGCAATCGAGGTTAAAGTCAACCCAAGCTTGTTAATGTATGAAACAAAATCCAAGCCTGCTCACAACCTAATTAGTGAAAACGCCGCCGCTCACATTGAAGCTTTAGCTGAACATACAGAGGGGACATTAGCGGTAAAACTAAAACGGCTGGCTGCATTGGCCAGCCGTTCAAGGCAATCTTAATTCGCGATTAAGCGAATACAGCACCGGCTGGTACTGAGAAGCTGACAGGTGCATCGGCTTCTTTTTCAAAACTCACGATTTCCCAAGCATCTTGCTGTGCAAGCATGGCGCGCACTAACTGGTTGTTAAGTGCATGCCCTGTTTTATATGCACAGAACTCACCAACTATGGCGTGTCCCGCGACATATAAATCACCAAAAGCATCAAGGATCTTGTGCTTAACGAACTCGTCCTCATAACGCAGGCCATCGGGGTTGAGGACGCGGTATTCGTCAAGTACAACAGCATTTTCCATGCTGCCGCCTAGTGCTAGATTATTGGCTCTTAGGTATTCGATATCTCGCATAAAACCGAAAGTTCTTGCGCGGCTGATATCTTTAACAAAAGCAGATGATGAAAAATCCATAACCATATGCTGTTGACTACGTGCGATCTCTGGGTGGTTAAAGTCAATTGCGAAATCAACTCGAAAGCCTTTAAATGGCTTTAACTCAGCCCACTTATCACCGTCTTCAACGCGAATAGGTTTTGTGATTTTGATATATTTTTTAGCTGCGCTTTGCTCTTGAATACCTACTGATTGCAGTAGGAATACAAAAGGACTCGCACTACCATCCATAATTGGAATTTCAGGCGCGTCAACTTCAATAACTGCGTTATCAATACCTAGTCCGGCTAGCGCTGCAAATAGATGCTCAATTGTTGAGATACGAACACCATCATCATTAACCAAAGCAGTACACATTGTTGTTTCACGTACTTGGTCGGCTACAGCTGGAATTTCCACTGCAGGCGACAAGTCAGTACGAACAAGTTTAATGCCGGTATTAACTGGTGCGGGTTTAATGATCAAAGTCACCTTGTTGCCGGAATGCAATCCAACACCAGTAGTCTTAACCATTTCTTTTACAGTTCTTTGAAAAATCATGTACTTACCCGTTTATCATCTCAACATAAAGAGCACTAACCACACACTTTTTGGCCGTGTGTAGGCTATGCTGGTCGGATATCTTAGCATATCTTTGCAAATTAACCAAAATTCACTCAGCTTTAAGACAACATTTAAGTATTGCCTTACACCTGTTAACTATCTATTAACACTTATATTAATCAGCTTGCTTACGCAAAAATGCTGGAATATCTAAGTAGTCTAGTTCGTTCTTCTTCTCGGTTACAGGTGTCGCCACTTGTGGTTGAGCTGCGGTAGCAGTGTTGCCGTGCGACATAGTTGGCGCAATTGCATCTTCAGCTGCAAAACTCTCAACACGAGGTTCTGCTGGAACGATTGGCTCAGGACGTGGAGCAGGCTTAGACACTAACTGGATATCAGGCTTTTTCTCAGCACCAATACCGGTAGCAACAACCGTTACACGTAGCTCATCAGACATTTCAGGATCAATGACCGCACCAACAACCACTGTTGCGTTGTCAGAAGCATAAGCCTTAACGTGGTTACCCACAGTCTCGAACTCTTCGATACTCATATCCATGCCAGCTGTAATGTTCACTAGAACACCACGAGCGCCTGCAAGATCGATATCCTCAAGTAGTGGACTTGCCACAGCAGCCTCAGCCGCTTCTTCAGCACGATCTTCACCACTGGCAACACCGGTGCCCATCATGGCATTACCCATTTCAGACATAACGGTTTTCACGTCGGCGAAATCGACGTTGATTAGACCAGGACGAGTAATTAGCTCTGCAATACCTTGAACAGCACCAAGCAGTACGTTGTTTGCTGCTGCAAAGGCATCTAATAAAGAGGTGCCACGACCAAGAACTTTAAGCAGTTTTTCGTTCGGAATCGTGATCAATGAGTCAACATGTTTAGCAAGCTGCTCGATACCTTGGTCCGCGTAAGTCATACGCTTTTTGCCTTCGAATGGGAAAGGCTTAGTGACTACTGCAACGGTAAGAATACCTTCTTCACGTGCAATCTCAGCAACAACAGGTGCAGCACCAGTACCTGTACCACCGCCCATACCTGCAGCGATAAAGATCATGTCTGAACCTTTAATCGCATTACGAATGCTTTCTTTATCTTCTTCAGCCGCTAGACGACCAATTTCAGGGTTTGCGCCAGCGCCCAAACCTTTGGTCACATCGCGACCTAATTGAATTGTGGTTGATGCAGCAGACTTACGCAGTGCTTGTGCGTCAGTATTTGTTGCTACAAACTCAACACCTTCGATGTTGTGTTTAACCATATGCTCGACAGCATTACCACCGCCGCCACCGACACCGATGACCTTAATCACCGCTTCGTCTGTATGACTATCCATGATCTCAAACATGGTCTTCTCTCCGTTATGCCTGCGTTATTAACTAAAACTCGCCTTTAAACCAACTTTGGACCCGATTCCAAAGACTGGTGACCCCTTGTCGCTCAGGACGTTCGAACTGACGTTCAATCACTCTGCGCGCACCATAGTGAAGCAACCCAACTCCGGTAGAGTAAATAGGTTGGTCCACATATTCATGTAAACCTTTAACTGGTAGCGGCTGTGCCATTCTTACTGGCATACCAAAGGTTGCCTCAGCGATGTCCACAGCACCTTCAATTGATGCTGTACCACCAGTAATGACAATACCCGCTGCCACTTGATCTTCTAGCCCGCTGTCATGCAGCTGCTTTAGGATTAATTCAAATAATTCTTGGTATCTTGGCTCAACGACTTCTGCCAATGTATGACGCGACATACTACGTGACGGACGACCGCCTACAGATGGCACCTCAATACTGTCTTCACGACTCACCATTGAACTGCGAGCACTCGCATGTTCAACTTTAATTTGTTCTGCATGTGACAAAGGCGTGCGGAATATCTTAGCTATGTCGTTAGTCACCTGATTGCCCGCAACTGGCACAACAGCACAATGACGCAGTGCACCATTGGTATAAACCGCGATATCTGTGGTGCCGCCACCGATGTCAACTAAACAAACACCTAAGTCTTTTTCATCATCAGTTAGTACTGAGTCTGCTGACGCGATTGCTGAAAACACTAAGTCATCAACTTTTAAACCGCAGCGCTCAACACTCTTAGTGATATTCTTCGCCATATCGTTAGCACAAGTGACGATATGGACTTTCGCTTCCATACGCATACCTGACATACCAATAGGGCTCTTAATGCCGTCTTGTACATCAATGGCGTACTCTTGCGGTAACACATGCAGAATACGGCGCTCTGTCGGTATTTTTACCGAGCGTGCGGTATGAATAACGTTATCAACGTCTTCTTGTGTCACTTCTTCATCATTAATCGATACCATGCCATTTTCATTTTGGCATTCGATATGTTTACCCGAAATGCTCAGGTATACAGATGAGACTTGGCAATCAGCCATTAGTTCTGCTTGGTCTAATGCTCTTTGCACACTACGAACGATAGAGTCGAGGTCGTTAACGCCCCCTTTGTCCATCCCTCTTGAGGGGTGGTTACCCAGGCCGACAATACTGATCTCACCGTCAGGCAATACTTCACCAATGATCACAGCGACTTTTGACGTCCCTATGTCCAATCCCACAATCAGATTTCTATCTAGATTCTTGGTCATTAATTAACGGCTCTCTTTTGTGCATCATCCCAACCTACGGCCAAACCTGTGTCGTAGCGCAAATCCACGATAGCTACCTGTTTATCTTGCTTTGCAAGTTGCGGGTAGACGTGAATAAATCTTTGTATCCTTGCCATCTTGTCTTCTCGGCCAAGCTCCAGCTTAATGCCATTATTGAGCTCAGCATGCCAAGCATGTCTAGGGCTTAAACTTAAGCTTTGTAAGTTAAAGCCATTAATTCTTAAAAGTTCGCCTAACTGTTGGTAAGTAGTTAGCACCGACTTACCTTGCTCTTCAGGTCCCGTCAAGAAAGGTAAGTTAGGTATACCTTCTTTCATTGGGGCATCAAACACTTCGCCATAAATATTGAGCCAAGCATCACCATTCCAATGTGCAACTGGCTTTTGTTCAACCAAATAGATTTTTAATTTGGCTGGCCACTCACGACGTACTGAAGCTTGATAAACCCAAGGTAGTGCTTCTAGGGCATCTTGCACTTGGTTTACATCCGCAGAAAAAAAGCTTCGTTGCATCAAATCTTGTAATGCAAGTTGGATCTCTTCATCTTCGGTGTAAATCCTTTCACCCTTTACCGCAACAGCTTCAATAGGCAGCGCATCTGCGTCATTTAGCAAGGTGTCTAGCTTCATTGCAGCCATACCGAAACCTATCAGTACACATAGCAAAAACACCAAGCCGAAGCACAAATACCAATCGGCTTCTAATAGCAAAACTCGAACACGCTGACCTTTCTTGCGCCAAGACACCTTTAGGCTTCCTTTTGCAACCGTAAACTCAGAAAATCGGCCATTATATAGCCCTTATTCCAAGCGTCAAAATTTGATGGATAAATTAAGCTATATCGCTCTAAATTACACATTTTTTTCGTCAATCACGGTATTGAACCCTAGATTTGACTCCGCCAAGGTACGCGAAACAACACCGATATTTCCTGCGCCTTGAGTCAGCAACAAATCGCCGCCTTGTAAAATCTCAGGTAAAAGTGTTTCAAGTTGCTCGCTGCTAGCAACAAACACCGGCTCAACTTGACCACGAACTCGAATCGAGCGGCATAATGCTCGGCTATCAGCGCCAGGAATTGGTGCTTCGCCTGCCGAATAAACATCTAGCATTAGTAGGCAGTCAACTTGTGATAGAACTTCAACAAAATCTTCATACAAGTCACGAGTTCGGCTATAGCGATGTGGCTGGTATATCATGACTAAGCGACGTTCAGGCCAGCCTAGTCTCGCAGCTTTAATCGTGGCAGCAACTTCGCTCGGGTGATGACCATAGTCATCAACTAGCTTAATTTCGCCTTTAGATGTGTTGAACTCACCAATCTGTTGGAAACGGCGACCAATGCCTTGGAACTCCGCTAACGCCTTAATAATCGCTTCATCTGCGATTTCATCTTCAGTCGCCACTGCAATAGCAGCCAATGAATTAAGTACGTTATGTTCGCCCGGTAAATTAACCGACAACTGCAAGTCATCCATACCCGCACGGCGAACCGTAAATTCACAGCTGTAACCTGTTTGCTTAAAGCTTACTGCTCGTACATCTGCATCTTCACTAAATCCGTAAGTCACTACTTTGCGACTTATACGTGGAATAAGCTCACGTACAATTGGATCATCGATACAAACAACTGCTACACCATAGAAAGGCAGATTATGTAAGAAGTCGACAAACGTCGTTTTTAGCTTCTCTAAGTCGCCTTCATAAGTATCCATATGATCGGCTTCAATATTGGTCACCACACTAACCATAGGCTGCAAATGCAAGAAGCTCGCATCACTCTCATCCGCCTCGGCGATAAGGTAACGGCTATGGCCTAAACGAGCATTGGTACCTGCACTGTTAAGCAAGCCACCAATAACAAATGTTGGATCGCGCTCAGCTTCACCATAAACACTAGCGATTAAGCTGGTTGTAGTGGTCTTGCCGTGTGTGCCCGCTACAGCAACGCCATGACGATAACGCATTAACTCTGCCAGCATCTCGGCGCGGCGCACTACAGGAATACGTAATTCTTTAGCGGCAACCAATTCTGGGTTATCTGCACTAATTGCTGTAGAGACAACAACCACATCAACATCTTTGACCTGGCTTGCATCATGGCCAAGGTAAATTGTTGCGCCTAACTGTTCTAGTCGTTCAGTTACTGGGCTTGCCGCAATGTCTGAACCACTTAACTTGTAACCTTCGTTCACAAGGACTTCTGCGATGCCGCCCATACCAGCGCCACCGATGCCAACAAAATAAATATGTTTAACCCTACGCATTTCAGGGATCATCGATCTTAGCTGTGAATGCTTTTCTGCTTTGTTACTCATTTCAACCCTTCTCAGCTAATCGAATACAGACGTTAGCCACTCTTTGTGTGGCGTCTAATATCGCTACGTCTCGGGCACGTTGCCCCATATTGCATAATTCTTGTTTGTCCGATGCCAACATAGACAACTTAGTCATTAACTTGCTGGTATCGACAATTGGCTGTGGCAATAAGAAAGCTGCCCCAGCATTAACCAGTACTTTAGCGTTCTTAGTTTGATGATCGTCAACAGCATGTGGGTAAGGCACCAATAGGCTTGGTAAGCCAACAGCTGCAAGCTCTGAAACCGTCAATGCACCTGAACGACAAACCACCACATCAGCCCAACGATAAGCAGCTTCCATATCATCAATAAACTCAGCAACACTGACGCTGCCATCTTGACCTAAACGCTGGTATTCAGCTTTAACTGAACTTAGATTATCGCGACCAACTTGATGCCATACAGTCATAGAGTGAGTCTTACTCACACCTTCTAATACACTTGGCATAACATCATTAAAAATCTTGGCGCCTAAACTTCCGCCAACAACGAGCACTTTAAGTGAGTCATCATCACAACAAGCCTCCCGCTTATCACCTAGAGCAATCAGCTCTTTGCGGATAGGATTGCCAACTGTTTGCGCTTTAACATCAGTAAAGGTACCTTCAAAGGCACACAAGACTTCTGATGCAATGCGTGACAACAGTTTATTCGTCATTCCAGGAATGGCATTTTGTTCGTGCAATATTAATGGAATACCGCACAACTTGGCTGCTACGCCACCAGGCCCACTAGCAAATCCGCCCATTCCCATCACCACATCAGGCTTAAAGCTTTTAATCACTGCCCGCGCCTGCATGACCGAACGTAAAATCTTAAATGGCGCGGCCAATTTGCGCATCAAGCCATTACCACGTACACCTTTGATATCAATAAAGTCGATATCAAAGCCATGTTGTGGGACTAATCTCGCTTCCATTCGCTCAGCGGTACCTAACCAGCGTACTTTCCATCCTTGCTGGCTTAAATATTTAGCTACGGCTAACGCAGGAAATACATGACCACCAGTTCCACCGGCCATGATTAAAATGCGCTTTTCTTCAGCTTGGTCAGTCATTAATTTACTCATTGTTTGTTTGCCCTGCCTTCTACGGCCTGAACAACACTTAATCTTCTTTCATAATCGATACGGATAAGTAGCATCACTGCTGCCGTCATTACCCATAAACTACTGCCGCCATAACTAATAAAAGGCAGTGTTAAACCTTTAGTCGGCAACATACCGATACTTGCACCGACGTTAACCACGGTCTGAAAACAGATCCAAATACCAATGCCGTAGGCAAGGTAACCTTCAAAGGCACGATCGAGTGCTAAACACATGTTGCCAAGCTTTATTGCCCTCAGTGCAACAAATAACAGTACCGCTAATACTGCGATAATTCCGATAAAACCAAGCTCTTCACCAATCACAGCAAAGATAAAGTCGGTATGTGCCTCGGGCAAATATTCTAACTTCTGGATACTGTTGCCTAAGCCTTGGCCAAACCAATCACCACGACCATAAGCCATTAACGATTGGGTAAGCTGATAACCACTACCAAATGGGTCTTGCCAAGGGTCAAGAAATGACGTCACTCGGCGCATTCGATAAGGCTCCAATAACACCAAGGCGACAAACGCTAAAATGCCTGCCAGTATCAGTGCAAAGAAATCAAATAAGCGCGCCCCTGCTAAAAATAACAAACCAACTGTGCCAACAAACAGCACCACAACGGTACCTAAGTCAGGCTGCATCAAAATTAAAATTGCGTAAGCTGCAAATACTGCAATCGGCTTATAAAACCCTTTAGCATTTTCTCTAATCTCTTGATGTCGGCGAACTAAATACCCTGCCATATAAATCGCAAAAGCAAACTTTGCAATCTCAGCAACCTGAATACGAATAGGCCCTATAGACAACCAACGCGTAGCACCATTTACCGTTGTACCAACAAGAAGCACGGCAAATAACATCAAGCCGACAACAAGCAATAATAAGGGGCTAAAGCGCTGCCAATATTGCATCTCTATCTGCAATACCACCACCGCAATAATCACGCATCCAACCAGGTATGCACCATGGCGCCATACAAAGTGAAACGGGTTGCCTGTTAATGTCTGTGCTTCTGGCATCGAAGCAGACATCACCATAACAAAGCCAAAACTAATCAGAGCTAATACTGCAAAGAGCAATGATCTGTCGTACAGCAACTGGCTCGGCGTTAAGCTATCGCTAAATAGATTCGGCATTGACCATTTAAAATGCTCGCCAAAAAAACTCGATAACTTCGCTTTAGTTATCATCTAACGCTTCAACCAAGCCACGAAATTCATCTCCGCGCGCCATATAGTTAGGGTACATATCTAAACTTGCACAAGCTGGCGACAAGATAACGATATCACCAGCAGTAGCGACTTCATGCGCTGCAGCTACGGCTTCCGCCATAGTTGCAACCCTAATAGCATCCGGTTTTAGCGCTGCAATTTTGTCACCGTCACGACCCAAAGTAATTAATTGGCTGACTTTAGCTAGTACAGGTTCGAGACTGGTTAAATCAGCCCCTTTGCTATCGCCACCAGCAATAAGAATTAACTCACCTAAGTGGTCAGTTAATCCATCAATAGCGGCAACGGTTGCACCAACGTTAGTCGCTTTAGAGTCGTTGATATAAGTAACTCCAGCGATATCTGCAACGGTCTCACAACGGTGAGCTAAACCGTTAAACGTTTTGGCGATCTGTACTTGAAATTCACGCTTGATACCCACTGCAGTGGTTAATGCCATAGCAGCTAAAACATTGGCATGATTGTGACTGCCGACAAGCGCTACATCACTAACAGCCATGATAGGACTGTCACCCTGTACTAGCATCCCTGATGAAATACCCCATGCATCAACTTCAGGCATATCTAGACCAAAACTATTCTGGTTCGCAGGGTTATTAGGAACTGTAAGTAAGTCTTCGCGGTTAAACAGCACCATCTTGGTCTGATCATATAGCTTTAACTTTGCTTGGCGGTAAGACTCCAAATCGCTATAGCGATCCATGTGATCTTCACTGATATTCAAACAAGTCGCTACGGTGCAGCGCAAGCTGTGAGTTGTCTCTAATTGAAAGCTTGATAGCTCAAGAATGTATAGGTCTTTTGGCGCTAAAAGTAAGTCCAGTGCTGGTACACCAATATTACCGCCAACAGCATAAGAGCAACCACTAGCTTGAGCAATTTCACCAACCAAAGTTGTCACTGTTGTCTTGCCATTTGAGCCTGTAATACCAATGACTTTGGCATCAGTTTTACTCACTTCTCTAGCAAACAGCTCAACATCGCCAATCACCTCAATCCCCATATCAAATGCAACTCTCACCTCGGGAGTTTCACATGCGATACCAGGGCTAATCACAATCTGCTGCGCTTGCACTAAATAGCGGCAATCAAAACCACCAGCAATTAATTCAACCTGCGGAAATTCGCTCGCTAACGTATCAGCTCCAGGAGGTTGAACACGGCTGTCCATCACAAGAGGGGTAATGCCTTGCGCACACAGGTAACGCACAACAGACAGACCTGTTGCACCTAAACCTAAAACTATGTGTGTATATTGCTGCGCCATATCAGACCTATCTCAATCTAAGTTATTTTACTTATATCAATTATCTAAGTTTCAGTGTCGCTAGGCCTAACAGCACTAGGAACAATGAAATAATCCAAAAACGTACAATCACTCGTGGCTCAGGCCAGCCCTTCAACTCATAATGGTGATGAATAGGTGCCATGCGGAAAATCCGCTGACCACGTAACTTGTATGAGCCGACTTGCAGGATTACAGAAACCGTTTCCATTACAAATACGCCGCCCATAATCACCAGTAAAATCTCTTGGCGAACCAATACAGCAATTGCACCTAATGCGGCGCCAAGAGCTAATGAGCCGACATCGCCCATAAAAACTTGTGCTGGATAGGTGTTAAACCATAAGAAGCCAAGACCCGCACCAACAATTGCGGTACAAACAATCACTAACTCACCTGCACCAGGCAAATAAGGTAGGTGTAAATAATTAGCAAACTGCACGTGACCAGAAAGATAAGCGATGAGTGCAAAGGCTGCTGCGACCATCACGGTTGGCATAATCGCCAAACCATCTAAGCCGTCAGTTAAGTTAACCGCGTTGCTTGAACCTACAATAGTGAAGTAAACCAATACGATAAAGAAACCACCAAGTTGCGGCATAATATCTTTAAAGAAAGGTACTACAAGTTGGGTTTCACCTGGGCTTGCCGCAGATGCATACAGGTATACAGCTATGGTCAATGCGGCCGCTGATTGCCAAAAGTATTTCCAGCGAGCAATCAAACCTTTAGTGTCTTTGCGAACTACTTTACGGTAATCATCAATAAAGCCGATCAAGCCAAAACTACCTAAAACAAATAGCACGACCCATACATAACGACTGCCTAGGTCACCCCACAGCAATACACTGATAAATACACCTGCAAGGATCAGCAAACCGCCCATAGTCGGCGTACCACGCTTACTAAAGTGTGACTCAGGACCATCATTACGTACCACCTGGCCAATTTGCATTAACTGCAAACGCTCAATCATCTTTGGTCCTAACCAAAGACTTAACACCATAGCGGTCATCAAGCCTAAAATAGCTCGAAATGTGACATACGAAAATACGTTAAACCCACTGTAAAATTGGGTTAAATACTCAGCCAGGTAAACCAGCATTAAACAAACTCCCCGCGACCAAAGGCCATTGTTAAAGCTTCAACTACACGTTCCATTCTTGCACTGCGAGAACCTTTCACTAACACAGTGACTTCAGCAGGCAATTCATTGATATATTGAATTAGGCCTGCAACCAAATTCTCTATATCTTGGTAATGTTTGGAACCAAAAGCATGACTAGCACCCGCGCTTAGCGTGCCAACACAAAATAACGAATTAACGCCCTTTGCCTTAGCTAATTCACCAAGCTCACGATGCAAAAGGGCGGCATTGTCGCCTAATTCCCCTAAATCGCCCAGTACTAAACAGCGATTTCCTTTAATTTCTTGAAGCCAGTCAATTGCTGCGCCAACAGAAGCAGGGTTCGCGTTATAACTATCGTCAACCACAGTGACTCGACCAAGCTGGCTCGGCAACATACGCCCTTTTACAGGTTTAAGCTGACTAAGTCCTTGGCATATTTCAGCTAAAGATAAATTCAATGCTAAGCACATGCTTGTTGCTGCTAACGCATTTGACACCTGATGACGCCCAGCCAACGGCAACTCCACTCGATGCACTTCTGCACCATAGCAAAGGCTAAAGGCATATCGCCCATAGGCATCAGCAATTAAATCTGTAGCAAAAATATCGAGATCTCTCGATGCTTCATTTTTAATACCAAAACATAACTGCTTAACGTGACTAGAGGCCTGAAGCATTACATCAGCAAATGCATCATCAGCATTAATTACGGCTGTGCCACCGATGCTAATATGGTTAAAAATCTCCGATTTAGCTTTGGCTACGCCCTCTAAAGAACCAAAACCCTCAAGGTGGGCTGACGCTACGTTATTCACCATGGCAACGCTTGGCTTAACTAAGCTTGAGGTGTAATCGATCTCACCCGCGTGATTGGCACCTAATTCAAAGACACCAAATTCATCGCCCGCTTGCAGTCTTAACAAGGTTAACGGCACGCCAATTTCATTATTAAAATTACCCGCGGTGTAAAGCACCTGATGATGCTGAGACAAGATGGTTGCAATCATCTCTTTAACGCTGGTTTTACCGTTTGAACCTGTTAAGGCTATACAAGTAGGAGCTATTTGCTCACGCACATAAGCACCTATTTCACCCATCGCCTTTTGGCTGTTTTCAACAACCAATTGCGTCGCAATTATTGGTAATTCACGTTCAACCAGTAATGCATTAGCGCCAGCATCAACCGCAGCTTGAGCGAAACAATGGCCATCAAATTTTTCGCCTTTTATCGCCACAAACAGGGTCTGACTATTAACGGCTCGGCTATCGCTCGAAACGCTATCGATTTGTAGGTCATTGCCAATCAACTGACCATTTATTCGCTTTGCTAGCTCAGCCAAAGATACGCTAATCATAGGGCACCTTCAGCAATAGCCTTAGTAAAGGCTCTTTCGTCATAATTCAATTTTTCACCATTAACTTCTTGATAAGTCTCGTGGCCCTTACCGGCCAACAGCACCATGTCTCCCGCTCTGGCCTGTGCAACTATCTCTTTAATTGCGAGCTGACGGTCTATTTGAGTTAATGCCTGCTGTGGGTAAGTTAATCCCGCTAGAATGTCATTTATAATGGCTTGTGGATCTTCAGTGCGGCAATTGTCGCTAGTCACCATGACTTTATCGGCAAATTGTTCAGCACTTGCCGCCATCATAGGTCGCTTACCTTTATCTCTATCGCCACCACAGCCAAACAGACACCAAAGCGTGCCATTGCAATGCACGCGTAGCGCTTTTAACGCTTGCTCAATTGCATCTGGCGTATGTGCATAGTCCACAACTAAGGTAACGTCATTAGCAGTAGTAAAGCGTTCCATCCGTCCAGCAACAGGCTCTAATTGCTTCGCTAAAGCCACCAATGCTGGCATATCTTCACCGAGTAAATAAAGCGCCCCAAGTGCCGCAACTAAATTAGCTAGGTTAAAGTCTCCCAATAACGGCGACTCCAGCTGCGCTTCACCTTGCGGCCACACTAGAGTGCAAGACACGCCGGCATCATGGAAATGACACTCTTTAGTATAAATATCCGCGCTTAAATCACCTTTAACGCTGTAAGCTAATAACTTGTTTGACGCCAGCTCATTCAACCATTCACGCCCAACGGCATCATCACAATTAATAAGACCTGCACGTAAGCTAGTAAATTGAAATAAACGCTTTTTAGCAGCGCCGTAAGCCTCCATCGTATGATGGTAATCGAGGTGGTCACGGCTTAAGTTGGTAAACACGCCAACATCAAACGGCACTGCCTCTACACGGCCTTGTACTAAACCATGACTAGAGACTTCCATCGCGCAGGTTTGTGCACCTGCTCGTTCAAATTCTTGTAGTTGTTTAACAAGAGTCACTGGATCAGCAGTAGTATTGCCACTGTCGACAAGCTCGCCCCATAGACCATTGCCTAATGTGCCCATTACTGCAGTTTGTTTACCCTGCAACAACTGTAATTGTGCTACCAGTTGAGTGACAGAAGTTTTACCGTTAGTACCGGTTACGCCTATGATTTGGGGTCGTGATGCAGTTAACGGATAAGCTTGCGCGGCCAAAGCTGAGATCTGACGATTTAATTGGAAAAACAAAACCTGTAAGCCAGCTTCATTAGTGACTTTACCGTGTTCATCTGGCAAGTCCGTATGGACTAAAGCTGCTACAGCGCCGCGCTCAAATGCGGCGGCTATAAATTTACGGCCATCAGCCTGATAACCAGGGATAGCAACAAACAGATCCCCCACTTGCACAGCTCGGCTGTCCAGCGTAAGTTCTTGGAAGCTTTCAGCTCCCGAATAATGAAACCATGGCGCCAATAAATCACGTATTAGCATCATTCTACACTCCTAGAATTTGCAGCTAAGCGGACTTTTTCACGGTTTGAAATAGGCTCAACATTTAGCATCTGCAAGGCACCAGACATAACGGCAGCAAAAACAGGTGCGGCAATATCACCACCATAGTAACGATCACCCTTTGGCTCGTTAACGACCACAGCAATTGCTAGCTTTGGATTATGCACTGGTGCTACGCCGGCAAATAGCGCAACGTAGTCTTCACCATAGCCACCAGCAACAGCTTTACGTGCTGTACCTGTCTTACCCGCTACGGGATAACCTTCAATATGTGCCTTTAATGCAGTGCCGCCTTTTTCAGTTACTCCCACCAGCATTTCCATGACGTTCTGCGCCACTTCAGGTGAAAGTACTTGCGTCCCTTCAGGCTCTTGCTTGAGCTTTAAAATCGAAACCGGATAAAGAACGCCTTTGTTACCTAAAATTGAATACATTCTGGCTAACTGTAATGGCGTTGCCATTAAGCCATAACCAAAGGAAAGTGTGGCCCGCTCAAACTCAGACCAGCGGCGACGGTCGTGAATTAGACCTGCACTTTCGCCTTCTAAATTGATACCGGAATAGTTACCCAACCCCATGGTTTGGTATGCGCCAAGTAGCTCTTGAACTGGCATAGACAAAGCTATCTTAGTCATACCTACGTTACTTGAGTGCACCAAAATACCGCTAAGCGATAAGTCGCCATAGTTACGACCATCACGGACAATCTTGCCACCAATACGCATACGGCCAGGGTGAGTTTTAATAATCTCGTCAGCTTTGATGGTGCCAGCTTCTAGTGCTGCAGCAACCACGAATGGTTTAATCGTAGAACCGGGCTCGTAAGAGTCTGTCAATGCACGATTACGCATACGATAACTTTGCAGATTCTCACGGGAGTTGGGATTGTAAGATGGCGTATTTGCCATCGCTAAGACTTCGCCAGTGTGTACATCAAGCACCACAATAGAACCTGATGTCGCTTGGTTAACTTCTGTCGCCTTTTTCAGCTCACGATAAGCGAGCTGTTGAATACGTTGGTCGATACTAAGTACTAAATCATTTGGGCTTTCACCCTCTTGCACCATATCGAGACGCTCAACCACGTGCCCGTCTCGAGATTTACGCACTTTTTGCTTACTCGGTGTACCGGTTAACCAGTCGTTATAGGTATTCTCAATGCCCTCAATACCTTTATCATCGATATTAGTAATCCCCACTAACTGCGCAGAAATCTCACCCGTAGGGTAATAACGGCGCGACTCAGGTTTAAGATAAACACCTGGCAGTTTTAACTGACGGATATAATCGGCAACGGCCGGAGTAACCTGACGCTTAAGGTAAGTAAATCGTTTACGAGGGTTAGATTGAACACGCTTTAGAATATCTTCTTTAGGTTCATGCAACACATCAGCTAGCGCTTGCCAGCGACGCATATCCGCAAAACCGTTTTTATCGTGTACGACTTTAGGGTCTGCATACACAGCTTTTACCGGTACGCTCACCGCGAGCATCTCTCCATTACGATCGGTGATCAGGCCGCGCTGCACTTCACGACTGGTAGTACGTAATGTACGCATATCACTTTCGTGACGAAGCTTTTCAGGCTCGATGATTTGAATATAAGCCGCACGACCAATAAGACTGGTAAACATCAGGCAAACAAACGCCACAACAACGTAAAGACGCCATTGGATTAACTGCGGTTTTTGTTTGCGTTTTGCCTGTTTACTCATGGCACTCTCACCACAACTTCGTCTTTGGGTAGCGGTCGATTCATATTCAGCTCTTTAGTCGCTATCCGGGTTATACGGCTATGCTCTGAACGTGACTGCTCCTCTAACAACAGGTTACGCCACTCAATATCAAGCCGGTCTCGTTCTTGTAATAACTGGTCCCACTGACTGGTATACTTACGCCCTTCATGGCTGGTGTACACCACCGCAATTGCATTCAACATCACTAGCAACGCTAAAATCATTACCCACTTGTGATGCCAAAGATCTAGCAACACGATGCGAGTTAAATTCAATTGCGATTTATTCACTTAAACCTCTAAATCGCTTCAACGTCATACGGCAGACGCTGGGCAATTCGCAATACTGAACTACGCGCCCTAGCGTTACGCTCAATCTCTTCAACTGAAGGTTTAATCGCTTTACCAATACCTTTTAACTTGCGTGACTTATTAATTTCTTCCTCAGTAATAGGTAAACCATGTGGCACACTTTCACCTTGGCTATTACGACGAATAAAACGCTTAACCATACGATCTTCAAGTGAATGGAAGCTGATAACCGACAAACGTCCTTCAGGCGCTAATACGGTTAATGCACCTTCTAATGCTTGGTCAATTTGCTCTAGCTCACTATTGATATAAATACGAATAGCTTGGAATACGCGTGTTGCTGGGTGCTTATTGCGTTCTTTATTCTTGGTAATGCGCGCAATGAGCTCTGCAAGCTCAGTAGTGCGTAAGAAAGGCGCTTTTTCGCGGTCAGCAGCAATACAACGGGCAATATGACGGGCATTTTTCTCTTCGCCGTAGGTTTTAAACACCCATGCCATATCTTCAATTTCAGCACGGGCAATCCACTGCGCCGCCGTTTGACCTTGAGAGTTATCCATACGCATATCCAATGGACCATCTCTTAAAAAGCTAAAACCACGCTCAGCATCATCAAGCTGCGGCGAAGACACACCAAAATCTAATAGCACGCCATCTATTTGGCCTTTTAAACCTAAGTCTTCAACGTAGTCAGCCAGTTGACCAAAACCACCGTGAACAATTTGAAAACGGCTATCGTCTTTAAATTGCTCTGCTGCAGCGATCGCTTGTGGGTCTCGATCAATGGCAATTAATCGACCATTAGGCCCAAGCTGCTCAAGCACTTTTCGAGAATGACCACCACGACCAAATGTGCCATCGATATAGATGCCATCTGGTTTAATATTTAAGCCTGCAACCGTTTCCGTTAACAGCACTGATAGGTGTTCAAATTCTTGTGTCATGGTTGTCTTCTACTTTTAAGTATCACTCGCTAAAGTGAAAAATCCGCTAAACGTTCGTTAGCAGCCAAATCTTCATTAAGAATCGCTAAGCGACTCTGCTCAATCTGTTGTTGCCATGTAGCTTCATCCCACAGCTCAAATTTATTAAGCTGGCCAACCAACATTGCCCGCTTGTCTAAATTGGCATATTGGCGTAAAGGAGGAGGTAGCAGCATACGGCCGTTACCATCGAGTTCACACTCATGGGCGTATCCGAGCAGCAATCGCTTGATTGCTCTTTCGGTAGGTTGTGTATCGGAAAGTGATGCGAGTTTAGCTGCAACCAGCTCCCACTCTTGAATGGGGTACAGCAATAAACAAGTTGATTGGATATCCACAGTAACGACTAGTTGGCTATTATGGCGGGCACTCAGAGGCTCACGGTATCGCTTTGGTATGGCGATCCGTCCTTTGGTATCAAGATTTATAGCGCTTGCCCCAGAAAACACCTTATTGTCATCCCTGTTGTTCTATAAATTACCCACAAATATCCACATTTCCCCACAACAGCTAAGTTTAGGGATAGAACGCAAGGGTTGTCAAGGAAAGGCGCTGATTTAAAATCCAGTAACCAAGCGGGTTAGCAGCTAGTTAGCTCACATTTTTAATGAAAGCTTAGATAGGGATTCATGTGGAGTTTTTATACGGTTGCAGCCCATCAAAGTAGGAAAAACACACAGAAAACATGGGGGAATCATTATCTTAAATACATTGTTGTGGATAATTTTCCCAGAAACGGCTTTTTCAAAATGACTTTAACAACCTCAATTAAGCTGCGATTCAAGCTGTTATGCTCAATAAAACGCTTTAAAAATTAATCATAATTAACCTGTAGCTTAAACAATTCGCAATATCGGCATGAAATAACCAAAGTAATTTAAAGTCTAAATTTTGATCACTTTCGGCCGATATATAAGTTAAAGGACATAAAATACGGAGGATTGTGATGATAAGCCTAGATAGCGTATATGCCATGCTTGCTAAGCCGGTAACAGCCAAAGTGAAAGCCAAAAAGAAAATTAAACCTATGGATGCCAGCAGCGCTATCAACGCAGATAGCCAAGAACAACCGCAAGCACAACTGCCCGACCACCTTGAACGACGTTCGGCGACCAATGATAGACGCCAAGCAGCACTACCAGAACTCCCTCTAGAGCCAAGACTTGAAAGACGAAAAGGCTCAAGAAGAGATAGGCGCCAACCTCTAGAGCCTCAAACTATTGAGGCTGCTCAAGACAACTACACTGAAGATACGCACAGTAAGATTGATATCAACATTTAGCTTCTGCCAATGAACTGCTTGATAATTAATGAGCAGAAAAAGGTGTAAACTTTATGGTTAGCCATTAAAGCAATAGTAAACAAAATTAGCGCCAACTATTACCGCTAGAGTCAATCGCCACAATTAACGAGTGCGTGCAACAGCCTGCTGCCAACCCAGGTACAAGCCATCGCGCTTGGCTGCCGTTATTTGCGGTGTAAAACTGCGCTCAACTCCAGCTTTTAACTTCAACTCGTCAGTAGATTGCCAAAAACCAACCGCTAGACCTGCCAAGAAAGCAGCCCCCATTGCCGTGGTTTCAGTTAGCTCAGGGCGTTGCACTTCAACATTGGTAATATCCGCTTGAAACTGCATAAGGAAATCGTTAGCCACTGCGCCACCATCAACTTTAATTTGTTTAAGATCTACAGAACTGTCTTTAGCCATGGCATCGAGTAGATCGCGACTTTGATAAGCTATCGCCTCTAGAGCTGCGCGAATAATATGATTACGGTTAGCCCCTCGCGTTAACCCCACCAACGCGCCCCTTGCATCGGGATCCCAATAGGGTGCGCCAAGGCCAACAAATGCAGGAATAAGATAAACACCATTGGTATCTTCTACTTTAGATGCAAAGTACTCAGTATCTTGTGCGTCTCGAATTAGGCCCAGTTCATCTCTCAACCATTGAACCGTCGCGCCGCCCATAAAGACTGAGCCTTCTAGCGCATAGTTCACTTCACCATTAGCACCAATCGCGATAGTCGTTAATAAGCCATGCTTAGACTTTACGGCTTCAAGCCCTGTGTTCATTAATAAGAAACAGCCTGTACCATAGGTATTTTTCGCCATACCTTCTTCGATACACAATTGGCCAAACAACGCCGCTTGCTGATCACCAGCCATTCCTGCAATTGCAATATGACTGCCTTCACCGGCAATACGTGTATGGCCATACACCGCTGATGAGGGTTTAACCTCGGGCAAGATAGAGCGTGGAATATCTAACGCTTGCAGTAATTTGTCATCCCACTCTTGGGTATGAATATTAAACAGCATGGTACGAGATGCGTTAGTTGGATCAGTGACATGAGCCTTTCCTTCCGTTAGCTTCCACACTAACCAAGTATCAATGGTGCCAAATAGCAACTCACCTTTTTGGGCACGCTCTCGCACGCCTTCGACGTTATCTAAAATCCATTTAATTTTTGTACCTGAAAAATAAGGGTCTAGCACTAAACCTGTGGTTTGCTTAATGTAATCTTCAAATCCAGATGCCTTTAACTGCTCACAAATATCCTTACTACGTCGGCATTGCCAAACAATAGCGTTATATACAGGCTTACCTGTGGCTTTATCCCAAATAACAGTGGTCTCACGTTGGTTGGCGATCCCGATAGCAGCTACATCTTCACTGTGGATGTCAGCGCGAGCGAGTACTTCAATTAACGTTGAGCTCTGCGACGCCCAGATTTCCATTGCGTCATGCTCAACCCAACCTGGCTTGGGATACATTTGGCTAAATTCACGCTGAGAGCTGGCAACCATATTGGTATTATGGTCAAACACAATAGCCCTAGAACTCGTTGTTCCCTGATCCAACGCAATGATGTATTTCTTTGACACTGATTCTTTCCTTATTGTCGCGTTTCTCTTAGCAAACCAATTTCAGGCTCAACATACTGTGGCGAAGTCACCTGATCGCAAGTATGAGCAGGGTAATACCAAACCGCGCTAATTTTATTGCCTTTTAACTGATAGACACCAAGGCTACATTGGCTACTTTGTTCACCGTCATGGCTCCAAGTCACCTCCTCTACTGTACTAACATAATTGGCAGACACTACAATTTGGCGCAATCTTGCTTTAGCATCATTAAGGCTAGCAAAGTAGTCGCTCATTGCAGCAGCGAGCTCATGTTGAGTCGAGGTTTCAATATCCATCTTTAATCCCGATAAATTAAACCAATGGACATTTTCAGTTGTATGCTGAATCAACTGTTCAACACTCTGAGCATTAAAACCTTCAATAAACTGTTTTACGACCTTCACAGCCTCAGGGTCTTGATCCGTGATTGTCTGAAATTGACTCGTATTTGCCTGCACTAAAAAACTACTAAAACTCGCGCTAAGCGCTAATAACCAAATATAGGGTTTCATGATAAACCTCTTGTTTATTTCGATATTTTAGAGTGGATAATCTTAATTTTATACGCTAGCGGAGTCAGTAACTGCCACTAACTTAGCATTGTTTATCTTTTTTACCATGAAACCAACATGACAAGCCAACCCCCTAAAGTAGGTCTCAAATTTCTTTATAAGTTGTCCTTAATCTGAAGTTATGACCTAGAGTGGGATACAAAAAAGCCTCGCTAATGCGAGGCTTTTTCTAACAAACTTAATTGATTAGCTGACGGCAATATTCTAGTCGCTAACTAAAGCATTAAGTTATTAGAAGCGATAAGTCGCCTGAACACCCACTAGGATGATGTTGCCACTGACTTGACCTTCGAAAGTACCACCAAACATAGCAGAATCTTCATCATGTTCATGGATTGGAGACTCATCAGCAAAAATGTAAGTCGCGCCAAAGTCAAAGTCTAGGTTATCGCTATACTGGTAGCCGTAGCCCACGCTCAACCATAGACGATCAACTTCAGGAATTGTGGTTGTGCGATTAGCATCAGACACTGCAGCTTGGTCGTAAGCAACACCAGTTCTTAGCGTCGACTTTTCTGATAGCTGATAAGTTGCACCCACTGCAAAGCGGTAGTTGTCTTCCCAGTTCTCTTGCTTAACTAGGATTGGATCAGCAGAAATCTCTGGGATCATCGCTTCTAGCTTTTCAAATGAACTCCAATCAGTCCAGTTAACACTCGCGTGAATAGCAAGCTTATCTGTCAATTGATGGAAACTCGCGATTTCAGCTGTCGCTGGTAACGCTAATTCCATAGAGCCATCATAATGACTTGAAGGAGCTTTTCCTTGCATGATCATTGCAACGTCAAAGCCTAAACCTCTGGCTTCACCTTCTAGGTTTTGCTCAACTTCAGAGCGATAATTAAAACCGATGCGGTTGTTGGCGTTAATCTGCCAAGCACCGCCTAGTTGCCAACCCCAAGAGATATCATCGCCTTCCATGTACTTAAGCGTTTTCCCTTGTAAAGGACCCGTTGAAGTCGGTGCTTGAGCACCAAAGCTACCTTCACCTAGCACTAAGCGAACACCAGCACCAACACTGAACTGTTCATTAATACGGTAAGCCACGTTTGGATTAATTTCGATTGCAGTAATAGATGCTTCGTTACCAAACTGGGTACCAAGGAAGTCATCGTCCAGCTCTGTAGCCATACCAAAATTACTACCAAGAGCAACACCAAGGAACCATTGGTCGTTTAGCTGATGTGACACATAAAAATTCGGCACTACTGCATCGCCAGCAATATCTTTAGCCGATGAAGGTGTAGCTGTACCACCTGATGTCACAACACCGTCAACATCAATGTTTGGCATAACTAAAATAGCACCAGTTGTAACTTGAGTACCTTCTAGGTAAGTCAGCATTGCTGGGTTACGGAACTGCGCAGCGGCGTTATCAGCCATTGCAGCTTCACCCGCGTAAGCACGGCCCAGACCTGTTGCTGAATATTCAGCTAATTGAAAGCCTGCAGCTTGAACCTGTGTAACCGTCCCCAAAAGTGCTGTACTCACAGCAAGTGTAATTAAACGCTTATTCATGTGTCATCTCTAATTATGTTAACAAAAAGTAGAGTATTAACTCCACTTTCTAATGGCGGCGATTCTACAACTGCAGAATATCTTTACAAGTACTTTATAAAAAACAGCACAAAACACTACCAACACAATCAAATCTTAGACAAAAAACGGTTAAGATCACACTTCAAAACAGCGAAAGCATGCACAAACCAAGTAAAAACGTCGCCGAATAGATTAAAAATAAAAGCGTAAATACAAGTTAAACAATTAAAAAATAACAGTAAAAACCATAAAAACACCAAAAACACCTGTTCACTCAAAAAATAAAGCAATTACAGCATAAATCACTACCAAAGATTGCAATAATAAAATCTCATATCAGCAAAGAAGTTAAACACCATTAAAAACAACAACTAAAATAAATTAGAAGAAGCTAAATAAAACAAAGCCATTTAGATAAATATCTAAATGGCTTAGCGAAAACTAATTGTTGGTACGACTGTACGCCAATATTAATCACCTAAATTAAGCGATTTCAACCTCTCCAACTCGGTATATGGGCTTCATAGTTAGCAATTGTATCGCCATGTGACAGCGTCAAACCTATCGCATCCAGCCCATTTAATAGGTTATGCCTAGCGGATGGGGCAATATCAAATTTGAACTCCGAGCCTGAAGGCGATGTCACCGTAAGCGCCTTTAGATCAACACAGATCTCCGCCCCCTCATTCGCGTCGACCTCTGCCATCAGTTGTTTGACTTCAGCGTCAGTCAACTTAACTGGCAATAAACCGTTATTAATCGAGTTACCATAAAAGATGTCTGCAAAAGTCGGCGCTATAATGACCTTAAAACCAAAATCCGCTAAAGCCCATGGCGCATGCTCACGACTTGATCCACAACCAAAGTTTTCTTGTGACACTAAAATAGAAGCACCTTTATAGCGCGGCTTGTTCAGATTAAAGCTTGGGTTAGGCTGATCGCCCGCATCATCTAAATAGCGCCAATCATGAAAAAGGTGCACGCCAAAGCCATCACGGGTAACTTTTGACAAAAATTGCTTAGGAATAATTTGGTCGGTATCGACATTGGCACTATCTAAGATAACGGCAAGCCCTGTGTGTAAGATAAATGGTTGCATGCTGTGCTCCTAGTATGGCTTACGAATATCAACAAAATGACCAGCAACGGCTGCAGCAGCTGCCATTGCAGGACTCACCAAGTGAGTTCGGCTACCGCGTCCCTGTCGTCCTTCAAAATTACGATTACTCGTCGATGCGCAGCGATCGCCCGCTTCCAGCTTGTCATCATTCATAGCTAAACACATAGAGCAACCAGGTAAGCGCCACTCAAAGCCCGCTTCCAAAAACACCTTATCTAAGCCTTCGGCTTCAGCTTGTTCTTTAACTAAACCAGAACCTGGAACCACAATCGCTTTGACACCATCCGCGACCTTACGACCTTTAGCGTGCTCCGCTGCTGCACGTAAATCTTCAATACGAGAATTTGTGCATGAACCAATAAACACTTTATTAATACTGACATTTGTCATCAGTGTGCCAGCACGTAAATCAACATACTCTAGGGCTTTCTCAATACTGGTTTTAACTGTCGAGTTAGTTTCTTCTGCTGGGTTTGGCACTACCTGGTCAATTGCAACAACTTGTCCTGGATTTGTCCCCCAAGTTAATTGCGGCGCAATATCTTTTGCTTCAAGTACAACCTCTGTGTCAAATACGGCATCGGCATCAGTTTTTAATAACTCCCATGCAGCAAGCGCTTGCTGCCAATCTGCACCCTTTGGCGCAAATTCTCGGCCTTTAAGATATTCTGCCGTAGTAGCGTCTGGTGCAATCATGCCCGCTTTCGCGCCCATTTCAATTGCCATATTACAAACAGTCATTCGGCCTTCCATGGTCAAGGCTTCAATCGCCTCACCGCAAAACTCGACCACATAACCTGTACCGCCATCCATGCCAATCTTACCGATAATGGCTAGCACAATATCTTTAGCTGTAATGCCGCTTGCTACATTGCCACGCACTTCAATTTTCATTGTCTTAGCTTTTAGCTGACGCAAAGTCTGGGTTGCCATGACATGCTCAACCTCAGACGTACCAATACCAAACGCTAGCGCACCAAATGCACCATGAGTCGCAGTGTGTGAGTCACCACATACAATCACTGTACCCGGCAGAGTGATACCTAATTCAGGTCCCATCACATGCACGATACCCTGGTTTTTATGATGAATATCATAAAGACGGACGCCAAACTCCTTACAGTTTTGTTCTAGCGTCTCAACTTGAATTCTCGCCATAGGACTAAGTGCATCTAAACTAGCACTAATCGTTGAGGTGTTGTGATCCATCGTCGCAAAGGTTTTTTCGGGCGCACGTAGTTTACGGCCCGCAGCCTTTAAACCACTAAAAGCTTGTGGTGAAGTCACTTCGTGAACTAGATGCCTATCAACATAGATAATCGGCGCTTCACCCTCAGCAGCCACAACTACGTGACTATCCCAGACTTTTTCATATAGTGTTTTAGCCATGACTACGCCCCTTCTCTAATCAATTTGGCAATGTAATCACCCATTTCACTGGTCGACTTAGCTTTGTGGCGCTCGTCACTAGAAAGCAACTCCCCAGTTAAGTAACCATCACTTAAAGCTTGGCCAACAGCTTTTTCAATCGCAGCTGCGGCAGCGTCTTGTTTAAGACTATGGCGCAGCAATAAAGCAGCTGAAAGGATTTGCGCCACAGGGTTTGCAATGCCTTGGCCCGCGATATCTGGCGCACTACCACCAGCAGGCTCATACAAACCAAAGCCAGAACTATTCATGCTGATTGAAGACAATAAGCCCATAGAGCCTGTTAGCATGGCGATTTCATCTGAAATGATGTCACCAAACAAATTAGAACACAGCATAACGTCGAACTCATCTGGACGACGCAATAGCTGCATAGTCGCATTGTCGATATAAATATGTTCGAGCTCAACATCGGGGAAGTCTTTAGCGACCTCCTCAACTACTTCACGCCAAAGTACTGAACAAGCCAGCACGTTAGCTTTATCAACTGAAGTCACCTTCTTGCGACGACCTTGAGCCGTTTCAAAAGCAATTTTTGCAATACGACGGATCTCTTTGCGGCTATAACGCATGGTATCGAAGGCTTCTTCGTTTTCGCCTTCACCTTGACGACCTTTTGGCTTACCAAAGTAAATGCCACTGGTTAGCTCACGCACACAAAGCACATCAAAACCACGAGATGAGATATCACTGCGCAGTGGTGACATATGCTCAAGGCCGGCATGCAACTTAGCCGGGCGCATATTACAGAACAGCTCAAAGTGACCACGAAGCGGCAATAAGGCACCACGCTCTGGCTGATCATTTGGCGCTAGGTGCTCCCATTTGGGGCCACCCACAGAACCAAATAAAATCGCGTCTGATGCTTCACAACCTTTTAGAGTTGCTTCAGGGAGTGGGCAACCATGATTATCAATTGCCGCACCACCAACATCGTATTCACTATATTCGATAGAAAGTGCAAAGCGTTCTTCGGTTGCCTTTAGCACTTTGCGCGCTTCAGCCATCACTTCTGGCCCAATACCATCTCCTGCCAGTACTGCAATCTGATAACTCATACTTCAGCTAACTCCTGTAATTGATTCTACAATTTGTATTTATCTTTAAACTTGCCGACACACAAAGAGGGGGGTTACACCCCGCCTAGCGCTTGTTTTGTTTGCTGGATACGCTGCTTACAATCAGCGACTTTATCTGCGCGCCATGTTAGGTTCATTACGTGAATTAATGCTTTTGCCGATGCTTCAACCACGTCGGTGGCTAAGCCCACACCATGGAAATTCTGCTCACGATATTTGGCGGTAATGTCAACCTGGCCTAATGCGTTTTGACCTTCACCTTTAGCGCTTAACTGGTAGCTAGTAATATTGGTTTCACAACCACTTGCTCTTGCAACAGCTTTATAAGCAGCATCAACAGGACCGTTACCTGTTGCGGCCTCGGTAATCATCTCACCATTTACCGCAACCTTTACAGTGGCAGTAGCGCTGCCTTCTGTTGAATCAGAGTGCACAACTAATTGCTGCAACTTATAATGATCGTCCGATTCGGCTTGAGCCTCCATAAAGGCTAATGCTTCTAAGTCATAATCAAAGACTTGGCCTTTCTTATCCGCTAGCGCCAAAAACTCTTCGTAAAGCACATCCATATCGTAATCTTGCTCACCATAGCCAAGCTCAGTCATACGGTGCTTAATCACGTGGCGGCCTGAGCGTGATGTCATGTTCAAGTTGTTGCGGTTCAGACCAATACTTTCTGGGGTCATGATCTCGTAAGTATTCTGCGCTTTAAGCATGCCATCTTGGTGAATGCCAGAAGAGTGAGTAAATGCGTTGGCGCCAACAATCGCTTTATTTGCTTGCACTGGCATATTACAAAGCTGACTCACTAAACTTGATGTACGATGGATCTCTTTAGCGTTAATCCCTGTTTCAAGCCCTAACTCCGCTTTACGAGTCGACAAGATCATTGCGATCTCTTCTAGCGAACAGTTACCCGCACGCTCACCAATACCATTTACTGTACATTCGATTTGGCGAGCGCCATGCTGCACTGCTGTAATAGAGTTAGCGACAGACAAGCCTAAATCATCGTGGCAATGCACAGAGATTACTGCTTGGTCGATATTCGGAACACGATTGAATAGTGTTTGAATAATGCCGCCAAACTCGCTTGGTACGGTGTAACCCACAGTATCAGGGATGTTAATGGTACGAGCCCCGGCCTTAATAGCCTCCTCTACCATGCGACAAAGGTTATCAATCGGTGTACGACCCGCATCTTCACATGAGAACTCAACATCGTCAGTAAAGCGACGGGCATACTTAACTGCGCCAACAGCCATCTCTAACACTTGATCAAATGAGCGCTTAAGTTTGCTTTCAACATGGATCGTTGAAGTCGAAATAAAGGTATGGATGCGAAACTGCTCAGCAACTGACATCGCCTGCGCCGCGGCATCGATATCTTTTTCTAATGCTCTTGATAACGCACACACTCGACTGTTTTTAACAGTTCTAGCAATCGTCTGTACCGACTCAAAGTCTCCAGGGGAAGATACAGGGAAGCCGACTTCCATCACATCAACGCCTAAACGTTCTAACGCGAGTGCAATTTGAAGTTTTTCCTTAACCGTTAAGCTAGCTGCTAGTGCTTGTTCACCATCTCGTAGTGTGGTGTCAAATATAATTACTCGGTTAGACATCTATCTTCTCCATCGAACATCATTGTTCAGTTATGCGTTGACGTTGCTATTTGGTCGGTTCGAATACAAAAAACCCCGCGTTATCAGCGGGGTTAATTAATGCAAGCTTACTTTCAAGCGTATAACACTAAGTCCTCCGCGCAGAGTCTGCGAGAATGAGAATAAGGAGTCCTAGTTGCGCACGGTTACATTTCTTCACTTTTTATTCAGCCTGTTCACATAAATATTCCCACAGCTTATCGCTGGGACGGTTAATTTTTAACTTGCATTAAGTTCAGTGTCAACCATGAATTAGCTTACTTCAGTTATTTTCAGGCTGATAATCGCTCAAATAAAACCAAAAAAAGATAGATAACGGCGTATATGTAAGCATTATTGATTTTTAATCGCATCAACCTCTACATTTGTATAAGCCATCGCAATATTCTCTCGCCACCAGCTTTTTTATGCATATTTTATTTATATTCGCTATAATGCCGATCTTAGTCAGATACATAGCGGATAAGGATCCACCCTGGAGCGCTTTAAAATGGATTTTCGTATCATAATCCTCAGCTTTTTGCTGTGGCTTTCGCCTGCGCATTCATTAACGCTGGAGCAATTTGAGCAACTCAATACTGCTGTTTTCCAATATCCCAGCAAAACGCTAAATGACATCCATGATATCGAAAAAGATGTTTATACCTTCTTAGATCCTCAAGTATTGCAATTACGCTTAAGTGCACTTAAATGTCAGGCTTATTTGCAGCTTGGCGAAAATGCCGCAGCTATCAACCTTGCTAGACTCAACGAGGCTAAAGCCAAGCAATTAAAATTGCACGAAGCACGTCCATACTTCTATAACTGTATGGCTCAAGCTTATGTAAACTATGGTAACTACCAAGAAGCCCTACCTTTAATTCATTCATCTATTGGCTTATCGCGCCAACTTGAACAACCCCAAGCACTTATTAACGGCTTATGGTTAAGAAGCCAACTAGATGCAAAAGTGCTCCATAACAATACTGCAATTGAAGATCTTCGTCTTGCTCTCGACCTTTACCCGCAAGTAGCCCAACAAGAACAACAGTGGCTGCTCACACCAAGTGCTTATTTAAAAGTCGCAATGGCCAAACTATTATTGGACGAGAATGAGCCCAAAGAAGCAAAAGCTTTTATTAATGAAGCATTAGATGATGAGCTAGCTGAAGGTAAGATTGCGCTAAACTTATTAATTGAAGCAGCTAATTTGTCGCAACAGAGTAATCAGCCAGAATTAAGAGATAGATATATTCAAGGAGCAAGAAGCCAGCTAGCAGAGTTAGGTAGCCCATTTGAGCTCGCGGTTGCCTATAAAAAAATTGGCTATATCGACTTTCTAAGCGGCAAATACAGCAGCGCCAATCAACTATTACATTTGAGTCTCAACACGTTTAAGAAACAGTCTAATTCTAGCGAAACAATTAGTGCGTTATATCTACTTGGGCAGATTAACCTTGCTCAAGGTGAGGAAAGTTTAGGCTTAGGGCAGCTGAATCAAGCCATTGATTTAGCTAAACAGAAACAACGTTATACAGACCAAAAGCTCGCTTACGCAGTTTTAGCAAACTACTTTGCCAATAAGCAAGACTATGCCTTAGCCTATGACTATCAACTACTGCGCTTTAAAGCGGCTGAAAACGATACCTTATTTATCCAAAACATATGGTTATCACACTTAAAGTCAGACTTAAGCCGACAAAAGCAAGTATCCAAAGAGAAGCAAAGTACTAAAGCCACGCTTATGCCGGGACAGCTTATCCCGACCTCCATATTACCAATACTATTCATTTTATTTAGCTTAATTATCTTTATTGCTTGGTACCATAGGCAGGGAGCGACTCGTATTTCAGTACCAAAAGAGCCTACACCGGTTAAACCAAATGCAACGGGTAAACAGAGGCTGGAAGATATGCTGAGCGTTAGCCGTCACGCCAACTACCCACTGTCACTTTTAGTATTGGATCCTAGCGTAGTATTAAGCGATGATATTCCGATAATGATTGAACAGCTTAAAACGAAGTTAAGAGAGCAGGACTTAGTATTTTTGCAATCTGAGCAGCAGCTATTGATCATGCTACCGCATACCTCAGAGGCAGGTGCGATTAACGTTATTGAGCAGTTATCAGGAACCATCGCTATGTGGCAAAATGACAGCAAGGTCAATATTGGCCTTGCCTGTATGCAGCAGTTTGATAATTTACAATCAATGATTAAACGCGCCAACGTTAGTCAGTTAAGAAGGCTTAAACCAATTAACCAGAATCAATAGTTGCCACTTAACCTTCTGCTAGGTAATCGGCAATTTCATCTAAGAACTCGCCACCGAAACGCTCAAGTTTACGTTCACCAACCCCGTTAACTGCCAACATTTCACCTGGGCTGGTCGGCAAAATCGCCGCCATTTCCGCTAGCGTTGCATCGTTAAATACTAAGTAAGGTGGCACATCTAACTCTTCCGCCAATGTACGACGTAGTAGTTTCAGTCTCGCAAACAACTTACGATCATAATTAAGCGGCGCGCGAGGATTATTACTGCGACGCTTGGTGGTTTGAATAACGATTCTTGGCTCTGCCAATAACAGCTCCACTTCACCCTTTAATACTGCGCGCGCAGACGGGTTAAGGGTAACTGAGGAACCACGGGTAATATCTTGAGTTGCTAAGCCTAAATGGATCAATTGGCGGATCACACTTAACCAGTGCTCATGACTCTTCTCTTTACCAATGCCCCAAGTAGAAAGCTTATCGTGGCCACGCTCAATCACACTGGCAGACTTTGAACCACGCAACACTTCAATCAAATGATTAATGCCAAAGCGCTGACCTATACGGTATACACAAGACAGCACCTTTTGTGCATCCTGAATACCGTTGTACTTTTTAGGTGGGTCTAGGCAGATATCACAGTTACCACAAGCCTGCAGCGCTGGTTCATCAAAGTAATGTAATAGCACTTGGCGACGACAGGTTTGCGCTTCAGCAAACGCCGCCATGGTATTAAGCTTATGAAACTCAACTTGCTGTTGTGGTCCGGGTTCCGATTGCTCAATAAGATGACGCACTCTACCGATATCGGCAGGGTCAAATAACATTAACGCCTCAGAGTCTAAACCATCACGGCCAGCACGCCCGGTTTCTTGATAGTAAGCTTCAACACTTTTAGGGATGTCGTAGTGCACCACATAGCGTACGTTAGACTTGTTAATGCCCATACCAAATGCGACGGTGGCGACTACGATATCGAGCTGATCTTTTAAAAATCTATCTTGAACGTCAGCGCGCTCTTCTTGGGTTTTCCCAGCATGGTAAGCTTCAGCTTGATGGCCCTGCAGACGCAGACGTTCAGCAACTTCATCAACTCGGCGACGACTACTGCAATATACAATACCACTCGTGCCATTTTGCGCCTCAACAAACTGACGCAACTGATTAGCCGCATTGAGTTTTTCAGCCACGGTATAGCGGATATTGGGCCTATCAAAGCTAGTTAACAGCGAGTGTGGCGTAATCGTAAGCCGCTCACAAATATCCGCACGAGTGGCTTTATCAGCCGTGGCGGTTAACGCCATAATCGGCACTTGTGGAAACTGTTGACGTAATTGACCTAGAGCTGCATATTCAGGTCTAAAGTCATGGCCCCACTGCGAGATACAGTGCGCTTCGTCAATCGCAAATAAAGAAACATTAAGCTCATGCAGTCTATCGATAAAGCTACCTTGCAGTAATCGCTCTGGCGATACATACAACAGCTTTAGCTCGCCATAACGCATCTTTTGTAAGATCTGAAGGCTCTCTTCTCTAGGTTGAGATGAGTTTAAGTAAGCTGCAGCCACGCCGGTTTGAATAAGGCTATCGACCTGATCTTTCATTAACGAGATCAGCGGTGACACCACCACAGTCAATCCAGGCATTAATAAAGCGGGTAATTGATAACACAGGCTTTTACCGCCACCCGTAGGCATGATCACTAAGCAATCTTGTCCTGCGCAGATCTGCTCAATCACCTCCTGCTGCCCCTCTCTAAAAGTACGGTAACCAAATACCGACTGTAGGGTGGAAGATAACTGATCGATCGGATTCTCGAGCGCCGCCTGATCCATAGTGAACCTGTGTTAAAAATAGGGCTGACTATTCTAATGTAGGCGGAGGTCATTGTCTCTCTCGATTGTCACTAGTGGATAAAATTTAAGCTTGCGTCGCGGCAACCATTAGCGATAGATTAAATACTCTAAAGCGAATAATCCGATGTCTAATCAGCAAAAAGGAAGCAAGATGAGTCATGTTATTCAACAAGAAACTCTACGCAGAGTCGCCGAAATTTTTGATCAACATGTACCGTTTCATAACCTGCTCGGTATGGATATCAAGCGTTATGATATGCACGGCGTCGAGATTGAAGTGAAAATGAAACCTGAGCTCATTGGCAACATCCATCAACAAATACTCCATGGCGGCGTCACAGCCACAGTGCTCGACGTAGTAGGTGGCCTTACCGCTTTCTCAGGGCTAGTTGCCAGCCGCGACGATTGGACACTAGAAGAGTTAGAGCAACGCATTAAGACCCTAGGTACAATCGACATGCGAGTCGACTATTTACGCCCTGGCCGCGGTGAAATTTTTACAGGCACAGGCACAGTGATAAGAGCAGGCAACCGCGTATCAGTATCAAGGATGGAGCTGCATAATGAAAAAGGCGACCATATTGCCTTTGGCACTGGTACATACATGGTTGGATAATCGCTATCGATAAAACATTCAACAAGCTCTACAGGCGATTTATCGCCACATTTAGCATCCCGCAGTCAATAATATAGAGAGTAAAAGTGGCAGCAAAAGTTTCCTCGGCGTCACTTTTAGATAACAGCAGACTGTTTTACTAAAATAGCCTGCCGACTTGAGTCTGAATAAGAGCAAGACTACAATTCGCAATTACCTTTCTATTTAGCACATTCCAATGCAAGAAATTGAATACCGCAAAGGCATACTATACGCCGTTTGCGCTTATACCCTTTGGGGATTTGCCCCGATTTATTTTAAGTTACTTGATAACGTTCCTGCCGCAGAAATTTTGCTGCACCGAGTCATCTGGTCATTTTTCTTTGTGACGATTTTAATCGCACTATTTGGTGGCTTTGCACGTTTACGCCATCTACTTAAACAGCCAAAGCAGCTTGCCGTGCTATGCGTAACATCGGTGCTAATCGCAGGTAACTGGTTACTGTTTATCTGGGCGGTCAATAACGACCATATGCTGGATGCCAGCTTAGGTTACTTTATTAACCCGCTAGTGAACGTCAGTTTGGCGATGATCTTTCTAGGTGAACGCCTACGTAAATTACAGTGGGCAGCAGTGGCATTAGCGGCAACAGGCGTAATGATCCAGCTGATCTCTTTTGGCTCAATCCCATTAGTGTCGCTCGGTCTTGCTTGTTCATTCGCTTTTTACGGTTTACTGCGTAAAAAGGTCAATGTCGACGCGAAAACCGGACTATTAGTAGAAACCGCTATTTTGCTGCCAGTAGCATTGGTTTACCTGTTTACCAACACTGGCGACTCATTAACTCACTTATTGGCTAATGATCTGCACCATAACTTGTTATTAGTTGCTGCAGGTGTTGTCACTACAGTGCCATTACTGTGCTTTGCTTCTGCCGCGGTGAGAATTCCATTTTCCATGCTGGGCTTTTTCCAATACATCGGCCCAAGTATTATGTTTATTCTGGCTATCGCACTATTCAATGAACCTTTTGATGCAGAGAAAGGCATTACCTTTGCGTTTATCTGGGCGGCATTATTCCTATTTACTTTGGATATGCTTTATAAGCGTAAAGCGAAAAAGTAACAGAACGATATAACTAAAAAAGCGAACCTTATGGTTCGCTTTTTTGTTTACGATTAAGGATCGTTTCGTGTCAGCTTTTCAGGGTTCTGTAGACTCAAAATCAACGGGTAATTACGCTTTGTCGGAATAGAAACAATGTTGTCGGTACTGGTTGTCGCCACAAAAGCCTTTTGCTCATTGGCTAACCTAAACCAACCTAATTGAAACCCCGGCATGCCAATACCGTTAGCTCTTAAATTAGGTTTTAATTCTGGGCTTTTACCCCAATCGACACGGGTAATCTCATCCAAACCGATTTCAGTTAAGGGTATGCTAAAACCATAAAAAGGCACGTCCAAGGTTAAGCTATCAGCACTAATCACCAACTTGGAATCATTCACTTTATAGAACATCCAACTAAAGGCCAGAACCATAGGCAGCAATACACCAATGCTAACGGCCTTGCTCACTTTGGGCATATTCTTGCAGTAGATAAATACACCCAATCCAATCAAAATTGCCAACAGTGCCACAAAGCTCCAATGGCCAGTAGAGTTAAGTGGTGCTAGCGGGTAAACCTGAGACATAAGCGAACCTAATAACGACTGTTGTCAGCATTGTTACACACCGACATAAACTGTCAAACTTTGGCTTGATTCAAGTTTGCTTTACAAGTCCAGCGCCAAAATCTTAGATTTACGTTGGTAGTTATACAGCTGCTTTTTCTTTTCAGGTAATTCATCGACCTCAACCATATTAAAGCCATGCTCTAAGAACCAATGAATACTGCGGGTCGTCAATGCAAATAAACGTGAATAACCGCGTACCCGAGCTTGCCCAATAATGTTTTGCAGCAGTAAACTACCTCTGTCGGCATCGCGATAGTCTGGGTGTACCACCAAACAAGCAAACTCGCCGGCGTTATCTTCTTCAAACGGGTAAAAAGCGGCGCAGCCAATAACTAAACTGTCGCGTTCAATCAGCATAAACTGTTCGATTTCCATCTCTAGTTGTTCACGAGAACGTCTAACTAAAATGCCTTTTTGCTCTAATGGACGGATCAAATCCAATATGCCACCAATATCGCGGATTGATGCTCTACGCAAACGCTCAGCACTTTCGGTAACAATCTGGGTACCAATACCATCACGAGAGAAGAGTTCCTGTAGCAGTGCACCGTCATCAAGATAACTGACAAAGTGACAACGACTTACCCCATTGCGGCAAGCATCAATACTCGCCTGCAAAAATGCTTTAGTGCCCACACAAAACGGCGTCACTTCAGGTAAATCATTAAGAATTTTTTGTGCATCCGTTGGCATCAACTCAGCAAGAACCTGCCCTGTGCTATCTAAAATACCTTTCTGCGAGCTAAACCCTATCATCTTGTCAGCTTTAAGCTTTATCGCAATTTGGGTAGCCACTTCCTCTGCCGTAAGGTTGAAGCTCTCACCAGTCACTGACGCGGCCACAGGGCCTAATAATACAATACCGCTATTGTCTAACTGACGCTTCAAGCCTTGACTGTCAATTCGACGTACCTTGCCAGTCAGGCAGTAATCAACGCCATCTTCCACCCCTAAGGGTTGGGCAATAACGAAATTACCACTGACAACATTGATTTGCGCGCCCTGCATAGGGGTATTACTTAAGCTCATTGATAAACGCGCAGTAATATCAAGGTGCAACCCACCAACAACTTGCTTAATCACTCGCAGAGACTCTTCTTCGGTGATCCTCACGCCATTGTAATATTCGGCTGGCAGACTGTGCTCAGCTAACGCTTGGTCTATTTGCGGTCTCGCGCCATGAACCAATACAATTTTGATCCCTAGGCTATGCAGCAAAGCGATGTCGTTAATGATCGAGCGAAACTGTTGCTGCGCCAAGGCTTCTCCGCCAAGCATAACAACAAAAGTCTTGCCTCTATGGGCATTAACATAGGAAGCAGAATGACGAAATCCATCAACAAGTTCAGTGGTTCGCACGTTAACATCACCTTTAAAATAGAGAGAAAGATACCCGAAGCGCCATACTTGATGATGAGCTCAGTTACACCTAAAGATGATAGTGCATTTATATTCAATAAAAAAGCATTAATTTTCAACTCGAATTATTAATTAACATACAAAGTTATTGTTAAAAAAGCCTAATAACAGACCTTACTACTCCCCCTACAACGCCACTAAATATGCATTTAAACCAGTAGATATAGCAGAATACAAAAGCTATTCACTATTGATAACAGTGGGTCTAGCTAGTAAGTAGTAATCATAATTAGCCAAGTGAAAGCAGTGAATGGTTAAGCAAAAGAGAGTATTAACGGCAAAGATGAAGTATAACGATACAAAAGCAAGGTAAAAAATGTAGATTGGACACTGGGTAAAATGACGCTTGTGGGCAAATTTCAGGCAAAAAAAAGCCTCTATAAATAGAGGCTTTTTCCAAGATGCTTAAACAAGTAATTACTTGATTTTAGCTTCTTTGTACATAACGTGCTGACGAACAACTGGATCAAATTTCTTGATTTCCATTTTTTCAGGCATGTTACGTTTGTTTTTTTCAGTCGTGTAGAAGTGACCAGTGTTAGCGCTAGAAACTAGCTTGATCTTCTCACGATTACCTTTAGCTTTAGCCATGGTTTATTACACCTTCTCGCCGCGGGCACGAAGTTCAGCAATAACAACTTCAATACCTTTCTTATCGATGATACGCATACCTTTAGTAGATATACGTAGCTGTACGAAACGCTTCTCGTCTTCTAACCAGAAACGGTGGTTCTGTAGGTTAGGTAAAAAACGACGACGCGTAGCATTCTTCGCGTGCGAACGGTTGTTACCAACCATTGGTCGCTTGCCAGTTACTTGGCATACTCTTGACATGTCAATCTCTCCAAAACAATATTTAACGCTCGAGCATTAATGCACCTCGAACACGGCCGTCGCCTGAGGCACACAACAGAGGGCGCATTTTATACAGGATCTAAAATCAAAGATCAAGGAATAGATTAATCCATCCATCCCCTTTCAGCGAAAGAAACTATCTCTCGATCGCCCACAACCATGTGATCCAGTAAGGAAACATCAATAGTTTGAAGGGCTTGTTTCAATCGCTCAGTAATTCGTCTATCGGCTGTACTTGGCTCTGCAATCCCTGAAGGATGATTGTGACACACGATCACAGCCGCAGCCTTTTTTTCAAGCACCAAGCTCACCACTTCTCGTGGATAAACTGACGCTGAATTGATTGTACCTCTAAATAACTCAACGAATTGAATTACTCGATGTTGGCTATCTAATAACAAAATAGCGAACACTTCATAGGCACGATCAGACAATTGTCTCATTAAATAGTCCCGAGTTAAATCAGGATCAGACAAAATTTTACCTCTTTTTAGATTTTCTTGCGAAATTCGTGCGCCTAATTCCACTGCAGCCTGCATTTGAGCAAATTTTACCGGGCCAATTCCATCTAATCGACAAACTTGTGCTTGAGAAGCGCTAAGCAAGCTTCTAAGGCCACCAAACTCATTAATCATCAACTTGGCCAACTCAACTGCACTTAAGCCTTTTAAACCCACCCTAAGCAACACTGCCAATAATTCAGCATCTGATAATTGTTTTACACCACAAGATAATAATTTTTCTCGCGGTGCCTCACCATCCGGCCAATCCTTTATCGCCATAACAACCTCCCTGTTGTTTCTGTTCTTTGAGTATGGTCTAGATTTTCTGAAGTTGTTCATCACCATTTAGAGGTTTGTGATATCTTAGGCCAACTTCTGCTGTGCGACCGCAAGCTTGGTCCACAAAGTGATTATCAAAAAGAGTTAACTATGGGTCTCACTAACAAAAAAGTACTACTTGGAATTGGTGGCGGTATTGCCGCATACAAATCAGCTGATCTAGTACGTAAATTAAAAGAACGCGGCGCTGACGTGCGTGTTGTTATGAGTCAAAGTGCGCAGGAATTTATTACCCCGCTCACTCTGCAGGCGCTATCTGGCTACCCAGTTGCTACCGACTTACTCGACCCAACTGCTGAAGCATCAATGGGTCACATCGAGCTAGCAAGATGGGCAGACTTAGTCATTATCGCACCAGCGACAGCTAATCTAATTGCTCGCGTTAATGCCGGCATGGCAGACGAGTTAATCACTACCACATGTTTGGCTACCGAGGCACCTGTAGTACTTTGCCCAGCAATGAACCAGCAGATGTATCGCAACGCCGCCACTCAAGCTAACTTAAAACAAGTCGGCAAGCGCGGCATCCATATTTGGGGCCCAGATTCCGGCTCACAAGCTTGCGGTGAAGTAGGCCCTGGCAGAATGCTTGAACCTGTAGCGATTGCAGAAAAAGCCGTTGAATTCTTTGGTCCTAAACTTCTGCAAGGCATGTCGGTACTGCTCACCGCGGGTCCAACGCGTGAAGCCATCGACCCGGTACGCTATATCTCTAACCACAGCTCAGGCAAAATGGGCTTTGCCCTTGCCAGAGCCGCAGCAGAAATGGGCGCAGAAGTCACACTTGTCGCCGGTCCTGTTAATCTAGCAACGCCAAATGGCGTGACACGCGTAAACGTTGAGTCTGCGCAGCAAATGTTAGATGCAGTTATGCCACAGGTTGAACAACATCAAATTTTCATTGGCTGCGCCGCAGTAGCCGATTATCGAATCGCTAAAGTCGCAGAAAGCAAAATTAAAAAATCAGCAGAGCAGATGCAACTTGCGCTAGTTCGAAATCCTGATATCTTAGCCAGCGTTGCCAGCCATGCTAACCGACCTTTTACCGTTGGATTTGCAGCTGAAACCAATGATGTAGAGCAATATGCTCGCGGAAAGTTGAGCCGTAAAAAGCTCGATATGATTGCCGCTAACGATGTATCGAATACCGACATTGGTTTTAATAGCGACGCGAATGCATTGAGCGTGTTTTGGAGCGACGGTAGTCAAGAGCTACCGGCAGTTGATAAAGACACGTTAGCAAAGCAATTGCTCACCCTAATAGCGAATAAAATAAAAAACTAATGAAGACACCAATCGAATTAAAAATCCTCGATTCACGGATTGGCACAGAGTTTCCGCTACCAGCTTACGCCACATCAGGCAGTGCGGGTATGGATCTTCGTGCCATTACCGATACCCAATTGACCATTGCGCCAGGTGAAACCGTTTTAATCCCAACAGGGATAGCGATTCACGTTGCCGACCCAAGTTTAGCGGCGATTATTTTACCACGTTCAGGGTTAGGGCATAAGCATGGCATTGTGTTAGGTAACCTAGTGGGGCTTATCGATTCGGACTATCAAGGTCCGCTAATGGTGTCTTGCTGGAACCGCGGTAGCGAGCCATTCACCATTGAGATTGGCGACAGACTCGCGCAGCTGGTTTTTGTGCCGGTTGTTCAGGCTGAATTTAAACTTGTCGACGAGTTTAACCAGTCAGATCGCGGCACAGGTGGATTTGGCCACTCAGGAACCAAATAACGATTAATGCGATAACCGTATAATCAATTTTAATGGATAGCATGGAGCTTCGTTTCCTTGCCGTCTCGCTCAGTAGTAATCGAGTGAAGGACAGATAAATGGCTGCAAGCCCAAAAATAAACCGTCGTGAGCATATCCTACAGTGCTTAGCGACCATGCTAGAAACAAGCCCAGGACAACGCATAACTACAGCCAAATTAGCCGCTGAAGTAGGCGTATCTGAAGCGGCACTTTACCGTCACTTTCCAAGTAAAGCTCGCATGTTTGAAGGGCTTATTGAGTTTATCGAAGAGTCGCTATTGTCGCGCATAAACTTAATCATGGATGAAGAAAAAGACACCATGAAGCGCTGCCAATTACTGCTGCAGCTATTGCTAGTATTTGCTGAACGTAACCCAGGCATTTCACGCGTATTAAATGGTGACGCTCTTTTGGGTGAAAACGAACGTTTACGCAGCCGTATTAGCCAGCTATTTGCCAAAATTGAAACCCATCTAAAACAAATTCTGCGTGAAAAAAGTCTACGTGAAGGCAAAGCCTTTAATCTAGACGAAGCCGTGCTAGCAAACTTATTGCTTGCTGTAGCTGAAGGCCGTATCGCCCAGTTTGTGCGCAGCGAATTTAAACTTAAGCCGACTAAGCACTTTAATGAGCAGTGGGACTTCATTCAGCAGCAACTACTGCAAAGCTAACGCTACACAATATAAAGTAGCCCTAAACAAGGGCTACGCCATCTATTTACAAAGCTGCAACCTTTCACTTACAATCCAATTCTCAAAAAATAACTACAACGTTGATCTATACAAGGAAGTTGTATGAGAATTATTTCTGCAATTGTAAGCGCTGCAATACTCAGCAGTAGCTTCTTAGTCCAAGCCAGCAGTATCGAACAGGCTGAACTTTTTAGCCGTTCAGCAGAGTTCACCGCAGTAAAAATATCCCCTAAAGGCGATTATCTAAGCGGTATTAGCATCGATAAAGAAAGCGATAAACGCGCACTTATCATTTTAGATTTGGAAACCATGAAGCCCTCTTATATCGTTAATTTTAAGGGTAAAGGCGAAGTGGGCAGCTACTATTGGGTCAATGATGAACGTGTTGTTTTACAAAAGAGCTATAAGCAAGCGCGCATAGAAACTTCGGCTTATTACGGAGAGATGCTGGCGGTCAATGCTGATGGCAGTAAGCCGAAATATATTTTTGGCTACAAAGGCAGTGGTGGAGGAACCAGCAGCGGTAATATTCAAAAGTCTTCTTCCATTCAAGCAACAAGTTACATGCTCGATACGCTCCCAGAAGAGGAAGATGACATCCTCGTCATGGCCTATCCTTGGACAGGAACAAACCATGCCATAACCCAAGTTTATAAAGTTGACGTTTACTCAGGTAAGCGTAAAAAACTAACCTCGTCTCCAGTTCAAAATGCTAATTTCTTAGTCGATCATGACCAAAATGTTCGTCTCAGTTTTAGCCAAGACGAAAAACAAAACGATCTACTTTATTATTTTGATGAAGATAAAAATAAGTGGATTGATGCTGATAGCCTTCGCGGTGATCTCACAGAATTTAGACCGCTTTCGTTTACCAAAGATGATAAATCAATCTACGCCATTGGTGCTAAAGGCGTTGAAACTCACGCTATCTATAAAATTAATTTAAAAACTAAAGTACAAGAAAAGGTGATTCAGCACCCTGTTGTTGACCCAAGCCAGCTATGGATAGATGATCAAACTAAAGTGCTCTATGCCGTTGAGTTTGAAAATGGTTTTCCTGAATACCAATTTATCGATGACAAAAATAGCAAAGCCAAGGCACTCAATCAGCTAATGGTAGCCATTCCAGATCATCGTATCCGCATCATTAGCGAAACGAACGACGGCAACACGATGATCGTTCTTGCCATGAATGATAAAAACCCTGGAGATTACTACCTTTTTGATAGCAAAAAGATGAAGCTTAAATATCTGTTCGCAGAAAAAAGTTGGCTTAATCCAGACAAAATGGCTGAAGTTAAACCAATTGAATTTACCAGCAGAGACGGTAAGCAGTTACACGGCTACATAACGCTTCCTAACGGCATAGAGCACAAAAACATGCCGCTAGTCGTTAATCCGCACGGCGGCCCACATGGCCCAAGAGACAACTGGGTATTTAATACAGAAAACCAACTTCTCGCTCAACATGGTATTGCCGTTCTGCAGGTGAACTTCAGAGGCTCTGGTGGTTACGGGCCTTCATTTGAACAAGATGGTTATCGCAAGTGGGGAGCTGAAATTCAGTACGATATTATTGACGCGACTCAATTTGCAATTGATCAAGGTTGGGCAAATAAAGATAAAATTTGTATCTCAGGAGCCAGTTTTGGCGGCTATTCAGCACTAATGGCTCCAACCATTGCCCCAGATATGTATAAATGTGCCGTAGGTACCGTTGGTGTGTACGATCTTGAAGAACTGCACGATAGCGGCGATATTCCAAAATCCTATTCAGGTGGAGCATTCCTAAACGAAGTACTTGGCAATGACACAGCCTCTTTACGCGCCATGTCACCAACACACAACGTTCATAAGCTTAAGGCAAGCGTATTACTGCTTCACGGTGAAGAAGATGAGCGTGCGCCAATGGAGCAGTTTGATGCGATGGAAAAAGCATTGAAAAAAGCCAATTATCCTTATGAAAAGAAAATCTGGGATAAATCAGGTCACGGCTTCTATACCCCTGAAAGCCGAGAGCTCTATTACGACACTATGGTTAGCTTTATTAAGAAAAACTTAGAGCTTTAATGTTTTAAAACAACAGCAAAATGCTGAGTTGTTTAAAAACAATCTAAGATTGTAATACTGCGAATTGAAAAACCGACTAATTTAGTCGGTTTTTCTTATCTTCAATGCGTTTTTCGGTGTATATTTACAGCAAATAGCGGTATCCTCCCGTCCTCTCTCAATACAATGCCAATAGCTAGCGCTATAATTTTCATTTTGTAAGAGATTACTGAGTCTCTTCCCGAGACCGACGGCCCTAGTACACAGGATACGAATATCACCACTCATTTTTTATGGTGAAGGAGGAACTTATGACATCAAAAGAAGCAATCCTCAGTGAATCTGCTCAAATCGTAAAGTCTGCACTGATCGAGCGCGGTCTTGAAACGCCAATGCTACCAAATGAGCTAAGCGCTGAAGTACGTAAAGACAAGATTGAACACCACATGCGTGAGATCTTGACCTTAATGTCACTGGACTTGAGCGACGATAGCTTAGCGGATACTCCGCGCCGTATCGCCAAAATGTACGTCGATGAAATATTCTCAGGCCTAGACTACGCCAATTTCCCAAAGATCACTGTTATCGAAAACAAAATGGGCTTTGATGAAATGGTTAAGGTTAACGACATTAGCTTAACCAGTACCTGTGAGCATCACTTAGTCACTATCGATGGTGTAGCAACCGTGGCTTACTTGCCACGTAAGAACATTATCGGCTTATCTAAGATTAACCGTATCGTGCGTTTCTTTGCGCAGCGACCGCAAGTCCAAGAGCGTTTGACCCAGCAGGTTCTAGTGGCACTACAGGCGTTATTAGGCACTAAAGATGTGGCAGTTAAGATGGACGCGGTACATTACTGCGTAAAATCACGCGGTGTGATGGACTCAACCAGTTCAACCACAACCACAGCACTAGGCGGCATCTTTAAGTCGAACCCAGCGACTAGAGCTGAATTCTTAAGTAATTAAAGTAAAAGAAGGTTCTAGGGCGCTTCTAGGTCCTAGGTCCTAGGTCCTAAAAGATTAAAGCCCCAAAAACAAAAACGCTGCGTCATAAACGCAGCGTTTTTTCGTTTTCGGCGAAGCTAAAGACCGAAAACGGAACACTCGCAGGCTCGTTAACAGATAACAGAACGGCCTTCGGCCTTACGGAAATTAAAAGCAGATTCAAACGCGTCGCTACTGTATACAGAACGTTCGCAGGCCCACTTCCCCCCCTTATCGCTAACGATAAAAAGTCAGAAAAAAAAGCCGCGATTTTAGTTAACTATAATCGCGGCATTTATCTTTTCCGTAAGCGTAGCGTTCGGTTATCCGTGAGCGCAGCGTTCCGTCATCCTAAAACCTTAAATCCCGTACTGATCGCGGTAAGCGCTTACAGTTGCAAGCTCTGCTTCCATACCTGACTTTTCAGACAAGTAGTTAATCAAGTCTTCAAGCTTGATGATAGATACAATGTCACAGCCAAAGTCGCGCTCAACTTCTTGAATCGCAGAAAGCTCACCCTTGCCCTTCTCTTGGCGGTCTAGTGCAATCAACACACCAGCCAATGCAGCTTTATGCGCTTCAATGATTTCCATAGATTCACGAATCGCGGTACCGGCTGTGATCACATCATCAACCAACATGACGCGGCCTTGCAGCTCGCTACCCACCAAGCTGCCACCTTCACCGTGATCTTTCTTCTCTTTACGGTTAAAGCAGTAAGGCATGTCGATATCGTGGTGATCGCACAGTGCTACAGCTGTAGTTGTTGCGATTGGAATACCTTTGTATGCAGGGCCAAATAGCAAGTCATACTCAATACCTGAGTCAACTAGCGCCGCAGCATAAAAACGACCTAGACGCGCTAAGTCACGACCCGTATTAAACAGGCCAGCGTTAAAGAAATAAGGGCTAGTGCGGCCTGACTTTAACGTAAATTCGCCAAATCGAAGTACCTGACGTTCTAGGGCAAATTCAATAAACTCACGTTGATAGGCTTTCACAATCTCTCCTTAAAAATGTAGGGGTAATACTTTGCGTATTATTTAATTTTATTTCACTTACAAAAAGGACCCCGTAGGGCCCTAATAACAAAAACGATGATTAGCTCAATGAAGCTTTCTGGATATCAACAATTTCGCGAATACCGTGCTTAGCCAAATCAAGTAGGCTCAATAGCTCTTCGTGGCTAAATGGTTCACCTTCTGCAGTACCTTGGATCTCGATGATCTTACCGGTCTCAGTCATTACCACGTTCATGTCAGTTTCAGCAGCGCTATCTTCGATATATTCTAAATCGCAGATTGGCTCTCCTTTATAAATACCAACACTTACCGCAGCAATCAGGAACTTAAGCGGGTTAGTCTTCAAGATCCCTTTACCACGAGCCCAGTTTAGCGCGTCAACTAACGCAACACAGGCGCCAGTAATCGCAGCAGTACGGGTACCACCGTCAGCTTGGATCACGTCACAGTCGATAACAATGGTGTTTTCGCCTAGCAGCTTCATGTCTACAGCAGCACGTAGTGAACGGCCGATTAAACGCTGGATTTCTTGAGTACGACCAGACTGCTTACCGCGAGCGGCTTCACGCTGCATACGGCTATGAGTAGAACGTGGCAGCATGCCATATTCAGCAGTTACCCAACCTTGGCCTTGGCCTTTAAGGAAACGCGGTACGCCTTCTTCAAAACTAGCGGTACACAGTACTTTGGTGTCACCAAATTCTACTAAAACCGAACCTTCGGCATGAGCAGTAAACTGGCGAGTAATAGTCACAGGGCGAGACTGTGCTGGAGTTCTGTTGCTTGGGCGCATGATGAATTCCTGTATTTAAGGGCATGGGGTAATTTGGCTGCATATTATAGGGACATGTGCGCCACTATGCTATCTGAATCCGTAAACTCAGCAGAAAACAGCCTTCTGATTTTGCGCATAAGCTCGCAATAACCGCAATCTATGAATAAAAGCCGACAACAGCGCCTTGTTATCACGCCTGCATGAGCAAATTTACCACTAAAGCCTGCACCTTAAATTTGTTTGGGTATATAATCACAATTCACTTAGACGAATCACACTGGAAATCATCAATGATCCAAAGCATGACAGCCTACGCTCGCATTGAGCACAAAGCAGATTGGGGCACCGCCTCATGGGAAATCCGTTCAGTTAACCAGCGCTACCTAGAAACTTACCTGCGCCTACCAGAACATTTCCGCAGCTTGGAGCCTGTTCTTAGAGATCGTCTACGTAAACGCTTAAACCGCGGTAAAATCGAAGTAAACCTTCGCTATGACCTAAACGAAAAGAGCGATAGCGAGTTACAGCTAAACCAAGATCTAGCTAAGCAAATTATCAATGCCGCTAACTGGGTGAAGAACGAAGCGGGCCAAGGCGAGCTAAACGTGGTTGACGTACTACGCTGGCCAGGTGTGATGTCAGGCTCAGAGCAAGACATGGACGCACTAGGTAAAGAGTTGTTAGTGGCTTTTGACGCGGCAATCGATCAGTTTATCGAAGCCCGTGGCCGTGAAGGTGACGCAATCAACACCATGCTACAAACTCGCTTAGACCAAATCGTTGAGCAAGTAGCCGTAGTGCGTGGCCACATGCCAACAGTTATGCAATGGCAGCGTGACAAGCTAACTAACCGTTTAGCTGAAATCACCGGTGAACTTGACCCTGCTCGTATGGAGCAAGAGATGGTTCTGCTAGCGCAGAAGATGGACGTTGCCGAAGAGATGGACCGTCTTGACGCCCACGTCGCAGAAACGCGCCGTATTCTTAAGAAAGGTGGCGCACAAGGCCGCCGTCTAGACTTTATGATGCAAGAGTTTAACCGTGAGTCAAACACCCTAGCGTCTAAGTCAATCAGCAACGACGTCACTGCAGCAGCGGTAGAACTTAAAGTATTGATTGAGCAAATGCGTGAGCAAATTCAGAACGTAGAGTAAGTCTCTATCGATTCAAATTAGTGCTTTTAAGCCCAGTTTATCGCTGGGCTTTTGTTTGCCTTTTTCGAGAGAATTAGGCTCTTTGACTGGAACGTTGACCTCTAATTATTCAGCCGTCAGTCGTTTTGCTCTATCCTTTAAACCATCGAGAATCGAATCTCTTATATGTACAGGAAAGTCACCCGGCAGCTGAGCCTTTACCCTCATAATCACATCATCGACTGAATCAGCAACCTCTCGAAAAATGGCAGTCATAGTCTGGGTATCAAACCCAATAGCCTTTGCAGTTTGCATAAAGTGTCTTGGGAAAATTTGGGCTATTTGATACTTCTTGCCTTTAGTCGCTTTAAGTCCCATCGCAAGCTTAGCATCACGAATATTTAGGCCCTTACCACCAATAACTGGATACATGGATATAATGTCGTAAAAGGGAGTAAGTCGATACCCGCCACCGGCCTCAATGAAGAGTGAGAAGTTCTTAGCATGCCCGTCTGTCGCCGCTAAAAGCCAGAACAGCACTTGCGATTTCATAAAGTTATACCTGTCTGCTTCTGAGTTCATAGAGCCCAATAAATAAGGCATGATGTGCTCAATACCCGGCCCACCATGACTTTCATACTTTTTAGCCGATGGAATATTTAATGTTTGGCAAAAGTCCTCTTGTGGCAATCGCATAATCCATTGGCTATCACTAGATAATTTACGATCAAAACGTGCGACTGCCAGCGCCTTAATATCACCCACCTTAATTATTGAGCAATGCGGCACATCTAAGCCAAACTCCCTCACAATCATCATGCACAGGTATTCGTTTTCAACGCTATCAGCCATATCAATAGTAAATGAATGGCTCTGTATCTCACCAATAGGCAACTTAATGATATGTGTAGTCGGTGTCGCTTTGATTGGAAGCTGCCATCGGCCATCTAAATTAAGTAAAGCCGTCTTCTCTTGAGCCCCCGCAATTGAGATCCGAAAATCATCCTCACCGGCTAACATGCCAAGCGGGATATCTGACTGATAGCCCTTAAGCACCTTTTCCAATGCCTCATCAGATAAAGGTTTAGCGTCAATCTTTTTAACCTCAAAGGGTTGTTGTTCATGGGGTACTAACTGCAATGCTCCAACACTGTCTTGACCGACTTTAGCAAGTAGATCGAACGCTTGAGTCGATTGCGCATTATGGCGAGCCACAATCCTGTTTCTCACCTCCATGTTATCTGGCAATAAATTATCAAAGAAGTTATAAACTTCGTCACCTTTATACACTTGCGAACGCAATGGCATAGACAGTGAAATTGGTCGACTTCCTGAAGTATCAAGCCACTGGCGGGTGTAATTGAACAAATGAGAACCAGTAGTCGACTTAGTCAATTGCCCAACCAAATAGCCATTCATATAAACATCAAGAACAGCCATTACCACTCCTCCTTCCACTCTTGCTCGGGGGCAGTGCTTTTATCATCATTCAGGCGTTCCGCGAGTTCTGAATTTCTAACCTTTATATCCAACTCTAGATTAAGTGCTGACAGAATTTTAAATAGCGTCTCTAGCTTGGTCGAGTCAGGGTTCTGCTCAAAGCTTGAAACGGTATCCTGACGAATGCCAACTTTACTAGCTACCTTGCTTTGCGAGAGCTTCATATTCAGCCGTGCATCTTTAAGATATACGCTAAGCTGCTTTGAGTTTGTCACCTTCATGAACACTACCTATAGAGTTAACCTTAACTCTACTTTACACGCTAAAGCAGGTAAATCAAGTTTCACACGCTATAGCCGTTAAAAATGTTTTACGCGCTATTAGCGTTAAATGTGTTTTTACACGCTATAAGCGTTAAACCACTAACTACACGCTATAGCGTGTATTCATAATGTAATTGAGTTTAGGTTTATTACTAGGCTTTTCGTATAGAGCAAGAGATGGTATTGCTGGCGCAAATGATGATGTTGCCGAAGAGATGAATCGTCATGACTTTATGATGCAAGAGTTTAACCGTGAGTCAAACACCCTAGCGTCTAAATCAATCAGCGCCGAAGTAACCGCCGCAGCGGTCGAGCTAAAAGTACTTATCGAACAGATGCGTGAGCAAATTCAGAACGTAGAATAAGTTTTCTGCGTTTATAGAAGTCGCTTTGAAAAACAAGTAGTAATATATTAGTAGAGCCCAGTTAAATGACTGGGCTTTTTGTTCCAAAGTCTTTATTGAATTGTCTTTTATTAAAGCTTTGTAATGAGGCTTCTCTGCAATGATGTTATCACCAAGTAGAACCTATATCCGTATATAACTGAAGCGGGCCAACAACATCATTCCAATGCTTCAATTGGGGAAGATTTTCAGCTTTAGTTAACTAAAACTCAAATAACCGGTCATCATCACTATCTTTTCCAGTCAAAGATTTATTAATTGCCTTCCTAGATAATAATTTAATCTTATTGACTCTATATAAATATTTGCCCACTTGATTAGTATCTGAGTCATTATCTCGCACAGTTACAATCAAATACCGAATTTCACGAATAACATTACGATGCACATTCTGGCGGTTAGTAACCCACTGCAAAATGCCTATATCGAGCGCCATAATAAAACTATTCGATATTACTAGGTGAACAAATACCTATTTAAAACCATCGAAGAGGCACAAGATTATGCAACTAATGTGGTTATGGTTTTACAATCATGAAAGACCACATAAAGCTAATAACCCTAGGTCATCACTAATGGTAGCCTAACTTTTACTTTTAATTGCAGTTAAAAAATGGATGCTCACCACAGGATTTGAAGGTCATTATTGTGTTCATATCACTTCCATGATATTTTCACAAAAATCATGTGAATAACGTGTTAATGTGATGTGAACTCATAAATAGTTATGACTATAAACGCCTCCTCTCTATTATTACTTGCTCTAAAAAACGGCTCAACTGAGCTTATATCATTAAACATTCACAACAAAATACAGTTAAATGCAACTGATAAGGATAGAAACACTCCCTTAATGCTTTGCGCGATATATGGCCATATTGAAGCTTGCACTTTTTTGCTAGAACAAGGAGCAAATCCTGATTTACGTAACAATGATGACGAAACAGCCCTAGATATAGCTATAAAGTTAAATAATTTTACAATTCAAAATCTATTATCACCAATCGAATTAGAAAATGATCTAGAAGAGTTTTTTTTCGACTTTTGGGAGGTAGAGGAAGAGCTGGAGAAGCCGAAAACCAATCTTGAACTGGAGAGTCAGCTTAAGCAGTCTCATACAAATATCTCTACATTTAGATTTCGTGAGGATCTTCCTGATTGGAGTGACATTAATCTCAGTGTTACATCGGTTAATACTGAAATAACCCTTCTTATTGGGCTGCTAAGTGCTACGTTAAAGCAAAATGTATATAACCTAAGCCAACTTTCACAATTTTTACAAGATCACGGGTATGACTCGAAGGCTAACTCCTATCTCGTCAAACAATTAGATAGCTTAGGTATAGTAAAGTCTAGTCAATCAATAGAAATAAACCTCACTGATTCGATTCATGAGAACACTCATGACCTTTTAGAACATCTAGAGAGCTTTTCAAATCTCCGTTTTGGGACTGATCTATATACTAATTCAATTAAAGCGCTTAACCTGCTTGATAAACGAGCAGAACAGCGCATCGCACAAGAGCTAGATTCTGCAGTAATTGAAATACTACGCTTACATCAATATGTAAAACAGAGCACTTGGCAACCTCTACTTTCAAAACATCAAGCGTCTTTAGGTAATGAAGATGATGAAACTGGTAATATTCACTTTGACCCTATGAACTTTGATGGCTGCAACATTGATATAAGTTCATCATTTATCCAAAGGCCTTCTCGCTCTTACTTAAATCAACTGATGCCAATTCTTCTTGAATCGCCACATTCTCAAGAGCTAATCATTCAAATTCAGAGATATTTTAAAAACTTTAACCGCTTTGTGGAAAGTAACTTAAGACTTGTCATCTCAATTGCTAAAAAGTACTCCACGATCGGTGTCGATTTTGATGATTTAATCCAAGAGGGTAATGTTGGGCTCATGAAAGCGGTAGAAAAGTATGATTATAGAAAGGGGTTTAAATTCTCTACATATGCTACTTGGTGGATTAAGCAGGCTATAACTCGTTACGTGTCTGACACTTCAAATACTGTCCGACTTCCTGTTCACTTAAACGAAGTTATAAATAAATACCGTTCTTACATCACAAATTCAGAACAAAAAGGATATAAGCCTTCACAAAATGAGCTCTCCTCAGCTTTAGAATTAAGCATCCCTAAACTAAATAAGATAAAAACTCTTCATCAACACAGCAAGAACTTCCATGAAACAGAAGATTATTTATTGGCACCGGAGTCATATAATCCTGAAGTGTTAGCACTCAACTACTCCCAAACACAAAAAATACAGAGCGTAACTTCAGCTCTTACAAATAAAGAGTCAGACATAATAAAAAGACGTTTTGGTTTAGATGATTACCCAGAACAGACTTTGGAAGAGGTCGGGCTGGAGTATGGTGTAACAAGAGAAAGAATTCGCCAAATTGAAGCCAAGACGCTTAAAAAACTGACTTATAGACTGTCAGAACTATTACTAGAGACAGCATATGAGTCTTCATAAATACAGAAATGTTCCCCCTAGAGCTTCCGCGCTTCTAGAATCTCTTCGAGGCATGGGTTATAGCATTGAAACTGCAATCGCAGATGTAATAGATAACAGCATTTCTGCTCAAGCTGAAAATATATCTATAACTTTTCATTGGGCTCATAACCAGTCTTATATCGCTATTTTGGACGATGGGAACGGCATGAATGAGGCTAATTTAGAAAAAGCAATGAAGCTTGGTGAGATTAGTGCTATCTCCAAAAGAAAAGAAGATGATCTCGGGCGTTTTGGACTCGGTTTAAAGACGGCGTCATTTTCTCAGTGTCGGAGCCTAACTGTATCTTCAATAACTAAAGAAAGTGGTTTCCAATGTTTCCGATGGGACCTTGATTTATTAGCTTCCCAAACAGATGGAAGTTGGTTACTAATTGAAGGTCCTATAGAACAAGATAAATTTAAACAGGAGCCTCTAATAAAACAAAACAGAGGCACTCTTGTTCTGTGGGATCGACTGGATAGAGCTTTTCCTTCAAATATTACAGAGCAATATTTCCTTGATGCCATTGACTCAGTTCAAAAACATCTATCGATGATTTTTCATAGATTCATCGAAGATGCAGACATTTCAATTTCAATAAACAACCACAAAATTTCTAGTTGGGATCCATTTGCTAAGGGTCATTTAGCCAAAACGTGGGCGACAAGCTCAACAAAATTAGTAAATGGGAATGGCGCTAGAATTGAATGTCATGTTTTACCTAAATTAGAAATGCTAACAACTAAAGAAGCAAAGGAGCTAGAGGGCGTTAACGGCTGGAAAGAACACCAAGGTTTTTATGTATATAGAAATAAAAGGCTTCTAGTGCCCGGAAGCTGGCTTCGATTGGGGGATAGTCATCAGTGGAAACAAGACGACATAAATTCTTTAGTCAGAATTCAGCTTGATATCGGCAATTTATGTGATGAAGAATGGAAGGTAGACATAATAAAATCCAAAGTAACCCCTCCTCATTCAATAAGAGAATCCTTGGTTCGCTATGCATCAGAAGCTAGAAAAAGAGCCCAACAAACAAACAAAAGAAATATAACCCGAAACCTAAATATTTCGGAGCTGACTCAAGCTTCAATTTGGAACTGTACCTCAGACAATCATTACGTTATAGATCGTCAACATGTCGCTGTTGTTGCTCTAAACGAACAGTTATCGAATATAGCTCCGTTGAGTTTACTATTAAGCCTAATCGAGAAACAAAGACCAATCCAAAGAATGTGGGTTAATGAGCCTAGTGAAGAGCTCAAAGCAAAGCCAATTTCCGAACCTTCACGAGAAATGCACGAACTTTTAAAAGTTATGTATAAAAATATGATAAGTAGAAAAGGAATGTCTCATTCAGAAGCCATTCGTAAGTTGAATGAAACATCACCATTCCAGCAATACCCAGAGCTTATTTCTAAGTTAGAGGAAACCTAATGAATAACAAATCAACGGTTATAAAATTTGCCCAAGAGTTATTAGAAAGAGAAAAAGATAGCAACTGTGACTTTGAAGTAACGCCAAAAACTATCGAAGAAAAAGTAAAGCAAGTTTTGACTATTTTCACTTTAGAAATTGCTGATGACGAGTTTATGTTTATCACCACTGAACTCACTCGTAGATTAAGTTACTGGGTAGATAAGGATTCTTTTATTCAAGATGGTAATGATCATATTGAATGGCTTAGTATCGAGAGAAAGCAGAACAGACGCTATTGGCAAAGATACCGTGAATACATAGAACCCAAACTACCTTGGTCTGCCATCGACGCTCTTGATGAATCAACAGATAACATATTAGGCATGTTAGAAGACCCAACTAGAGAGGGGGCTTGGGATCGCAGAGGGATGGTTGTCGGTCACGTTCAATCAGGAAAGACTGGTAACTATACTAGCTTAATAAATAAGGCCGCCGACGCTGGTTATAAGATAATTATTGTCTTAGCAGGTCTACACAACAACCTTCGTGCGCAAACGCAAATGCGCTTAGATGAGGGCTTTCTCGGCTTCGAAACAAATCCAGATAAAAGTGTACAACACAGGGTCATAGGTGTTGGTAAAATAGATAAAGATCCTTCTATACGTCCAAACTACGCAACAAATCGTCAAGAAAAAGGCGATTTTAATAAAAGCCAAAGTAAAATGGGGATCACTCCAGAACAGCGACCGTGGCTTTTTGTCGTTAAGAAAAATAAGTCTGTTTTAGAAGGCCTATTGGAGTGGATCCAAATCAATGTAGCTCACAATAGTTCCTACGACCGCCAGAATAAATCGTTGAAAAAAGTACAACAACTACCGTTACTTTTAATAGATGACGAAGCAGATAATGCATCAATCGACACTAACGAACTTCAACATGGTCCCGTTAATGATGAGCACTCACCAACAGCTATCAATAGCTGTATTCGACAAATTCTTAACTCATTTTCTAAAAAAGCATATGTAGCTTACACAGCCACGCCTTTCGCCAACATATTCATTCATGATAAAGCCGAAACTCCATTAGAAGGTCGTGATCTGTTCCCTGAATCCTTTATCGTGAATCTAAGTGCTCCATCCAACTACGTTGGCCCTTCAAAGATGTTCTCTGAAGACAGCGAATTCGATGCCATTCGAGAAATAAGTGATCATTATGAATGGATGCCAACTTCTCCCAAGTCGAGCCATGTACCAATTCATCCATCAGAGGAAGGCTTCCCTGATTCTCTCAAAGAAGCAATCCACAGTTATTTGTTGGCGACTACTATTCGCTATTTAAGAGGCCACAAGGATGAACATTCCTCTATGTTAATACATGTAGCCCGCTTCACTTATATTCAGGATATTGTTCATTCATCTATTGAACGTTATATAAAAAAAATCAGCCAGTTACTTTCTTGGCGAACTGGGGGGCATAAGCAAGTATTGACAGAATTACATTCTCTCTGGACTCGTGATTTTTGCAATACCAATGACTTTCATTCTTTAGAGTGGAAAGAAATAGAAACCACACTAATTACTTTAATTCCTGAAATTAAAGTAAAACAAATAAATGGTACCGCTAAAGACGTCTTGGACTATAACGACTCTTCTCTTCCTCAAAGAGTAATAGCAATTGGTGGCGACAAATTGGCTCGCGGACTTACCCTCGAGGGGCTTTGTACTAGTTATTTCCTTCGCTGTTCTCGCATGTATGACACACTGATGCAAATGGGACGATGGTTTGGCTATAGAGAGGGCTACGCTGACCTTTGCCGTCTTTATACGACAGCAGATTTGGCTGAGTGGTTTGCGCATATATCTAAAGCCGCGACAGAATTACGTGAAGAATTCGAACAAATGGCGGCGTCAGGGCAAAAACCAATACACTATGGGTTAAAGGTTCGCTCCCACCCTACTCTATTAGTTACATCTCGATTAAAAATGAGAAACTCTGAACAACTCCGACTTTCATTCAGTGGGACCATTTCTGAAACAGTAACATTTCATAGCACAAGAGAACACATTGAAAAAAACTTTATTTTATTCAAGAACCTAACAAGTTTGTTAGGACCAAGTAGTCCAGTGGTTGTATTCAATGGTGAGACGTTTCAAGAATCAAAAAACCGCGTAATGTGGAGTGATATACCAGCCCAAAAAGTAATCGACTTTTTGGCGGCATATGTTACTCACGAAGAATCCGTGAAAGTAAATAGTACTCTTATGTCCAATTTCATCCGTGAAATGGTGAATGTTCATGATGAACTAAAGTTATGGGATGTGGCAGTTATCGGTGGCAAATCTGAGGAAAAATTGGATTTTGACGATGATATTAGATTAGTTGAGCGTACTTTAAAACCTTATGAGAACCGTGTTTCTATTGGAAGGCTGTTGAGTAATCGAGACGAGTTTATAGGTTTGTCTGAAACTGACTATCAAACAGCTATGGAAGATACTTTAGCCCACTGGGAAAAGACCAAAAGCAAACATAATCGTAAACAACCAACCGAACCCGCTGGTATACAAGTTAGAAAAGTCAAAGGAGCAACAAAACAAGCCAAGGGCTTGCTGTTATTGTACCCATTGTCTCCTGATTCTGCTTATCTACCTTCTATTGATCAACCAATTATCGCAATTGGTGTTAGTTTTCCATCTAGTAGCAGCAATACCCAGGGAACAGAATACTACGTAAATAATGTTTTCCAGGACTATGAGAATGCTTGATCTGTATAAGTTGAAGGAATCGTGGGCTGCATTTTACTCTGATGAGAATAAGTCAGGAGTAAGATCCATTCCTTTATTGAGCGCTAATAAACGAAGTTATTATGCTGCAATGTCTTATCCGGATAACGCAGAGTCAATAATGATTGAAGTGTGTAAAGATACCAAAATACCTTCTTCGATTGATTCATTGGGTTTCAGCATTACATGTAAGCTTTTGCCGAACAAAAAATACGTTATTGTTGTCACCAAAAGCAAAGATGCGAGCTTAGATATTTTCTATACTATGTGTATCGATCTTATTGATTGTGTATATCAATCAGAGCATAGCTCTGCAATAATTTCGAGGCTATTTGCATGGAAAAATTTCATGAAAAGCCCTACTAATTACTTATCACAATCTAGCGAAAGAGGGTTATTTGGAGAACTCATAGTTTTGAATAAACTAGTGGATTTGTGTGAGTCTCATTCTAAGTTACTCGACTCATGGCTTGGGCCTATAAGAGGCTTACACGACTTTGAGCTTCCTAGCGGCTCAATAGAAGTAAAAAGCACAGTAAAAAGCTCAAATTGCGCTCAAATTACGTCCCTAGATCAATTAGATGTAACGCCTGAGTCATCCCTTTATTTAGCACTGGTCAAACTAAAAAAATGTTCTAACTCTGGTCAAACATTAGATGATTTGATTGAGAATACAGCAGCGAGACTAGATCCATCTTTAAAACCTGACTTTTATAACAAACTTATATTTTGCGGATATTTACCAAGCTATCAGGTATCTCGTCCTTACAAAATTCAATATAGAAGTGATGAATGTTATTACTATCATGTTGACCAAGCTTTTCCATGCTTGAGGGCAAGTAATGTACCTCATCAAGTAAAAAATATTTCATACCAACTAGATCTGACATATCAACCAGAAGTCACTAGCGCGGTTATAGAAAAATTAGTAGAAGGCCTCTAATGGAATTAATCGATTTTCTTAAGCAGACTCAAACTGAGATAAAAGAAGAATTAATCGGCAGACAAGCCGATAGCTCTCAAGCCCTACCCTTTGAAGATGAATTATTTACAGAAGTTGTCACTAGTCATATGGTAGAGATTGGTATGACTTTTGATAGTACAGTAATGTGTCATTATCAAGCAAAGGTAGGAAATGCTAATGTAAAAATTAGTGGGTATGCGATTTCAGAAGAACTTGATCAATTAGACCTATACATCAGTTTATACAATGATGTTGATGATATTACACACCTGCCAGACTCTGAGACTAAGAAAGCAGTCGAACATTGCTACCGATTTCTGACAATGACTGCAGATGGAAAGCTTGCCGGTAAAGTCGCGGAAAATACTGAAATTTACACTTTTGTCAAAACAATTGAGGCTGTATTTTCAGATTTGGATCAAATTCGCATATATGTTCTTACTGACTGTAAAGTAAAATCTAAACAGTTCCAATCTCGAGAACATGCCGGGAAAACTATCAAGTTAGAAGTCATCGACATAGAGCGTCTATACAACCATATACAATCTGGTAAGCCTCGTGATGAACTTGTTGTTAACTTTACTCAAGCATGGGGAGAGTCACTTCCTTGCGTTTGGGTTCCAGGACAATTTGAAGAATATGACTATGCAATGACGGTAATTCCAGGTGAAGCTCTTCGTTATCTTTACGATAAATATGGCCAACGAATTTTGGAGGCTAACGTTCGCTCCTTTTTGAGCCAAACAGGCAAAGTAAATAAAGGCATAAGAGATACTCTACGAAATGAACCTGATAAGTTTATGGCCTTTAATAATGGGATCGTAATTGTCGCTGATGAAGTATCATTAGAAAGAGATAGTGAAGGAACACCTGGTATTTCTTGGCTGAAAGGAATGCAGATTGTCAATGGTGGTCAAACTACAGCTTCAATGTTTTTCACTAAAAAGAAGTACCCTGACACAAATCTCTCTATGGTAAGAGTTCCAGCCAAAATAATTGTACTCAAAAAAAGTAACCCTGTACAAGAAGAGAACTTAATCTCGGACATCGCTAGATATGCAAATAGTCAAAATGCAATTAGGCAATCTGATTTAGCCGCAAACACCCCTTTCCATATAAGTATAGAAAAACTAGCTCTATCGACTTTTTGCCCGGATGGTACTAGTCGCTGGTTCTACGAACGAGCAGCGGGTAGTTATAGAGTTATGTTAGAAAGAGAAGGAAAAACAAAAGCCGGAATTGATGCTCTCAAAAAAGCTATTCCCACTAAACGGAAAATCACTAAAACAGACTTGGCTAAATTTATGTGTTCATGGCTGAAAAAACCCGATGTAGCAAGCTTGGGAGGCCAAAAAAGTTTTGCTGCATTTATGGATATAGTCGCACCTTCAGACGGGACAAATCCGTTTGATCCACAACCTAGTGACTATAAGGCAATCATTGCTCAGGCTATAATATTCAAAGAAACCGTTAGATTAACACGCCCCATGTTTGAAGCATTTAAGGCGAATGTTAATACTTACACAGTGGCATGCTTAGCATATCACTATGCGGATGAAATAAACTTAAATGAGATATGGAATAATCAATCGATATCTAGCGGTTTAGAAAAAATGCTGAAAGAGTATGCTATAAATATAGATGTCTTATTAAAGGCATCAGCAGGCGGAAAAATGATTTCAGAATGGGCTAAAAAGCCTGCATGTTGGGAGTATATAAAGAAACATGCCTCTAAAGTAGAGCTCCCCCCAAACACTAGAGAATTCTAACGTACCCATAAAACACCGTCATTATTCAGGCTGAATAATGACGGTGTTAAAAATGTTTGAGCGATACCAATCTCCCTAGCTCTGTCGTAAACTGAGATCTTGCAGTTATATTTTAATGGCACAGGATCTCTCAGATACAATTATGCAGCTAAAGAGTAAAATTGTTCCCATGGTATCATCTTTCCGATGGTGTTCATTTTACAGCGGTGGAGCTAAAAGTACTAATCGAGCGGATGCGTGAACAGATCCAAAACGTAGAATAAGCTTTTCGCGTTTAGATTAGTCGCTGTAAAAGACAAGCAGTAAAATATAAGGAAGCCCAGCTAAATGCTGGGCTTTTTGTTAAGATTGAACCATCACCCACATTCAACTGTAAAGTTAACTCTGAGAGACTCACGCTTGCTAACGCATTAACTTCTAGCTTTTACTCTAGTGCCTTTGCCTTAGCGATAAAAGGGCCCATTAGTTGAGCTACAGCACGAAATACCGGTACCACAACTGAATTACCAAACTGCTTGTAGGCACTGGCATCAGCACAGACTATACGAAAATTTGTATCGTTCTCATCTCTGTCAAATTCGGGCTTCTCAAAGCCCATCAGGCGGGCACACTCCTGAGGGCTCAGTCTACGCGGAGTCTTGTAGGTAGCATCAAATTCGGGGGCATATCGACCATTTTCGAAATCGTATTCCTTTTCCCATTCCTTAACGACAGCCTTATATTCTAGTTCTGTCATCTCAGAATTTTCAAACTTAACCTTGTCTGCATGCCTTGTTGAAAAAGCCTCTCGCTCTTGATTCTTACGGATCGCATGCTCCCTGCTTTCCCGAAGATAGCTGTCTTCCAGCCCACTTTGATTGATTAGGATCTCGGAGCCGTCCTTGTGATATCTCGCTGACAATGTACGAGTCACTGCGTCAGGGTTATTCGGATCGACAATCCCAAATCCGAACCCATTCCCCTTGCTCTGGTGTTTCAGTGCATAGTGATAAAGGTAATTCCACAAATTCTCAGTCAACGTGTACTTATCTTTCTCCTCCTTACTCAGATTACAAAGGACTTCAGCTACAGTGTAACGCTTTTCTGGTTTGGGAATATTTTTCAGGTCTATCTCTTTCAGCGTTGGATCTTTTACGATCAGGTCCTTACGCACTCCGACAAGGCAGACACGTTCGCGGTGCTGCGGCGTAAAATGTGAGCCATCGATAACTACGGGATCTTGCTTACGCTTACGAACATTGGCGATGGCCTCTTGTATACTGCTCCCCTCGTCAGTGATGTTAGCCACCCAATAGCCTGCATTCTCAAGTGAGAGAACAATTGTGGCAAAAGTATTGCCCTTATCATGGCTCTTAAGGTTCTTAACGTTCTCCAGCACGAAGAACTTAGGCTGGCAAGCATCAAGAATCAGCTCGACATCGAAGAATAACGTGCCCTGAGTGTCACAATCAAAGCCATGGGCTCGACCCAACGAGTTTTTCTTTGATACACCAGCAAGCGAAAACGGCTGACACGGAAAACCAGCGAGCAGTACGTCATGCACAGGAATATGCTTCTTGATATGCTCGTGCTTCTCTTTACGGCTCATAAGGCTGTTACCGCTCTGCGTAACCTTAGTGATATCCATGAAGGAAGTATTCCTTTCCGGATTATCTTTCTCGTTGTTAAGAAAATAATCCAGTTCGTGTTCGTCCAAGTAATGGTTGGCAAGATAGGTGCGGCGTGCCTTTTGCTCCCATTCACAAGTGAAAACACATTTCCCGCCAATATCCTCGAAGCCTTTACGCAGACCACCGATACCAGCGAACAAGTCGATGAAAGTGAACTCCTCGTTGTCCCAATGCGCAGGTTTCTTCGGCAGTAATTGTTGTTTAATAAAATCTCTAGCATTTTCGTCGATGATGATGGCATTTTTTTCGGGATCTTTAGTCCAACGATTGAGCTCAGTACGATCTATTCTAAGCTTCTTTAGCTCTGCACCATCTTTAAGCTCTGCCAGCTTTGCTAGCTGGATTGCTAGGTTCTTCTGATCATAGACTTCGATTAGTAATCGAAGCAGCTTGTTCGTTTCCCGAAGATCATTTCTAGTTCTTTGTTCCGCTTCAAAATCACCAAGCCTAATTTCTTTCATTGTACGCATCACTTCTGGGTTAATTGTGTGCGAGTTTATCACACGTTTTTCCCTATTTTCGAGTTACATGTGAATTTATACAGTATTCTTGAAATAAAAGGGGAAAGAATCGATGTCTACTTTAATTATTGGATTGAGCGCACTAGATATAGAGCTAGCCGAGACCTGAGTGTTTTTCCAGTTAGGTTAATGTAGTCAGCTAAAACTACACACCTTTAGGGAATGGCGTATTTACTTCAACTATCTCGACCGTTATTGAAGCCATGCTAACCAATTCAACCTTTAACCCTTCTAGAGTTTGATGCTTGTCGTAATTCAGAAGCTAGACTTAAATGCTTTGTTGTCCCTACAATCGTTGTAAACAATTAATTTCGTCTATAAAGTCCTTGAATGACATCAGCCATTCGACCTGCGCCGGTTGATAACTTGCCTGAATTGCCTCAGGTACTACAAGCTGCAATTGCAATTCCTCCATCTGCAGGGTCTGAGCTTCGCTGATAGCAGGCTCCATTGTTATAAGATGCTTACGTTGAACGCGTTTAGCCTCAGCTAAAACCTGCCTCCACCTGTCCTTACAGGTAGTCTTGGCACCCAAGACACGGAGTCTTTCGTTAGGGAAAAAAGTATCCGCATAACTATCACTCCCCGGGAAGAGGAAGTCAGGTTTCTGCCTTCCTTCTGTTTTAGCTCCACGGTCAAACCGAATACCGTTAGCAAACAGTATAATTTCGATATGGTTCTCGAAAGCATGCCCACTACGTGACTTCCTGCGGTTTTGGACACTAAGCGAGAAACGTACAAATTCGTCAACATCATCGCCATTCTCTCCGAACCCTTCACGCAGTCTCTGCTGCACAATATGCCTCTCAAGTTGCCTGAATGCCGACTCTTCAGTCTCCATCCACTCTATGAGTGCAGTATCAGGAGCTTCGACCGGAGATAACTCCCTAGTTAGATCACGTGCAAACTTGGAGAAATCCTTAGTTTTGGGAAATGTGGCACCGAACCTATCGAGGATAAGCTCGAGGTAGTCGGTACCGTTGGAGCCGATTTCTAAACCGTACCGCGCGAACATTAGCCTTATTGGGAGAGTAAAACCTGGCGTGCCGACCTCCACGCCAGTTAGTCCTTTCTTATTGGTGTTAGTGTCCCGCACACCGAAAAGTGTTCTGATTTGATCTTCGTAATCGCTATTTGGCGGGCAAAAAAACATCAACAATGTTCCTTCTCGCGTAACTGCTATCAAGAAGAAATCGCCGGGCTTGAACATATTACTAACATCGTTAGATTTGTAATAGAGCCTCCACTCAGACGAGCGGTTAGGGTCTTGATAGCGAGTATCGTACCAAGTAACAGTATCTTCGCTAATGACCGGCTCACCTTCTTCCTCAGTTAGGTAGACGAGCGTCGCGGCAATCTTTATCTGGCTGCCGTCATTCGGAGTCCCCAAGTCTCGGCCAATGCCAGCCTTGATCAACCCACCAATCTCATGCTGGTTTGACACCGGACTTGCATCGACGGCTGTAAGGTACTTGAACGCGGCGGACGTGAATACATCAGCGAGCTGCTCAAACATTCTTATCTCTTATTATCTAAATACTATAGAATTAGATTAACCTAGATTGACCTCAAACTCATCAGTAAGTTACATTTTTTGATTGTTGTATTGTATATATTAGTAAGGTTCATAAGTCATAGATTAGAAAATTTTTCAGCTATAAATACATGGTTAAAAATATCCTATTAAGAAACCTAACCATTCTATTCAAATAACTCAGTTACACATGAGCTGGGCTCACTTTCCGCGAACTTACCCTAACAATTACAACTTACTCCACCAATCGCCCCCAGCCAACTAGCCTGTTTTTTTAAACACTGTTTTCTAATTTAAAATCATTGCCCGACGTCGCGAGTTTGATAAATAAACATATTTTGAAATTTCCTTACAAAACAAGTATTAACAAAACTTCATAATTACATCGCTCGACCAAAAAGTAAGCACTTTTTAGACCACCGAAACCGCAACAAGTATTTTACTTTTCATTTCGTTGTTTAGCCTAAATCTCGTTGCTACCATCCGCGCACTTTCCATTTGAAGTTATTTGTCATGCCAACTTGCGAGCAGCCAACAGCTGAAAAGTTAGACCCTGAACACGTAAACTCTGAACAGTCACACAATGAAAAGTTACCCTCAAAAATGCTAAATCCTATCTTAGTTCAAGGCGCGATGGACGTTGAAGTCGAAACGCTTGTTGCCGCCCTTAGTGATGTAAAACAACAAACATTTGGTGCGTGGACGTTCTGGCAAGGCCTATTAGATGGCTACCCAGTTGTAGTGTCGCGTACCGAGATTGGTTTGGCTAACGCCGCCGCATCTACCACTTTGGGCATTGCGCATTACCAGCCAAAAGTGATCATCAATCAGGGCACCTCTGGTGGTCACGATCCTAAGCTATTCCGCTCTGACATCGTAATTGGTGCAACCAGCTTTAACATGGGCGCTTACAAGATTGAGTTCGTTGAAAAAGGCCAAGGCATACACCCAACTACTTGGCAGAATTTCGATATGCCAATGTACCTGCGTGAAAACGGTGTTGTGGTTGAGCATAACCACTTTAAAGCCGACCCTAAGCTAGTTGAAGTCGCCCTATCGCAAGCAAGCAGCTACAGCCACGGTAAAGTGGTTGTGGGTAGAATTGGTAGCTGTGACGAATGGAACCGCGAAGTTGACCGCATTAACTGGTTCCACGAAACCATGGGCACCTCAGTTGAAGAGATGGAAACCTCTGCGGCTGCGCAAGTTGCCGAAGCTTACAAACTGCCTTTTGTGAGTATTCGCGTGCTGTCTAATACCGACCAACATAAGCAAGACTTTGAGCCGCAAACGGCGATTGATTGTCAGGTTTATGTGCTTGATGTCATCAAGGCATTAATTAAGACCTTTTAAAGCCAGTAAAAAAGCATCTAATCAACAAGATGAGTGACGGGAATAACAAGCGTATTCCCGCCCGCTTTCGCTCGCTTTAAAAGCGCTAATTTAACGCTTCATTGTTATAAAAAATGCTTTAAAGAATGCTCTAAACATCGGGGAGAACATTAGCCTCCCCTTTACATCAACTTAGATAGTAATAGACAAAATAAATGCAAATTTTAATCAGTATTGTTGGCATCATCACCCTACTTGCAGTAGCGTTTTTAGCCTCTGAAAACCGTAAAGCCATTAATTACCGCACGGTTGGTTTGGCGTTTTTACTGCAGTTAATTATGGGTGCGTTTGTCATCTATTCATCGTTTGGCCAAGCTGTTATCTTTAATATGGCAGAAGCGGTTTCAACCGTAATAGGCTACAGCAATGAAGGCATGTCGTTTATGTTTGGCGGCCTTGTTAGCGATAAGATGTATGAACTGTTTGGCCCAGGCGGCTTCGTTATCGCCTTTAAAGTGCTACCGATTATCGTGTTTTTCTCGGCAATTTCAGCAGTGCTATATTACCTAGGCATCATGCAGTGGGTGGTTCGCATTGTAGGTGGCGCACTGCAGAAAATCCTTAATACCAGCAAAGCAGAATCTATGTCTGCCAGTGCCAACATCTTCTTAGGTGTGACTGAAGCGCCACTGCTCATTAAGCCTTATATTCCTAAGATGAGCCGCGCTGAGCTGTTTGCGGTAATGTGTGGTGGTTTAGCCTCGATTGCCGGCACCATGCTAGCCGGTTATGCCCAGTTAGGCATTAAGATGGAATACCTGTTAGCGGCTTCGTTTATGGCGGCGCCGGGTGGTTTACTGTTTGCTAAGTTATTAATCCCGCAAACCGAGAAAGTAAACGACCAAGATCTAACGGTTGTTGAAGAAAATCCACCAGCTAACATTATTGACGCAGCGACAACCGGCACCATGAACGGTCTATCGTTAGCAATGGCTGTGGGCGCAATGTTGTTTGCCTTTGTCAGCTTAGTGGCATTAATGAACGGCATGCTAGGCGGCATTGGTAACTGGTTTGGTTTTGACGGCCTAAGCTTACAGCTGATCCTTGGCTATCTGTTTGCCCCTGTTGCATGGTTGATGGGTGTCGCGTGGGATGAAGCGCTATTAGCAGGCTCGTTCATCGGCCAGAAGATTGTGATTAACGAGTTCTTTGCTTATATCAACCTTGCACCTTACCTAACTGGTGACATGATTGTTGAATCAACTGGCTTGCCAATGTCTGATCGCACTCAGGTGATTTTATCATTCGCACTGTGTGGCTTTGCTAACTTAGGTACGGTAGCGATTGCGATTGCCGGTATTGGTGGCTTAGTGCCAGAGCGCCGCTCTGAAATTGCCTCACTTGGCTTGAAGGCATTATTTGCCGGTATCTTGTCGAACCTAATGGCAGCAACCATTGCCGGTTTGTTTATGAGCTTTGTTTAAATAGCCCATTTTTAGCGGCTAGTTAGCCAACAGGCCCATATGACATAAACGTCATATGGGCCTGTTTTGTCTGCAGTATACACCGCGATTACACTTGATAAATTATCCGTTCAGCATGCCACTTGCAGCTTATTGGTGTCATTCAAGCCAGCATATATTTTACCTACTGCAAACTCGGCAATAAGAATAGTAAACACAACGGCAAAGAAAGCGACGACACCGTTGAACGGCCCGCTAAATGAGACCTTTTCGCCAAACATCACATTTATCGCCTCAAGGATCATAAACTTGCTACCTACCAAGATAATGTAGGTGCTAATTCCTCGATAGACTTTTGCAGCCCTGCCGGGTTTAGCCTTAAAAAAGGCAGCGACTTTATGCTCGGTTTTAATCGACAACTTAAGTAGCGTCAGCAAAAGTAATGCTGCAACTAGTGAAATGCTAAAGGACTCAATGGAAACCCAGTGCCAATACTCATTAAAGAAATTGAGCACAGTTAAATAAACCAATACAGCTAGGCTATAACCTACAAATCGTTGCTGAGTCATACTTCCTCCACTCTCTTTGCTCGTTGAATTAATTACGTTAAACCGACTTAGGTAGTAGCGCTTTTTCGATATTAAATGCTTCGATGATCTTGTTTGCTGAAATATCAATATCCGCTATCGATGTGTGATAATTCAACACTGAAAACAGCATGGTCTTTAAGCCTTTGTAGCCTGATGTTGATGGATAAAGATATCCATCCTGCTGCAGTCTATGTACCACGCGTGCGGTAAGCTCATTGCGATATTCCACATCACCTATGCCAAATTGCGCTGAGAATCGATTCGACACCACATCATTAAGAATGGTAATGCCGTCCACCTCTCGCAAAATATCAGCCATGCGTTTGGCCAAGGCGCAGCAGTTATCTAAATGGTTGACTATGCCTTGCTTACCCAGCGACTTAAACGCGGCGTAGACAGGCAGACCACGGGCACGTCTTGATGCGGCTATTCCAAAGTTAATTGCATTACGATCCGGCTTATCCATCGCATCATTTAGGTAGTCGCCCATATTGCCTCCGCCCATTGCCGAAGTGATTTTGGCAGGGTCTTTCACTATCACCATGCCGCAGTCATAAGGCATGTTGAACCACTTATGACCGTCAGTATCAATCGAATCGGCTCGCTCAATACCTTTTAACAGATGCTTTTGCTTATCACTCGCTGCCGCCCAAAGTCCTATCGCGCCGTCCACATGCAACCAAGCGTTACCATGGTTAGCCACAGCATCGGCAATCTCGTCGAAAGGATCGAAAGCCCCCGAGTCAATGCAACCCGCTTGGGCACAAACCAGTGTTGGTCCGCTTATATCGGCTAACACCCGCGCAAGCTCCTCAGGAATAAGACGAAGATTATCGTCTGTCGGCACTTTTACTATGGTTTCAATCCCCAAACCTATCATTGAAAGTGCGCGCTTAATGGTTGAGTGAATTTGGTCACTCACGACCACATTCACCTGCGGCGCGCCATATAGACCTTTAGTGGCCACATCCCAACCTGCATTTTCTAGCAGCGAATTACGCGCGGTGATTAGCGAGGTATAAATCGCTTCTTGAGCGCCTGAGGTAAAACCAACCGCAGAGCCTTTGGTTAAGCCAAGTAGTTCTACCATCCATTCAGCGGCTGTTTCTTCGGCAACTGCCATTGCCGGGCTAGACACGTAATACGGCACATTTTGATCCCATGCGCTCACTAACCAGTCTGCCGCTAATGCCGCAGGAAAAGTGCCGCCTATGGCGTAGCCGAAGAATCGTGGCCCACCCGACGCGACCAAACCTGCATCAAGTGACTTTGCCATTTGATCAATTACTAATTCTGGCGCCGTCGGTTGTTGCGGTAACTCACCAGCAATCAATTCGCGTAGCTGCGCAGAGGTGATCTCTTCGGCAACTGGACGTTCATCTAGCGACTCAAGGTAAGAGACTGCGTGATCTAAAGAACGCTCTAGTGAACCGCGATATTCATTAAAATGGTGTGACATATTTAGTACTCTTCAAGTAGGAATTTGAGTCTAATATACCAGCGATATTTTTATAAAATGGCCATTTGGTGACAGTCAAAACAAAAGCTCTACAGTGACGCTGAACAGTCATATCTTTGATAGCAAAACGGCGCCTAGTTATATCAACTAAGCGCCGTTTTACTGCAGTAGCAGTCTCGATTATGGCAGCGATTACAACGTGTTTTTGTAGACGATGCCATCTTTCATAATCATCTTTTGCTTATTGGTATCAGCAACACAGGCAATACCTGCAAGTGGATTGCCCTCAATGATCAATAGGTCAGCGTAAGCACCTTCAACCACTTTACCTAAACACCCTTGTTGGTACGGATGTTGATAAGTCGACATTTCAAATAAGCGTCCGCAGTTTGAGGTCGCCATTCGCAAAGCGGTTATTGTGTCGAAGGTCTGCTCAATCGCTGCGAGCTCATTGAGTTGAGTGGCGTGTACGCTGGCTTCACCTACGCAGTCGGTACCAAATGCAATATTGTCGATCTGATATTGCTTAATCAGTTCGGCGGATTTGAGCATCGCCTTACCTACCCGTTCAGTTTTACGGTAGGTCTCTTCGTTTGGTAGCGGGATCTTACGCTCTGCAATCAAAGACGCGGTAAAGTAAGACGGGATCACCCAAATACCTTTGTCTTTAATGGTTTGGGCAATGTCATCATCCATAATGGTGGCATGTTCAAACGACATCACTCCCGCTTCTGCGGCTCGGCGCATCGCGTCTGCCGTATGGATATGCGCTGCAACATAAGTGCCGTAATCAGTTGCCGCCTCAACAGCCGCTTTCATCTCATCAAGAGTAAATTGCAACGTATCGAGCGGGTCAAACGTGGATGATGCGCCGCCGCCAGCCATGATCTTAATTTGCGATGCGCCCATAAACAATTGCTCACGCACCGCTTTTAATACTTCTGATCTGCCATCTGCTACTTTCATTGCGCCAAGCTTCATCATCGGTGAGTCTTCGTGTTGGCCGATCCGCTCCTGCGCTTGATTTTGGCGGTAATCAGAATGACCACTGGTTTGAGAAACTGCGGCCATCGATGGCAAAATGCGTGGCCCCTTGGCGTAACCTTTGTCGATACTGTTTTTAAGGCCGAGGGTGTTACCTGCAACATCGCGAATGGTGGTAAATCCACGCATCAACATCTCTTTTGAAATATGCGCTGAACGAATCGCCACCTCTTCACGGGTCATAGTGTCGATAACATTAAATGGTGCTGACAAGGTAATATGCACATGTGCGTCCATTAAACCTGGCATCACGGTGCCACCTTTAGCGTCAATCACCTCATCAGCAATCGACAAATCGATGTCATCTTGATGGCTAATTTTACGAATCAAGTTATCTTCAATCAGCACTGCAACATTCTCTAATAATTGGTTGTCGGTGCCGTTAAAAACATTGGCGTTGATAATAAGTTTTTTCATCGTTGATCCCTCGGTAGCATTGCTTTACTAAAATGGTTTCGTCTAACTGATAAGCAAATATTACCAACGTCACCGCCAGCATAATGGCCATTTGATGACACCAAATTAAACAGAGAATTTAACGTAATAATATGAGGGTAGCTCGAACTTAACGCCTTAATGTCGCGCTAGGATATTCGCCAAAAAGATGGGCATAATGTTGACTAAAACGGCCCGCATTTATCACGCCATATTTACGCATAACTTCAGCGACACTGGCATAACATGCAGATTTCAATTCTTCACGGATCAGATGCATACGCCGAATGGTTAAATACTGTTTTGGCGTGATTGAATAGACTTTATTAAAGGCATATTCCAAGGTTCTTACGCTACAAAAACAGTGTTGAGCTAGCTCGGATATTGAGATGCGTAATCTACCGCTATTATTGATGTAATCAGACGCTCTCGCAGCGACTGCAAAGCGTTTGTTAAAGGGCATTGAATGGTTTTTTATCCCACTAGAAAGTTCAAACAATATTCTTAGGTTATTGGCGATGTATTCCTGAATATCAAAAGCCAAGATTGGCGAAATGCTGTGATGATTGGCAAGGGTCAAGTCGATAATATAACTCAGTTCTGATTGGAATTTATCGAAAGAATAAAGCTTAACGTTACCGCTTCTTATCCCCTCTGATTGCGCAATCACGGCATCGAGTAATTCATGGCCTAACACTCGTTTCAAGTAACTGATCTCAACGGCTAAGTGATAGCCATCAAAAGAGGGAGGATATACTGCGATAATCTCCTTTGATGGAGGGATCACATACAAACTCTGGTTGAGTAGCTCGATGCCGTTCACTTTTAGCCGCTGTTTGTTCTTCGGCACGGTAAAACTAATAAAATCGGCATCACACTGACCGTGGAACATGATGGACTGCTCGAAGCCTAGACGGGAAATATAAAGGTTAGGAAAATGAACTATCTCACTTGAGAAGTGCATTTTCCCTGATGAAAGCTGACGTGCAAATTGATCTAGATGAGTAAATGATTTAACCAGTTCTTCTATTTCGTTATGAACAATAACTACTCTCTCTAGCATAGCTTTGCTCTCACGGCTCAGTTGCGTAACTCGAAAAATGATAACTCGTCGAAACACCAAAATGCTCTTTTGCTCGATACATGGCTTTATCGGCCAAGCTCAACTCTTGGGTGCAATCAAATTGCTTAACCCTAAAAATGATTGCACCTATGCTTGCGCCAACCTCCAATAAAAGATCACCTACACAAAATGGCTGTCTGAGCACTTGCTCAACCTTGTGTACCATTTTTCGGCCGAGCTCTTCTGTGGCGATATTGGAAAACACTATCGAGAATTCATCACCACCAAGGCGAGATAAGCAATCTTGATTGCGGCAACAGCCCTGCAGCCGCTTTCCGACAATATAGAGCACCTCATCGCCGACGGCGTGACCATACTTGTCATTAATGCGTTTAAACCAATCAAGGTCGATATACAGCATGGCCAAGTGCTCATCTTTCTCTTTGGTTTTTTTGGCTGCATTTTTTAAGTCACTATAAAAAATCCGTCGATTAGGTAAACCAGTCAAAGGATCTAGATTGGCACGCCTCCAAGCACTCTTTTCATACTCCTTACGTGCCGTAATATCTCTCGCAATAGCGATAAAATATTCCACACCTTGGTAAGTCGAAATTGAGACACTGTTCTCGACAGGGAAAATACTGCCATCTAGCTTTTTATGGTAGGTTTCATACACGCTGTTGTGTTCATTTTTAATTCTTAATGCGACGTCTTTCCATTCATTTAAATCATGGATGTTAATATCGATATCAAAGATTTTAATCCCATTAAAATCACCTGAAGAATATTGCAATCGGCGGTACGCTGAATAATTACAGCTTAAAATAGTTCCGCTATCCGGCTCTATAATGTAAATCGCGTCATTGGAATGTTTCACTAAGGTATCCAACATATCAAACTACCTTCATAGCCTGTAAAATCAACAACATAAGACTAGCAATGGATAATATTGAAATCCTTGAACTTAAAAGCTGCCAGACTTTTAAGTAATATCTATATCTCACTCTCAATTTGAAGCTTCATTGCTCAAAAATAATTAATCTAAAATTCTAACCTAAGATTTAACATCCTCTTTTTAATAATGTTCCTTACGCAGCTACGTGTATAAAAACAAAGTTACCCATATCTGTTAACTTTTGAAACCCAACCGCCGAATATTTGCGTAAAGCGTATAAAGCGCTCACAAAACAAACTAACTTGCTAAAGCTTGTTATATTCGTAACACAATCATGAAGTCTTATTCGTTTAGCGCTCTTTGCGAATTTCTTTAGTCGCTATACTCAATTTAAAATCATTCATATACTGAATAATGTGGTTTAATTTTGGGATAATTTATGTGCGGTCGGCTAAACATCATTGATGACATGTTTGTACAAGCATTGATGGAAGATTTGCGGATTAAAAACCAGCAAGAGATGCTGTTTGGGCGCTTTAAAATGCCAACTAATGACATCAGTATTGTGCGCGAAATTGATGGCGAGCGTAGGTTACAAACGGCGACCTGGTGGTTACTACTTGAAACAGCTTACGAAGGCTTTAAGCCTAGCCGTTATACCTCATTTAACACCCGGTTCGATAAACTAAACACACCCAATAGCGCTGGTTTTACGGCCTTTAGAGAGAATCGTTGCTTAGTGCTAGCCAGTGGTTTTGGTGAAACAGAAAAGCAGGGAAAAGACACTTACTATCATGACTTTATTGCCGAAAATTCAGCAATGGTATTTGGCGGGTTATATCGAGACTGGCTGCATCCTAAAACGGGGGAAATCACCACATCTTGCTCCATTATCACTAACCCACCGCATCCCGATTTAATGCCATACCACAGTAAAGCGAGTCCGATGATTTTGCCACAAAATGATGACGTGTTCGATGCCTGGTTAAACCCAGCAAACCAGCAAGTAGAGATGTTTGATGACTTACTTAAACCCAGCAAACCAGCAAGTAGAGATGTTTGATGACTTACTTAAACCTGCTCTTAGGCATGATTTTACGGTGCAGCAAATAAACAAGCCGAGCCAGTATCAACCTATTGGTCAAACTGCTCGGCTTATTCCTAACGACTACTCTAGCTAATCGTTAGCTGAAAGACTTAGTTTAGGTAAGCGCTTAATGTGTCTTGCTGATTTAGTAAACTTTGATACATAGTAAACTGGTTTGCAGCCCGCTCTAGGTTATGGCCTTGATGGTGAATTTGGAAATACACATCGCCATTTAGATGATCGGTTAGGAACCGTACGCCAATCATTAAACACATCACTCTGGCACCTAACCACAAGCTCTTGCGCTCATCATCATTAAGCACATCACCCAGCTCACTTAAGTACCCTTTACAGATAGCGCCAAATATAGACTCGCGTACCTGCACTTTATCAAGCGCTGTAGAGTCCTCTTCTTCTGGGCTGCAAAAAGTACGAACCATGTCACCAAAGTCATACATTAAATAGCCTTTCATGCAGGTATCTAAGTCGATAATAGCTAAGCTCGACATGTCACGCTTATCAAAAAGCATGTTGTTGATTTTGGTGTCGTTATGACAAATTCTATGCGGAAGTTTAGTTTCTACCGCAGCTAACTCTTGCAGTAAATCTTGCTGCGATAATACAAAATCAACCCAGTCACGGCACTGATTGACTCGACCATGACTGTCTGTCTGAACCGCTTGCTCAAGCAGCTCAATACGCCCTGGAAGGTGATGAAAGTTAGGGATCACATCTTCTATCGTGTCTGCATCAAGCTCTGTTAACGCGGCAGAGAAATGACCAAAAGCTTTTGCTGCCATTTCGGCATCCGCTTCACAGCCGACAACATCAATACTGTGGCTATGTGGTAAATAATTGATACCGCGCCAAAAACCGTGTTCGCCTAAATCAACGAATAGATCTTTGTTTGTTGTGACTTCAGGTGACACGACTTGCAAACCGTATTGGCCTGACGCCACTTTAGCATGCAAATGTTGGCTGATTTTGTCAGCGTTATACACTAAAGCTGTTGGTGTTTTAAATACCTCAGTATTTATTTTCTGCAGCACAAAATCGCTATCAGGGCCGCGCACTAAAAACGTATAGTTAATATGGCCATTTCCCAAAGGGGATATTTTGGCGTCATCTGCTGCAACACCAAAATGCGACAAAACATTTTGTCTTATAAAATCTATCACCCAACACTCCAGTTATTTTCTGTATCACTTCTGCTATCTGGGCTTTTTCCAGACTTTCCCTGCAAAGGCTTTATTAAAAATGGTTTTATTTTAATTGTGTAAGCTACCTCTAGGGCTAAATTGCCGTTAGAGTTTCCTGTAGCTTTGATCTCACCCACTGCACATCTTCAGGATAAGTCACCCCATACCAAGACTCTTGCGCCACACTGACGTTAACGCCCCAATCAGATGTACTTTGGAGCTCTGCATCGATCCGTGCTTGCACCACGTTAGGCAAATAGCATTCAGTTTTTGGCTGCTTGCCATGCTGCTTTAAAAATTCACTAAACTGCTGTTCTATCACAGCAAAAATGTCAGGTTTAAACCCCCAACAAGTCATAGAAACCACAGCATCATCGGTCAGAGCAAACTGTTGCTCGTTAAGCGTACCGGTGAGCTCTGCGCCATCTTTGCGGATATCTAACCATTCAGCGACATCGATAAGCTTACCGTTTTCAACCTGGCATAGACCACGGTTAACGCCGCCATTATCTGATAAGGTCAACCCAATTGGGTATCCGACCATCATCCAGTTGTCATCAGCTGTTGATAATCCTTCGGCTAATAAGCTAAACGCACTGTCGCCATAAAAATCATCGGCATTAATCACTGCCATAGGCCCATCTACATGGGCTCTAGCGCTCCAAAGTGCATGCGCTGTCCCCCAAGGCTTTTGGCGTTGTGCGATATCTGCAAAAGCTTGTGCTTCTGAAGGCAGATCATCAATCGACTGCAAGCAATATACGCAGCTAAAATCATCGCTTAACTTACCTGCTAGCGCTTGGTCTAGCATATGCGCTAATTCTGGCCTAATCACCAAAACCGCTTTGGTAAACCCAGCTTTGTACGCACTCTTTAATGAGAGTTCCAACATCGTTTCGCCATTAGGTCCAAGTTCTGCCAGCTGTTTATCACCGCCAAATCGGCTACCTAAACCTGCCGCAAGGATCACTAAGGTCAATTGTTGTGCGTTGTTACTCATGAAGTCTTTCATCTCTCAAACAGATGCAATTTAGCATCACAATAAGGCGACGCAGTTTAAAGATACTACAAAGCAATATCCAGCGATAATAGCCATATAACAATAATGCTTGGGCGCATTTGCTTATAAATAACGCCTAAACTCTGCCACTTTACCAAGCGCAGCCTGACTCCCTTTCAAGCTGAAGTTGTAGCCACAGACACTAACGTTACCGCGTCTTGCCATATCAATAATAATCGCTTCGGTATCTAATGGTGAGAATCGTGCTTCTGTAGCACTATCAGCCAATAAATCAACCACCATTGGACGATACTCAGTGCCATTGTTAAACCTTAAGCCTGAACAGGTTTTATCACCTTTGGCCGTGGCGAGGGACCAAAGTTGTTCTGCCGCCCCCGTTTCTCCTAACCAGCGCATAATTAGCACTTCATCTTCTAATACTAAGCTAAAGCCGTCTGGCATAGCAGTAAGCACTCGAGTCGCTTGCGGCTTGGTTGCGGGTTCAGTTTGTATTTGTTCTGCGCTTTCATCGTCAGGCGTACTTTCAGGGATGAGCGACCAAATGCTTGTAACTAGCATAACAACCACAAGACTGGCTGCGGTGATCAATAATGGCTTTTTATTGGTCAGCAAAACCTTTTGCAATTGGCTTGCATCAAATGCATTGCGATCTCGCACTCGGCGCTGATCAATACTGGTATCTCTCGTCTGTTCGCTTTGTTCGCTGCGATGAATTGGCTCTGGATTGTCACTAAGGTTTGCAGCAACATCTTCACCGCCCAATGTAGGCTCAACACGCACTCGATGATTAGCTTTTGCCGTTGCTGGCTGAACACTACGCATATCCACTGGGCCTGAGTAACCTTGTACGTAGTTAACGCTGGTTACTGCGGGCAGTATGGCCAAATAACCAACAGCGAGAGCCGCAGCTAGCACAAATGTTAATAACAACATCACGCTATGGATATGCACTAAAGTAACCAACACCAATAAAAACGGCAGTAATGTTAGCGCCAATAGTTGCGGCCCTTTGCCGCTATCTCGCAATCTACGCAATGTGGTTAATGCTAATACTGGCGCCAATAAAAGGGCGACAAAATACAAAGCAGCAGTCGGGCCGACCAAGGCTACAGATAACAATAAAGCTAAATAAGTCAGACCACTAGTTGAAGCGAAACGCTTACTATTGTCTAACCCTACGAGGCATAAAAACGATTTCAACTGCATATATTTATCAACCTTAATTAACATCCGATAACTCGGCAGCCTCAATTTTAGAGTGACTGCACACCCGAATTTCATGCTCAGGCGAAAGCACAAAACGAAACAAGTAGCCTACCGAATTTAGCTGCATCTGTCAGTGTTTTCGGGCTATTTATCGCAGTTGATATTAGCGGTAACGCTTGCTTTAACGAATACAACAACGCAATTAGCCTACTAATTAATGCATCTGTGACTAGCACAAATATCACCCTAGGCTGTATAATGGCTCGCTTAATCTTTTACCCGCACAATTTGGGCTATCGCTCCAATTGAGTGCACACATCGGATATAGCAGCTAATGACCGCTCGCGGAAACCTATTTATCGTCTCGGCGCCAAGTGGCGCAGGTAAATCATCGCTTATTTCAGCCCTATTAAGGGATCAACCTGTAGATATGCAAGTTTCAGTTTCGCACACCACCAGACAACCGCGTCCAGGTGAAGAGAATGGTCAACATTATCATTTCGTTTCTCAAGATGAGTTCAAAAGCTTAATCGCTGATAACGCATTTTTTGAATGGGCTGAAGTATTCGGTAACTATTATGGGACTTCTCGTGTCACGATTGAGCAAACGCTAGAGAAAGGTATCGATGTATTTTTAGATATCGACTGGCAAGGCGCGCAGCAAGTTAAAGAACTAATGCCTGAATCTATTGGTGTTTTTATCTTACCGCCATCAAAAGCTGAACTAGAACGCCGCCTAACAGGCCGTGGACAAGACAGCGAAGAAGTGATTGCAGGCCGCATGGCTCAAGCAGTTTCAGAAATGTCACACTACAATGAATATGACTTCGTAATAGTGAATGATGATTTCGATAAAGCATTGGCTGATCTTTTAGCGATCATTCGCAGTCAAAGATTAACCTCTGCTAGCCAAATTCATACGCAGAATGGTATGATTAAAGATCTGTTGGCAGGCTAACTGTCTTCATGTACAATTTTGCGTCATTTTTTCAATCGATAAAACACTGGAGTTTCCAAACATGGCTCGCGTAACTGTAGAAGATGCCGTAAACCAAATCGGCAACCGTTTTGATATGATTCTGGTTGCAGCGCGTCGTGCTCGCCAAATCGCTGTTCAGGGTAAAGACCCTATGGTTGAAGAAGAGAACGACAAGCCAACGGTTATCGCCCTGCGCGAAATCGAGCTAGGTTTAGTCACAGCTGATACTTTGGATGCTGATGAGCGCCAAACAGTTCGTGAACGTGAAGCAGCTGAAATTGCTGCTGTTGCTGCCATCGCTGAAGGCCGCAACGCTATATAAGGAGTAGAGTCACTTGTATCTGTTTGAAGGTCTCAAGGAGTCTGCTTCAGGTTATTTAGAACCTGAGCAGGTAGAATTACTCAAGCAGGCCTATCAGGTGGCGCGCGATGCCCATGAAGGTCAGATGCGCACGAGTGGCGAACCTTATATTACCCATCCGGTTGCGGTCGCCCGCATCCTGGCCGATATGCGTCTCGATCATGAGACGCTTATGGCCGCTCTCTTGCACGACACTATCGAAGACACCCCTGTAACCAAAGAAGAACTGGCTGAACTATTCAGCGAGTCAATTGCTGAATTGGTTGAAGGCGTTTCTAAGCTAGATAAGCTAAAATTCCGCGACAAGAAAGAAGCCCAAGCTGAAAACTTCCGCAAAATGATGATGGCGATGACCCAAGATATTCGTGTCATCCTAATCAAGCTTGCCGATAGAACCCACAATATGCGCACTTTAGGTGCTCTGCGCCCTGATAAGCGTCGCCGTATTGCCCGTGAAACCCTCGAAATTTACGCACCAATCGCCAACCGTCTTGGTATTCACAATATTAAGAGCGAGTTAGAAGAACTAGGCTTCCAAGCCTACTATCCGATGCGACATCGCGTACTTAAAGAGGTGGTTAAATCCGCTCGTGGCAATCGTAAAGAAATTATCCAAAGTATCGAAGCCGCTATTACCACACGCCTTGAAGATACTGGCCTAGAAGGCACGGTTAAAGGACGTGAGAAGAACCTTTATTCCATCTATAACAAGATGTGTAATAAAGAGCTGCAATTCCAAGAAGTCATGGATATCTATGCCTTCCGAGTCATCGTTGACTCTATCGATACCTGTTACCGCGTTATGGGTGCCATGCATGGCCTTTATAAGCCGCATCCAGGTCGCTTTAAAGATTATATTGCTATCCCTAAAGCTAACGGCTATCAGTCACTGCATACTTCACTTTTTGGCCCTCACGGTGTACCGGTGGAGATCCAAATTCGTACTGAAGATATGGACCAAATGGCTGATAAAGGGGTCGCGGCTCACTGGCTGTACAAGAAAGGCAGCTCAGCAGAGCAAGGCACGACAACCCAAGTCCGTGCCCGTAAGTGGATGCAAAGCTTGCTGGAACTGCAGCAAAGCGCCAGCACCTCTTTTGAATTTGTTGAAAACTTTAAGACTGAACTCTTCCCTGAAGAGATCTATGTGTTTACCCCTGAAGGCCGAATTTTAGAGCTACCAGTGGGCGCAACACCTGTCGACTTTGCTTACGAAGTCCACACTGACGTGGGTAACACCTGCGTCGGCGCTAAAGTTAACCGTCAAGCATATCCATTAAGTCAGCCACTTATCTCCGGTCAAACCGTTGAGATTATTACCGCTAACGGCGCACGCCCGAATGCAGCATGGCTTAACTTTGTGGTTACTGGTAAAGCGCGCGCTAAAATCCGCCAGTTGCTTAAGAGCTTGAAAGAAGACGATGCCATTTTATTAGGTAAGCGCCTACTTAATCACGCTCTAGGTGAGACTAAGCTCGATAGCATGTCACCAGAACAGATTGAAAAAGTCGTTAAAGATACCAAGCACGACACCTTGGATGCACTGCTTGCTGATATTGGCTTAGGCAACGCGATGAGTATTGTTATTGCTCAGCGTCTGCGTGGCGATCAAGTTGATGCCGAAGAGCATAAAGAAGATCACACCATGCCTATTCGTGGTGCCGACGGCATGTTGGTCACCTTTGCTAATTGCTGTCGCCCAATTCCTGGTGACGCAGTAATTGCCCACGTTAGCCCAGGTAAAGGCCTTGTGGTTCACATGGAAAGCTGCGCAAATATTCGTGGTTATCAAGGTGAGCCAGACAAGTATATTCCTGTTCAATGGGATAGCGCTGACGGTGTTGAATACCAAGCTAACTTGCGAGTTGAAATCGTTAACCACCAAGGTGCGTTAGCGAAGATTACTTCAATTGTCGCGGCTGAAGGTTCGAATATTCATAACTTAACCACAGAAGAACGCGATGGACGAGTATTCCTCATTAATCTGCGTATTTCTGTGCGTGACCGTATTCATTTAGCTAACGTAATGCGTCGTATTAGGGTATTACCTGAAGTATTACGTACATCTAGGAATCGTTAACAAACTCAATATTGCACTCAGTAAAAACAAGGAAAGATCATGGCAGAGAAAATTATCATCGCGACCGCTAAAGCGCCACAAGCAATTGGCACATACTCTCAAGCAGTAAAAGTAGGTAGCACGGTTTATTTATCAGGCCAGATCCCACTCGTTCCAGAAACAATGCAGATTGTTAGCGATGAGTTTGAAGCACAAGTAGTGCAGGTATTTGACAACCTTACAGCGGTTTGTGAAGCTGCTGGCGGCTCATTAGGCGATATTGTAAAGCTAAATATCTTTATGACTGATCTAAGCAACTTCGCTACGGTAAATGAAATTATGGGTCGCTACTTTGAGCAACCTTATCCAGCTCGTGCTGCTATTGGCGTTAAGCAACTGCCAAAAGACTCACTAGTTGAGATGGACGGAGTGATGGAGATTTAATCTCCCATCACTTTATCGATTGGGCGCTACGGCGCCCATTTTATTTTTTAGCGTTCGCAGGCTAAGGCTTTGCGGCAAAATACAGCTCCCAATTAACAGTACAGAATAGAAGCCTATCATGAGTCCTGAACGTTTCGCCCGCATCAATGAGATGTTAGATAATCGCCAACCCGATCTCACCGTCTGCTTAGATACCGTACACAAGGGTAATAATATTGCCGCCGTACTACGCACCGCAGATGCTGCAGGCATTCATGAAGTGCATGCTGTTTGGTCTGATCTAGAAATGCGCGTATCAGGCAATACCGCTTCAGGCAGCCAGCAATGGGTAAAGACTCGCGTACATCAGAGTATGGCGCAAGCAGTTGAAGAGTTTCGCGCTAAAGACATGCAAATTTTAGCGACCACGTTTTCAGATACGGCCGTCGATTTCAGAGAGATCGATTACACCAAGCCCACTGTGATTATTATGGGTAACGAGCGCGATGGCGTGAGCCCAGAAGGAATAGCCGCTGCAGACCAGCACATCATTATCCCTATGATAGGCATGGTGCAGTCGCTAAACGTATCAGTAGCGTCCGCACTGATCATGTATGAAGCTCAGCGTCAACGCACTGAAGCAGGCATGTATGGCACCCGCAAGCTCGATGAAGCTTATTGCCAAATAAAGCTATTCGAGCAAGGCCACCCGATTTATGCCAAAGCTTGTCGCCGTAAAAAGCTACCTTACCCAGCCGTTGATGAAAGCGGACAAATTGTTGCCGATGAAGACTGGTGGCAGAAAATGCGCGCCCCTTCAGAGTAGCTTTTTAGCTTTCTTCTAAGTGCCAACCTTTGAATAATCGCAAAGGTACATCAATACCAGCTTCTGCTGGTATTTTTATATTGATACCTCTACAGACCCCTCAAGCTAATTTTTCGGCCTGCGTAAGTCGAATCCAACAAAATTGTAACACCCGTTTGAAAAAGTTTGTCTTAGATCACATTTTTCGCCATACTCAATATTGCAGCATCAGCTTATTAAACGAACGATTAAAACAAATATAAAGCAATAAGCTGAATTGGAATCAACAATAATCAATATGGAAATGCGATGGAATATTCTATGAAAACCCCAATTGAGATGCTTGAACATTGGGTTGAAAAACAAGGCGATCAAGTTTATCTAAAGCAGCCAATTGATGGTCAGTATAAGACTTTTACTTGGCGCGATGTGCAAACAAAAATGCAGCAGATTGCTGGCGCATTAAGACACCTTGGCCTCAACCCTGGCGACAAAGTTGCTGTTCTTTCTAAAAACTGTGCCGAATGGTTTATTACCGACTTAGCGCTAATGCATGGCGGCTATATTAGCGTCCCTATCTACCCAACGGCTAACGCTGACACCATTCGCTACACCCTAGAGCACAGTGAAGCCAAAGCCATTTTTATCGGTAAACTCGATTACTGGGCCGACCAAGAAGCCGGTGTCGGCGGCGATATTTTGCGCCTTGCCATGCCATACGACACCATGCCGTCACAGTATCACTGGGATAAAATGCTCAATATGGGCCAGCCTTTAATTGATGCACCGCTGCCAACACCAGAGCAGATCATGACCATTATCTACACCTCTGGATCGACTGGTAAGCCAAAAGGTGCAATTCAAAATTTCGCTAGCTACGCATGGACCTGTACTGCGGTAGTGCGCGATCTAAAAACGGATGTTGAAGACAGACTACTGTCTTACTTGCCACTGGCACATATTACCGAACGTGTGGCGATTCAAGGCTCATCATTCTATTCAGGCAGTAGCGTTGCTTTTGTTGAAAGCTTAGATAGCTTTGTTGCTGACGTGCAGCGCGCCAGACCAACAGTATTCTTCTCTGTACCGCGCCTGTGGAGCCTATTCCAGAAAAATATTATCGACAAAATTGGCTACAGCAAGCTTAACTTCCTGCTTAAAGTACCCATTGTTAGTGGTATCGTTAAGCGTAAAATCCATCAGGGGCTAGGTTTAGAGCATTGTCATCTACTGGGTTCTGGCTCTGCACCAATCCCGCCATCATTGGTTGAGTGGTATCACAAGATTGGTTTAAACATCTCAGAAGCCTGGGGCATGACAGAAAACTGCGCTTACTCGATTATTAACCATCCGTTTGATCCTCGTAAAATTGGCTCAGTTGGTCGCGCCGTTGAAGGTTGTGAGGCTAAGCAGTCTGACGTAGGTGAATTACTGGTTAAGAGCCCTGGCTTAATGCAAGGCTATTACAAACAGGAAGAAGAAAGCGCTAAGTGCTTTGATGCAGAAGGCTTCTTCCATACAGGCGATCTTTGCTCTATTGATGATGAAGGCAACGTCAGCATTACTGGCCGCGTTAAAGACAACTTTAAAACGGCTAAGGGTAAATATGTGGCTCCAGTGCCAATCGAGCGTAAGCTTGCACAAGATCCCCATGTAGAGATGATCTGTGTGATTGGCTCAGGTCTGCCGCATCCTATCGCATTAGTACAACTGTCAGAAGGTGCTGCGCTGCAACCTAGAGAAGAAGTGCGAGCTTCTTTAAAAGGGACTGTCGATGCGGTAAACCCACATCTTGAGTCACATGAAACGGTCGATGCTATTGTCATTGTCAGTGAGCCTTGGGACGTTGAAAACGACGTATTAACCCCAACACTGAAAATTAAACGTCATGTGCTTGAGAAGAAGTTTAGCGAAAAGGTTGATGGTACTCGCGGCGGCAAAGTTTGCTGGGAAGACGAAATTTAAGCATTAGTTAGCGCTTCCGAACCCTTATAGCGGCACACTTCAAAGTGTGCCGTTTTGTTTTTGTGACAAATAATCAGCAATTAACTAAATTTAATGAGTAACAAGCAGTTTTTTATTGCGCAATTTTTGAAAGAAACTATTCTTGCCATCCTTTCAAAGAAACCCAAATTATAGAGTCAACCATGTTTATTTTTTTGTCGATACTCGGCGGCTTTTTAATTCTTACTGTTGGTGCTGAAGCCTTAGTAAGAGGAGCAAGCCAAATAGCCCTAAGATTAGGGCTTACACCACTTATTATTGGTTTAACCATTGTTGCCTTTGGTACCAGTGCGCCAGAACTTGCTGTAAGCGTAAAATCTGCGATTGCCGGTAATAGTGGCATCGCTTTAGGTAACGTCATTGGCTCTAACATTGCCAATATTGGCCTAATTTTAGGTATTACCGCGCTTATCCGTCCGATCAAAATTGAATCGCAAATGGTACGTCGTGACATTCCAATCATGATTGCTGCGTCACTACTATTCTGGAGCTTACTACTTGATGGTGGTTTAAGCTTCTGGGACGGCGCAATTTTATTCGCATTACTAGTGGTTTACTTAACTTTCAGCTATTTCGCTGCTGAAAAGCAAACTGACGATGATGTTGAAGACACTAAGCAAAACCCAATGCTATCAGTGCTATTTATCGTTATCGGTATCAGCATGTTAGTGGGTGGCGGCATTTTATTCGTTGATGGCGCTGTTGCTCTGGCGCAGTCGTTTGGCATTAGCGAAGTGATTATCGGTTTAACAATTGTTGCTATCGGCACCAGTATGCCTGAGCTTGTGACTTCTATCGTGGCAGCACTTAAAGGTCAAAGCGACATCGCAATTGGTAACGTTGTTGGCTCAAACCTATTCAATATTTTAGGTATTTTAGGTGTGACTGCACTTATCCACCCAATCAGCGGCTGTGAAATTACCACTTTAGACTGGAGTGCGATGATTGCCTTTGCAGTTATCTTACTACCGTTTGCTTACACAGGTCTGCGTATTGGTCGTCGTGAAGCTGCAATACTGGTATTAAGCTATCTAGGCTACATCGGCTACTTGGTCGCTCAAGTTTAAGCGATAAGCCTTCGGCTTCAAGTTAAATAGAAATGGCCTAAAGTGCACTTCACTTTAGGCCATTTTTTTGTCCCTAATTCCCATCAGCACAAACTGCCTCTTTATAAAAAGTGACAAATGTCACCCTACACTGGTGACGTTTGTGTCTGCATTTATCTGTCGCAATCTTCAATACTAGAACCGTACCCAAGAATACCGCCCATGACCAAGGTCGGTAAAACACTCAAATGGAGATTGATATGAAAACACTATTATTCGTTACATCACTTGGTATCTCATCTGCTTTAGGTAGCCAAATTGCTAATGCAGAAAGTATTGAAAATATTGATGCCGCAGCTAACCATATGGACGTAAAAGCACTGACAAATTACGCCCAACAAGGCAATGACTATAGCCAAGCTTATGCTAATTATCGTCTAGCAATCAGTGCCAACATCTTAGGCCAACCAAAACTTGCCGTTAGCGCACTAGAAGATGCCAAAACCACCCTTGAAAGCCTAACCAGTGCCAGTAGTAATGCAGACAATCTTGCACTGCTATCAGCTGTCTACGGCATGCTTATCGCGTTTGATAACAGCAAAGCCGTTACTTATGGCCCGAAAGCTGGGCAAGCGATGGAACAAGCCAAGCAGCTTGATGCTGGCAATCCAAGAGTTGTGCTAGTACAGGCGATTACCGCTTTTAATACACCCACAATGTACGGTGGTAGCATGCAGCGCGCAGCAAAGTTAGCCAGCCAAGCCATTGAACTTTACACCAATCCTTGCGATAACATCTGTTGGGGATACGCTGAAGCCTATACTTGGCGAGGACTAGCCAAGCAAAGCTTAGGGGATTTAGAGGGGGCTGTTGCTGATTGGCAGCAAGCATTAACGGTAGAGTCAGACTACGCTTGGGCACAGTTTCTTTTACAACAAAACACTCAACAAACCGCCAAAAGGTAGCCGTGTAATTGAGTCAAATAACAGCCCAAAAATGGAGAGCGCTATTATCTATGTTCGATGCGCTCTCCCGCTAAAAGGAATTAACCATGACACAAGACATATCAAACCCAGCAAGCAAGACAGAAGACAAGTATGCATGGGTCTATCTGATCAATTTGGTTTTCTATTTTATTCCCTATTTCTTTATCGATATGCCACCGTGGCAAATTCTGCTTAGTTTGGCAGCCTTAGTGCCATTTATTTATTGCTACTTCTGGGCTTATCGCAGTCACAGCAGCCGTGCACACCTGCCGATATTAGCAATGATAGCGATTGCAATCGCCGTCACGCCAATCAATACTGGCTCGTTGTCCCTCTTTACCTTTGCCGCCTTTTTTATCGGTTTTTTCTACCCACTTCAAAAAGCAGCGCTGGCTTTAATTAGCCTCATAGGCATGCTGGCATTACTCAATCTAAGCCTTAACTTTGATCACTATTATTGGGTCATTTATGGTGCAGGGTTAATTGCCGGCGTTGGCCTATTTGGTGTGATTGAGCGCAGACGTATTGAAAATCTATGTAAGCAGCAAAAAAGCCAAGATGAGATCCATCAGCTAGCCACTATGCTGGAGCGGGAGCGGATTGCCCGCGATCTGCACGATATTATGGGCCATAGCCTATCGTCTATCTCACTCAAAGCTGAGCTAGCTGAAAAACTATTGGCTAAAGAGGATATTGAGCAAGCAAAGCTACAACTTCGCGAGCTAAACACGATTGCCCGCGACAGTCTAAGCCAGATCCGTCAAACAGTATCGGGTTATAAGCATAAGGGCCTCACCGCTAGCGTGACCAACTTATGTCAAACCTTGCGTGATAAAGGCTTAAGTGTGCAACTAGAAGGAGATATCCCTAATCTCAACGCCGATCTAGAAACCCATTTAATTCTCAGTTTAACTGAGCTGTGTAATAACGTTATTCGCCATAGCAACGCACAAGAATGCAGTTTAAGCTTTAGCCAAAATGAGCAGCACATCATTATTCAAATCACTGATAATGGCCAACTTGATAGCGTAGAGCAAGGCAATGGCCTCAAAGGGATCCGTGAGCGTTTACAGCAGTTTCAGGGGACGCTTTCATGGGACTTAAGCCAGCAATGCCAATTTACCATTACGCTGCCACAACAAGGAATGTCGTAACAATGAAAATACTCTTAGCCGAAGATCAAGCCATGGTGCGAGGCGCGCTTAGCGCATTACTGAGTTTAAGTGGTGAGTTTGATGTGGTGCAAGCTGCCGATGGTGATGCAGCTTTAAAGTTACTGCAACAGCAAGAGTTTGACTTACTCCTTAGCGATATAGAAATGCCTGGCTTAAGTGGATTAGAACTCGCAACTTGGTGCCAAAACCATAAACCTGAATTAAAGATAGTCATAGTCACCACCTTTGGCCGTGCAGGTTACATTAAGCGCGCGATAGAGTCTGGTGTGGGTGGTTTTTTATTAAAAGATGCTCCATCAGATACCTTAATTGAAGCCATTAATCAGGTCATGGCTGGCAAGCGGATTATCGACCCAGAGCTTGCGATGATGGCCATTGGCGAGCAAGATCCACTGAATGATAAAGAGCGCCGTGCTCTAAGAATGGCCGCAGAAGGCAAAAGTACAGTAGAGATAGCTACAACACTTTTTATTGCCGACGGCACAGTAAGAAATTATCTTAGTGAGGCGATGAGCAAGTTACATGCAACTAACCGTATTGATGCCGCTAGAATCGCCAAACAGAAAGGCTGGTTATGATCAGCGTTAGCCATCTAATTTGCGTAAACCAATAACTCTGATAATATATGTATAAATTTACAGTGTTTGAGTGCTAACCTTTTGCAAAGACTCGATCTTGTCCCTATTACAGCTCTCAAAGGCGTCGCTAAAAAGATGGCCGAGAGATTAGCAAAGCTGAGTATAACAACAGTGCAAGATCTGTTGTTCCATCTTCCGCTGCGCTATGAGGACCGCACTCAAGTCTACCCTATTGCCTCGCTTTACCCTGGCAGTTACGGCACCATTGAAGCCGTTATTCAATCGAGCCAAATAATTCAAGGCCGCAAGCGCATGCTCACTTGCACCGTGCGCGATGATACCGGCAGCCTTACCTTACGTTTTTTTAATTTCTCTGTTGCCCAGCGTAACGGCTTAGAAATAGGCATGACTATTCGTGCCTATGGTGAGATCCGTCGCAGTAATCATGGCGTTGAAATCATTCACCCTGAATATAAATTGATTGCTGCGGATGAAGATCTGCAGTTAAGCGACACACTGACGCCAGTCTATCCTACCACTGAAGGCTTGAAGCAAGCCAGCTGGATAAAGCTCACAGAGCAAGCATTGGCGATGCTAGACGATGGTGGCTTACCAGAACTATTACCGCCCAATCTGCAACCGAACAATTTAGATTTGAAGCAGGCGCTGCACATTTTGCATCGCCCAAATAATCAAGTATCACTATTTGATTTAGAGCAAGGCACCCATCCTGCTCAGCAGCGATTAATTCAAGAAGAACTGTTAGCACATAACCTAAGTATGCTGCGCCTACGTCAGCGCAGCAATCGCGACCATGCTGTGAGCATGAATGCCACAGGTCAATTGCTCAATCCGTTTCTCGCATCGCTGCCATTTAAGCCTACTGGCGCGCAGCAAAGAGTGGTTGCCGATATTGGCCGCGACCTAGAAAAAGCCGAACCTATGATGCGCCTAGTCCAAGGTGATGTCGGTTCAGGCAAAACCTTAGTCGCCGCATTAGCTGCACTGCAAGCGATAGAAAGCGGCTATCAGGTAGCCATGATGGCGCCGACTGAACTATTAGCCGAGCAGCACGCTATTAACTTTGCCGCGTGGTTTGAACCACTCGGGCTAAAAGTGGGCTGGCTGGCGGGTAAACTAAAAGGTAAAGCCAGAGCGCAATCACTGGCTGATATTGAGTCCGGTGATGCACATATTGTGATTGGTACCCATGCTATATTTCAAGAGCAGGTGGTATTCAATAAGCTGGCTTTGATTATTATCGATGAGCAGCACAGATTTGGCGTACATCAGCGCTTAGGGCTTCGCGAAAAAGGCATCAGCCAAGGCTTTCATCCACATCAATTGATTATGACAGCTACGCCAATCCCAAGAACGCTGGCGATGACTGCCTATGCTGATTTAGATACCTCAATTATCGATGAGCTGCCGCCGGGAAGAACGCCTGTTACAACCGTCGCTATTGCCGATCAACGTCGTAACGATGTAATTGAGCGCGTTAGACAATCAGCAATTAACGATAAACGCCAGACCTACTGGGTATGTACCTTAATTGAAGAGTCTGAAGTACTCGAATGCCAAGCAGCGGAAGATACTGCAGAAGAGCTAAAGCGTGCGCTACCTGAGCTAAAAATTGGCTTAGTTCATGGGCGAATGAAACCTGCTGAAAAACAACAGATCATGGCTGACTTTAAAGCAGGCGAACTCAACCTATTGGTTGCCACTACTGTAATTGAAGTCGGTGTGGATGTACCTAACGCCAGCTTAATGATTATCGAAAACCCTGAACGTTTAGGCTTAGCGCAACTGCATCAGTTACGCGGACGTGTTGGCCGTGGCGCGGTAGCAAGCCACTGTGTATTGCTCTACAAGGCGCCACTATCAGCAACGGCAACCAAGCGTCTTGGCGTATTAAGACAAAGCAATGATGGCTTCGTGATTGCCCAACAAGATCTAGAGATCCGCGGACCAGGTGAAGTGCTTGGCACCAAACAAACTGGTATTGCCGATATGAAGATAGCCGACTTGATGCGCGATCAAGCACTTATTCCTCATGTACAAAAACTTGCAGCCCATGTTATGCAGCAAGCGCCTGAATGTGCCGACGCTATTATTGAGCGTTGGCTAGGCGATCGTGAGCAGTTTGTACAAGCGTAAACCACTGCTTTAGCCTACTGCTGAAATTAAATATCCTTAATAGAGCCTTAGCCTATAGACAATCTGTTGGAATTTTGCAGAATGGGTTAGAGCTATAATTTATCATTAGTCGTATCACTGCACGGTAGCAGAGGAGTTAAAATGCAACTCAGTCAAGAAGATAGAATTTCCCCACAGGAAAAGAGTTCAGGTACCAATGGGCTAGCAATTTTGGCAATTATTGCCGTTGTTGCGCTATCAGCGGGCGGCTACTACTACCTCAGCGGTAATGAAAAAACCGAAGAGCCTCAAATAATTGCACCAGTAGTGATCCCCGATCCACTGCCAGCAGAGCCGCTTGAAACGGAAGCTGTGCCTGAGCCTGAAGTTGTTGAAGTTGAGCCGGTACAGTTACCTGAAGTCGACCCAGTGCCAGAAGTTGAACCATTGCCTGCACTCGCAGATAGCGATGAATATGTTCATCAGAAAGTCACCGCTGTAGCTGACGGTATGGCGATTGAACCGTTATTGATTGAAGATAACGTTGTGCGCCAATTTGTTGTTTTTGTTGATAACCTTGCACAAGGTGAGCTAGCTCGTAAAGTTAGTCCGCTACAAGCACCAAGCAACAGCTTTACGGTGTCAGATATTGCCAACAAGACTTATATCAACCCTGATAGTTACCATAGATATGATTTATACGCTGACTTTTTAGCTAGCCTTAACGATGAAGAACTAGCAAAAACCTATAAAGAAATGACTCCGCTACTGAGCGAAGCATTTACCGAATTAGGCTACAGCAAAACATCTTTTGATGAGCGTTTACAACAAGCCATTGAAGTGATGCTAGATGCGCCAATCATTGAGCAGCCTATAGAGTTAGATGGCGTTAGTGTTAACTATCAGTTTGTTGATCCAAAACTTGAAGCCCTACCAAATGCGCAGAAACTAATGATTCGTATGGGTCCAGAGAACTCTCGCAAGGTGAAATCAGCACTACGTAAGCTACAAAAACAGCTTAACTGATCACTAAAGCGATGCTTATTCTTTTAAAGGAGCCCTTCAAGGGCTCTTTTTCAATCTAATATCTTCTACACAGTAAGCCTCTGATAACAATTACGCTCGATTAATAACCTCATATTGAGCAACCAAGCTCTCATAAACAGAACGCATCACTATTTTGTTCCCTATTAGTAACACCTGTATCCCAAAAGGGCTTATGGCGGCTGGGATTTTTGATGTAGAATAATGCCATCAATAAGCTTTTATTTAACCAGAGACTACGCTTAATAGTCATACCGTCGGTATTAGCTTTCCACTAGTCGGGTAATACGAAGGGAAATTCGTATCAGAGGCAATGCATTTGAAGTTCAGCATTCTTTCGTGGGGCGCATGGTCGCCGCAGTACCAACAAGCCGATAATTGGCGCCATTGGCCTGTAAATACTACTGCGCCAGAGCAAATGAGCACTGCGCCTAAACTGGCCCATGTCCCTGCTATGCAGCGACGCCGACTAAGTAAGCTGACCAAAATTGTGCTTGAAGCGGTACACCAATGTGACCCTACTGAGCAGTGTCGCAGCATTTTTGCCTCTCAACACGGCGAGATAAATCGCACGATTGGCTTATTAAACGATATTGTTGACGAGTCTCCGCTATCTCCGACGGGCTTTAGCCAATCGGTCCACAACACTGCTAGCGGCATCTTCAGTATTTTCAGTAATAACCGGGCTTCTTCGACTTCCATTGCTGCTGGTAAAAACACCTTTTCCCAAGCCTTTATTGAAGCTTATGGTCAGCTACATGCTGATGCAGAACCTTTACTATTGGTGTATGCCGACGAACCCGTGCCACAAATCTATAGTCAATTCAGTTCTGAGCCAGAATGGCCTATTGCTATTGCTTTTATGCTTGCACCAGCAAGTGATTCAGCACAGTCGATTGCCAGTTTGACCCTAACCCCAATTACTTCACAAAATCAGTACAAGCTAAATTATGGCGAACTACTGGCATGTATTGCCAATAAGCGCAATATCAGCGGGACCTTATCAGGTTGGCACTGGGAGCTAACTTGTGATTAATCCGCCAGCACACCCTCAGCCTGTAGCGCCTAAACTTACTGGTCTTGCCTATATTCCTCGCTGGATTGGCGGTACCGCTTGTTACATGGCCTTTGGTTTAGGTGGTCTACTAAGTTCATTAACGATTTTGCCTATTCTGAGGTTTTGGCCAGGCACGCCTCAACAACGTATACAGCGGGTCCAGCGCGCCGTGCATATTATGTTTAAAGGCTTTGTGCGCATGATGACCTGGGTAGGACTTATCAATGTCACCCATAGTGATTTGAGTCGTCTCAGCAATGCTAAAGGTATGATAGTCACCGCCAACCACCCTACCCTTATCGACGTGGTGGTATTAATCAGCTTAATGCCGAATGCCGGCTGCATTGTAAAACAAGGGCTTTGGCGTAATCCTTTTTTGCGCGGTGTGGTTTCGTGTGCAGGCTATATCCCTAATCGCGGCGCTGAGTTGCTGCTAAAAGACTGCAAAGATGTTCTCGATCGCGGCACCAATTTAATTATCTTCCCTGAAGGTACCCGCACCGTTATAGGCGAAAAAATTAATGACTTTGCCCGCGGAGCAGCCAATATTACTCTGCGTACTCAGAGCGATCTATTGCCCATATTTTTAAAAACCAATACTGTCGGATTTAGCAAGCAACAAAAGTGGTATCAATTGCCGAGAAGAACAATTGGGATGCATGTGGAAGTAGGCGAAATACAAGCCTACTTGCGCTATGATGCTGAAGCCGGCGGTGATGCTAAAATGGCACGAAAACTCACTCGTGATTTAGAAAACTATTATAAACAACAATTAGATAGATACTTATGAGCTTAGATAACGAAATAAAACAACTGATCATCGACTGTCTCGACCTTGAAGACGTTAGTATTGATGATATCGATTCTGAAGCTGCGCTATTTGGCGAAGGCTTAGGTCTTGACTCAATTGACGCACTAGAGTTGGGCTTGGCGATTAAAAAGCAGTTTGATGTAAAAATAGAAGCTAATTCTGAAGCGACAAAGCAGCACTTTTACAGCGTTGCCAGCCTTGTAAGCTTTATTGAGTCACAGCGCGCCTAGGGGGCATTATGCAAAGTCGTGAACAGATCCTAGAAATGCTGACCCAAATCTTGGTCGATGAGTTTGAAATCGATGCAGATGATATCACTTTAGAAGCTTCACTGTATGAAGACCTCGATCTCGACAGCATCGATGCTGTTGATCTGGTGATTAAACTGCAGCAAATGACTGGCAAAAAGATTAAGCCAGAAGAATTTAAAGCGGTTAGAACCGTTGATGATGTGGTTTCAGCAATTGAAGGCTTAGTTAAAGACTAATGCGGCTTTTTCTGCAAATAGTGACAAGCTTGGTGGTTATCGCCTATCCACTGGCAGTTTACTTTGGTTTGCACTATTTGCCAGCTGGCAGCATAGCTCTCGCGTTGTGTGCCATTTTAATTATCAGGCTGTTACTGCAGCAGCAAAAAGTAAAAGCTTTGATGCTACCAATTATCGTAGGGATTGGGCTTACTGCTGGCAGTTTTATTGCTAAACAGAACGATTGGCTATTGTTTTACCCCGTAGTGATAAACCTCACTATGCTGGCTTTATTTGCTTATTCGTTAAAGCATGGTCCCAGTATGATTGAAAGGCTCGCCAGATTAAAAGAGCCAGATCTACCAGATGAGGCAATTAGTTACCTCAACAAGGTCACTCTAATTTGGTGTGGGCTATTTATTTTTAATGGCCTGATGGCGCTGTATACCGCGCTTTATACCAGTATCGAAACATGGACGCTTTATAACGGGCTCATTGCGTATCTGCTTATCGGATCGTTACTGGGTGGTGAATGGTTATATCGAACAATTTGGTTAAAAAAGTCATGACGAATCTACTTAAATCTTGGCTACGCCAAGGCCCGGCGGTGCAGCAGTTAATCAGCTTTAATCATCACGATATTGTCACGGGTGGAGTCTTTACCGCGCAAGTCGCTCAGCTCTATCAACAACTCAAAGATTCAGATGCCAAGCGCTGGTTACTCAACAGCGAAAGCAGCGATCTATTTGCTGTCGGCCTTTGCGCCGGCTTATTGGCTGGAAAACAGATTATTCTACCTGCCAATACCCAAGCGGGCACCTTAAGTGAATTGACCCATGAGTTCGATGGCATCATTGCCAATATGCCCATCTGTGAAGGCAAAGCTTTTTTACGCCTAGATAAAGATCTCTACCCACCAGCTAGCACTTGGCCGCAAACCGAGACTTGGGGCGAATTAGTTTTATTTACTTCTGGTAGCAGCGGAAAACCTAAACGTGTCCCGAAATCAATAGAGCAGCTTGATGCCGAAGTCAGTGTACTTGAGCATACTTTTGCTCAACACCTGCCCCATTGCAGCGTAATATCGACTGTATCGCATCAGCATATCTACGGTTTACTGTTTAAAGTACTTTGGCCATTGGCGGCTAGCCGCCCATTTTTAAGCGATTTAGTCGAGTACCCTGAAACCCTAAGCTACTACGCAAACCTGTTTCCAAACTTATGTTTGATCAGTAGTCCTGCACAACTTTCTCGTCTACCCGACGCACTAGACAATGAACCCCAATTACGCGCGCCAAGCCTAGTCTTTAGCTCTGGTGGTCCATTGAGCTTTGAAGCGTCTAAAGCGGTAGCAAACTGTTATGGTGAGCCACCGATTGAAGTCTTTGGCAGTACTGAAACCGGTGGCATAGCCTACCGTAGCCAACATCAGAAAAATGCCAGTTGGCAGACTTTTGCATCTATCGCTATCGAGCAAGACCTAGTAGATGGCGCACTGCTACTCAAGTCGCCGTATCTGCCAGATAATGATTGGTTAAAATGTGATGACAAAATTAGCTTGAATTCAGATGGCACTTTCTCATTGCAAGGTCGCTTAGATCGCATTATTAAAGTCGAAGAAAAGCGTTTGTCACTGGTGCAGATGGAGTCATTACTTGAGAGCCATCCTTTTGTGGCTAAAGCGGCTTTGCTAATGCTAGAGCAACCACGAGTCCAGCTTGGCGCAGCCATTGAGCTGTCTCAAGAGGGTATTCTGCAATTAGAGCAACACGGCAAGCTAGCACTTAATAACCAACTGAAAAATCACTTACTCAGCCAATTTGAACGCGTGACTTTACCAAGACGTTGGCGTTACACAGAAGCCTTACCGTTAGATCAACAAGGCAAACGGGTACACACCACCATGCTAGCCCTGTTCGACATTGATAAGTTTAAAAGCAAATGATTACATCAACTCTGCCGACCATTATTAGCCAGAGCAGCGATACAGATAGCGCAACTTGGCGCCTAGATATTGCTGCGGACTTGAATTACTTCAATGGCCACTTTCCCGAGCAACCAGTATTGCCCGGTGTAACCCAACTCGACTGGGCAATAAAGCTCGGCTGTGCACATTTTGGCTATAGCGTAGATGTCGCCACGTTAGAAGTACTTAAATTTCAGCAGTTAATGCTGCCTGGCACTCAAGTTGATTTAAGCATTAGCCATAATGCCGCAAAAGCTAAACTGGTATTTGCCTACAGCGATGGAGACAAACGCTTTGCCTCAGGCCGAATCGCGTTAAATACTGCGCAAGCAGTTAGAGCAGACCTAGCCATGACAGGCATTAGCTAATGCGTATTGCTCTAGTGGTCCCCAACTATAATCATCGCGGCGCTATCGAGAAAACCCTTGAGCGCTTAGCGATTTTTGAGCTGCCTTGCTATTTAGTTAACGATGGCAGCGATGATGAAACTCGATTCTTACTGATTGAACTCGCTGAAAAGTACGATTGGGTAACTCTACTGCACCATCCGTTCAATCGTGGCAAAGGCGCGGCGGTTATGACTGGTCTGCGCACTGCTTATGCCGATGGCTTTACTCATGCTTTGCAAGTTGACGCTGATGGCCAGCACGACTTAGATGATATTCCGGCAATGATTAAGCAAGCTGAATCGGCGCCAGAAGCCTTGATTTCAGGTTTACCACAATACGATGAGTCTGTACCCAAAGGCCGTTTATATGGCCGCTATATCACCCACTTTTGGGTGTGGATAGAAACCCTAAGTTTTGACATTCAAGACTCCATGTGCGGCTTTCGCATTTACCCCTTAGCCGCCACTGAAAAGCTGTTTCTAAGCCATGCCTTAGGCGAACGTATGGACTTTGATATCGAAGTGCTCGTGCGCCTTTACTGGCAAGGCGTAAAAGTTATCCACCTCCCAACTAGAGTTATTTACCCTGAAGATGGCGTTAGTCACTTTCAAGGTTTGAAGGATAACGTGCGTATTTCTGTCATGCACAGCAAACTGTTCTTTGGCATGTTACTGCGTCAACCTAAAAACTTGTTTCAGAAATTAAAGCAATCGTTCGCAGGCTCTAACCAAAATAAACATTGGTCTAGCATGACTGAGCGCGGCAGTTATTGGGGCATAAAGCTAATCGCTGAAAGCTATCGCTTAGGCGGACATTGGTTATGTCGTGCCATTATGTATCCAGTGATCGTGTATTTCTATTTAACCGGCACAACGGCTCGCAGTGCTTCGAAGCAATTTTTAACTCATGTCAAAGCCAAGCAGCCTAATCATCCACAGCTAGGTGAATCACTTAGCTGGCGCGATAGCCTTAAGCACTTTTTTGCCTTCGGTAATGCAGCCCTCGATAGAATCGACGCATGGTGCGATCGCATCAAACTCGAACAGGTCGACTTTCCTAATCGAGAGATGCTCGCTAACCAATTGTTAGCAGGTCATGGCGCGGTGTTACTGGTCTCGCACTTAGGTAATTTAGAGCTGTGCAGAGCGATTTCGATCCACCAGCGCCAAGTCAAAGTTAACGTCATGGTGCTGACTCAAAATGCCGAGAATTTCAATAGAGTCCTCAAGCAACTCAACCCAGATAGCTCGCTTAATTTGATTCAAGTAACAGAGCTTGGACCAAGCACTTCTATGCTACTGCAGCAAAAAATTGAAAATGGTGAGTTAGTGGTGATTGCGGGTGACAGAACCTCATCACAAACCGCTGGCAGAGTGATTTATCAAGACTTTTTAGGTGAGCAAGCGCCTTTCCCGCAAGGGCCATTTATTCTTGCAGGTCTATTAGATTGCCCGGTTTATACCATGTTTTGTTTGCGCCAAAATGGCCGTTATCACGTACATTTAGAACACTTTGCCAGTACCTTAAAAGGCCCAAGATCAGGTCGAAGCGAACGACTCGAACTCGCAGTTAAAGAATTTAGCAGCCGCTTGGAGCGTTTTGCGCTTAATGAGCCACTGCAATGGTTTAATTTTTACGATTTTTGGCGCAAAGACGAAGAGTTCCAGCGCGCTAATGCACAAAATAGTGATTGCAGTAGTAATACAGGTGATCCCAAAGGACAAGCAAGAAAATGACCCAACAAACGACCCATAACGCTAATCTTAAAACGGTTGAATTTGGCTACAACAGTCTCTCTCTTGAAGATGTGGTCGCAATTGCTAAAGGCGCTACCGCCAAGTTGAATCAAACTGCCGAATACCAAACCTACATTCAAAAGGGTGCGCTGTTTATCGACAGCCTGTTAAAAGAAGAAGGCGTAGTGTACGGCGTTACCACAGGTTATGGCGACTCTTGTACCGTTACTGTAGGTTTAGATTTAGTCCATGAGCTCCCGCTGCATTTGACTCGTTTTCATGGCTGCGGCATGGGTGAAATCCTATCGCCAATGCAAGCGCGCGCGGTAATGGCTTGCCGACTGAGCTCACTGGCAGTCGGTAAATCTGGTGTCACTTATGAATTACTTAAGCGTATAGAAACCTTACTAAACCTGAATATCACTCCGGTGATCCCTGAAGAGGGTTCTGTTGGCGCAAGCGGTGATTTAACGCCGCTGTCCTACCTAGCCGCAGTATTAATCGGCGAGCGCGATGTGATTTATCAAGGTGAGCGACGTGCCACTAGCGACGTTTATAAACAACTTAATATCGTGCCGCTTAAGCTACGTCCTAAAGAAGGTCTAGCACTGATGAACGGCACAGCCGTTATGACGGCCCTTGCCTGCTTAGCTTATGATCGTGCCCAATATATGACACGCCTTGCTAGCCGTATTACCGCCATGGCATCACTTACCCTAAAAGGTAACTCAAATCATTTTGACGATATCTTGTTTGCCGCGAAGCCTCACCCAGGGCAAAACCAGATAGCAGCTTGGATCCGTGAAGACTTAAATCACCATATCCATCCGCGTAACTCTGACAGACTGCAAGACAGATACTCTATCCGCTGCGCCCCGCACGTCATTGGTGTACTGCAAGATGCCCTGCCGTTTATGCGCCAGTTTATTGAAACTGAGCTAAACAGCGCCAACGACAATCCGATTGTTGATGGTGAAGGCGAACATATTCTGCATGGTGGTCACTTCTACGGTGGTCATATTGCTTTCGCGATGGATGCGATGAAAAATGCCGTTGCCAATATTGCCGATCTTATTGACCGCCAAATGGCGTTGGTAATGGATCAAAAGTTCAATAATGGCTTACCCGCTAACTTGTCTGGTGCAACGGGCAGCCGTAAAGCGATTAACCATGGCTTTAAAGCGGTACAAATCGGTGTATCGGCATGGACAGCTGAAGCGCTTAAAAACACTATGCCAGCCAGTGTTTTTTCACGTTCTACCGAGTGCCATAACCAGGATAAGGTCAGCATGGGGACTATCTCTGCTCGCGACTGTATGCGCGTATTACAACTTACTGAGCAAGTTGCTGCTGCAGCGTTACTGGCCATGTCTCAAGGTATTCGCTTACGCATCGCCCAGCAGGAGTTAGTCGAGAGCTCTATCACCCCTTCTTTGGCCAATACGTTGGCTCAAGTTGAAGCCGATTTTGAACTACTGACCGAAGACAGACCCCTAGAGCAAACACTGCGCTCAACCGTGGACAAGATCCAAAGCGGTTATTGGGAAGTATGCGGAAAGTAATTAAGAACTTTCCCTTACATAGCTATGACCAGGGAGCAAAGAAATGAAAGGCATTTTACATGCAGAGATGGAAGTTGAAATACCATTTCACGATGTCGATTCGATGGGCTATAACGGTTGGCACGGTAACGCTTTTTTTGTAGAACATCATCAGGATATCAGTCGAGGACTCTGCTAATGAAAGGTATCTTACATGCAGAAATGGAAGTCGAAATTCCATTTCACGATGTCGATTCGATGGGCTATATCGGTTGGCATGGTAACGCTTTGTTTATAGAACATCATCAGGGTATCAGTCGAGGACTCTGCTAATGAAAGGCATTTTACATGCAGAGATGGAAGTTGAAATACCATTTCACGATGTCGATTTGATGGGCTATAACGGTTGGCATGGTAACGCTTTGTTTATAGAACATCATCAGGATATCAGTCGAGGACTCTGCTAATGAAAGGCATTTTACATGCAGAGATGGAAGTTGAAATACCATTTCACGATGTCGATTCGATGGGGATCACTTGGCATGGTAACTACTTGCGCTATTTTGAATTAGTACGCTGTAAACTGCTGGATAAAATCGACTATGGTTACCGCGCCATGCAAGACTCGGGTTATAGCTGGCCGATTGTCGACGTGCAGATAAAGTACGTGCAGTCGAGTACCTTCGAGCAGCTTGTCACCGTTAAGGCATCCTTAGTTGAGTGGGAGAACCGCATTAAGATCAACTACCAAGTACTTGATGTTAAAACAGGTAAACGTATTACTAAGGGGTACACCATACAGGCCGCCGTCGATATGCAAACTCAAGAGTTATGCTTTGTTACCCCTGATATATTCCAGCAAAAAATAGCCCATTTAATTGCCGCTAAAAGTCAGCAATCAGAGCAGCCTTAATGAAGTATATATTCAGCCTAATATTAGCCCTGCTGCCTCTATTAATAAGTGGCAGCGGCTTTGCGGCAGATAGCGCAGAAGCTAGCTATAGCGAACTTTTTAATAAGCCTGCTAATAACGCTGATTTACTTAACTTGAGTCAGCAATTATCGCCAAGCGCGCAAACCAAAGGTAGCTTTAGCCAATACCGCTATTTAAAGGTGCTCAAAAAGCCGTTAGTTAGCCAAGGCGAGTTTATCTTCTCTAAAGATCTTGGAATTATTTGGCAGCAAAACAGTCCTTTTGCTAGCACATTGATCTTGAAAGATAAGCAGCTTATTCAAATTGATAGCCAAGGTAACATTAACGTTAACCATGCAGAACAAGCCGGTAGCGCGAATATGATGAGTGATATCATGCCCAAGCTATTAAGTGCATTACTCAGTGGTGACATTAATCAACTGCAACAACACTTTGAATTAAGTCTTAATCTTGATGGCAAACCTCTAGCAACCGAAGCGGGTATAGACTTAAATACGACCGTTGAGCCAACTGCGCAATGGCAACTTGGACTAAAGCCTATCGACCCAATGCTCGCAAAAGCTCTACCTAAAATGGTGCTAGCTGGTAAACAACAAATTCAAACTCTGGTGTTATATAGTGCCAACGGTGATCGCAGTCAGATCGAGTTTTCAGCGCTGGACGAAAGCCCATTAAGCTCTCAAGACAAAGCGCGTTATGAGCCTAATTCTGTGGGCACTGCGCCATAATGAATCTAAGCCTGAGTGCCTTATTAAGCCAAAAGACCGCCAAGTTAAGATTTATACTGTGGCTTGCATTAATCCTCGCCTCGATCGCAACTGGCTTTAGCCTATGGCAAAGCGGTGCTCGGGTACAAAGTGATATTTTAGCTATGCTGCCTAAGGTTAGCGAAAGCCCCATCACTCAGCGCGCAATGGATCAGGTCGAGCAGCAATTAGCTAACCGCGTTTATTTAGGCCTCATCAGTAACAATGAACAATCTGCCATTAACGCAGCCAAGCTAACAATTCAAACCCTCAAACAGCTTGATAGCAAAGATCCCGCATTTATCAATATCAGCAGCGCCGATATGGCGCAAGCTGACGCGCTAAACCAGTATTACTTTAACCACAGGTTTCAGCTATTAACTCTCTCTCAGCAACAGCTATTGCAACAGGGGCAATGGCAACAACTGACTCAAGCCGCACTAGAAAAGCTCTATAACGCTTTTAGTTACGCCAACAGTGAACTACTGAGCCGCGATCCATTACTATTATACCCTGATTCTTTGTTAGCCCTTGCCCCATCGCAACAACTGACAGTCAAGCAAGGCGTGCTCATCGCAACAATAGCGCCAAGCAACAATCAACCACTACGTTATGCGGCAATTGTTATGGCTAAGGGCAGTGACAGCGCGTTTAATCCTAATGCTCAGCAACAACAGTTAAGCGCACTAACGTTGGCCTTCAATACCACTAAATCGCAATTTAAAGAAATTGAAATCATCAAAGCAGGCGCACTGTTTCATGCCATAGCCGCAACCGATAACGCGAAAAAAGAAGTGTCCAGCATAGGGCTATTATCACTCGTTGGGGTCATTAGCTTAGTGTGGCTAGCATTTCGCTCTTTAATGCCACTGACGATAGCCGTTGTCACCGTCAGTACCAGCTTACTATTTGCCGTTGTTAGCACAGCCCTGATATTTGGTGAGCTGCACCTACTGACCTTGGTCTTTGGTACTAGCCTTATCGGGATCTCTATCGACTACTGTTTTCACTATTACTGTGAACGCTTAACTCACCCAAGTGATACTAGTGAGCAGGTGATTAAGCGTATCTTTGCCGCAATAACTCTGGCTCTAATTACCAGCGCTATCGCCTATAGTGCCATGGGGTTCGCACCTTTCCCTGGGATGCAACAAGTTGCCGTCTTCTGCGCAGCTGGGCTACTCGGCGCATACTTAACCTTAGTATTGGCCTACCCAACACTTGCTAGTCAGCCGTTAAACAATGCTAATCAAGCATTAAATCTAGCGAGTCGCTATCAAGGCTTTATGCTTAACCGCTTTACACCTAGAAGCTTAATCGCAAAAATGGGTCTCTCTCTTAGCGTCACTATCTTCATTTTAACGGGCTTGCTAAGGCTCACTGCCAATGATGATATTCGCCAGCTGCAACACACGCCCACTGATATTCAAGCAGAAGAAAATCAGCTTCGCACCTTACTCAGTGGTGGCACTGATAATCAGTTTCTACTGGTTACGGCAGCAACAGAAGAGCAAGTAAAACAGCATTTAGCAGAGCTTGAGCCGATACTAGAACAAGCTAAGCAAGATAACCTTATTGGTAACCATTTAAGCTTAAGTCGATTCTTGCCTAGTCAGAAACAGCAGCAGCTAAACTATCAGTTGCAAGGGCAGATTTATCTGCAACATTTAGATGAAATCATTGCCACGTTAGGCTTAGATGACAACATAAAACCAGAATTGATATACGCCTATCAGGCGGCTGGTTCAGAGTTTATTAGCGCCGCCAGCTTCTTAAACCATCAAGCAGGAGTAAGCTTTAAACCACTTTGGCTTGCCGCTGATATAAAAGATGATTCAGGCTATGGTGCAATCGTGCTGCTTGGCGGTATCAAACAACTTAATCGTGTCGCCGCACTATTTACAGATAATGCCAATGTTCAGCTAGTCGATAAAGTTGGTGACATATCAAGAGTGATGGGCCATTACCGCCAACTCACTTTAGCCTTACTCGCCATCGCCTTAGTGGTTGCAGGTGTTATATTTAGCTTTAGATTTGGCTTGAAGCTCGCAGCAGTAGTGGTTGCTGTGCCCGCATTAGCCGCATTACTGACGCTGGCAAGCTTAGGCTTACTCAATAACCCACTCACGCTTTTTCATGCTTTAGCACTTATTTTGGTGTTTGGTATTGGCGTCGATTACAGCTTATTTTTTGCCGAATCGACCCAACAATCTAAAGGCGTAATGATGGCGGTCTTTATGTCGGCTATATCAACAATACTTGCCTTTGGCTTACTGGCTTTTAGCCAAACACCGGCGATAAATGCCTTCGGGCTGACACTGTTATTCGGTATTAGCTTTACCTTTTTACTGGCGCCATTTATTCAAAATTTCACAAGGAATCCCCTTTAATGTCGAGTGCAACCTCAGTTCAGAATGACGTCGAACAATGCACTACCGAAACGGTAGATGTTGCGATTATAGGGGCTGGACCATCGGGTAGTATTGTCGCTAGTCTGCTACACGCCCAAGGCAAGAAGGTTCTGGTATTAGAGAAGCAGCACTTCCCGCGCTTTTCGATTGGTGAAAGCTTGCTGCCTTGTTGTATGCAGGTCATTACCGAGGCCAATATGCTTGAAGCGGTCAATCAAGCAGGGTTCCAATTTAAAAATGGCGCCGCATTTAGATACCAAGACAAATACACCACCTTTGACTTTACCGATAAATTTACCCCAGGCCCAGGCACTACGTTTCAAGTTGAGCGCGCCACATTTGATAAATTGCTCGCCGATGAAGCCTGTAAGCAAGGCGTAGATATTCGTTATGGCCACACAGTTCACTCGGTCGCATTAAGCGGAGAATCGAGTCTTGAAATCAGAAATGAACAAGGCCAAACACAGACTATTAAGGCTAAGTTTATCCTCGATGCCAGTGGTTTTGGCCGAGTACTGCCACGCCTACTCGACCTAGAAAAACCATCGACACTGCCGACCCGTAGCGCTGTGTTTAATCATGTTCGCGACAACATTAGCGACCCAAACTTTGATCGTAATAAGATATTAATTAGTGTCCACCCAGATAACCAAGATATTTGGTACTGGCTGATCCCATTTAGCGATGGTCGTTGCTCGGTTGGCGTAGTCGGTGAGCCTCATCAATTAGCCGTGGTAGAAAACGGCCTCGATGGCGACTTAGATCAGCTACTTAAAATCATGATTGACCAGGAGCCAGGCTTAAAGAAACTGCTAGCGAATGCAGAGTTAATTAATCAATCTGGCTTATTAAAAGGCTACTCAGCCAACGTCAAAACCCTAGCGACTGACAAATTCGCCCTACTGGGTAATGCCGGCGAATTTCTTGACCCGGTGTTTTCATCTGGTGTCACCATCGCTATGCAGTCAGCATCAATGGCGGCTAAAACACTGCTTAAGCAGTTAAATGGCGAGACAGTGGATTGGCAACAGGATTACGCTACACCATTAATGAAGGGCGTCGACACATTTAGAACCTACGTTGAAGCTTGGTACGATTGCCGCTTTCAAGATACGATCTTTTTTGACGATCCAGATCCAAAGATCAAACAGATGATCTGCTCTATTCTGGCGGGTTATGCTTGGGATGAGCAAAACCCTTTTGTCAGTGAGTCTAAGCGTCGTTTAGATATGGTTGTTGAACTATGTCGCAGCTAAATCGCCATTTTGGCATCATAGTTTTTGCACTATTACTCAGTGCTTGCAGCCACACGTTGGAGCGTAAAACCTGCGTTGAGCTGGCAAGCGATGTCAGATATTGCTTAGCGCCTGTTGCAGACTCACTACCTCAACAGCAAACAGTCAGCGCAACCCAAAAAGCGACCATTCGCACTCAGGACCAGCAACATGAACTGCTCACTCAGCTAGAGTTAACTCAGCAAAACCTAACATTGGTGGGTCTAGCTCCGTTAGGGCAAGCGCTATTTACGCTGACCTATGATGATTATACGCTGGTAAGCGAGCAGAGTACTTTTATGGGCGAGCAATTTAAAGCTGAGTATCTGCTCGCGATAATGCAATTAATTTACTGGCCCGATGATAGCGTCAATCGCCATTTACAAGGTGCGGTTATACGTCCGTATCAGTGCGATGCAAACTTATGCCGTGGCCTTTTTACAGAGCAAAGTGATAGCAAAAATAGCCCAGATGCCGATAAGAACAGCAATAACAACCTACCGATTATTGCCATTCGCTATCACGCTAGCGACAATAGTAAACAAGATAAGTGGCAAACCAATGTTGAGCTAACGATTGATGCAGCCGACTTTAAACTCAATATCAGCCCGATATAACTCTTACGTGGTGGACATTTAAGTGAACTCAACAACGCCAATTGCGATAACCCATTTAGGCTTATGCACGCCGATAGGGCAAACTCCGCAAGCTGTACTCGACAACTTAGTTGCCGGTAATATCGATGGCATGCAATGGCGTGATGACTTGCTATTTGAACGCTCTGTATTAGTCGGCCAAATTCCTTTTGAATTACCTCAAATACCTAAACAACTCGCGCAGTTCGACACCCGTAATAATCAGTTAGCCTTGCTTATTGCGCAGCAGATTGAGTCTAGCGTTAAACAAGCCAAGCAAGATTATGGTAGCCAGCGAGTAGGTATTGTTATTGGTACTAGTACCTCGGGTATTTCCACCGGAGAACAGGCACTTAGTGTGCACCAGAGCCAAGGTGAATTTCCCCAAGATTATGACTATGCCAAACAAGAGCTCGGCGATACCAGTCAATTCTTGCAGGCCTATTTAGATCTAACTGGCCCTTGCTATACCGTATCAACTGCGTGCTCATCGAGTGCAAAAGTGTTTGCCAGTGCGACTCGCTTAATTAACGCGGACGTATGCGATATGGTGATCGTTGGTGGCGTTGATACTCTTTGTCAGCTCACTCTGAACGGCTTTCACTCACTGGAATCAATATCTAGCGGCCATTGCCAACCTTTCAGCCAAAACCGCGACGGCATTAACATAGGTGAAGGCGGTGCCCTGTTTATTTTAGAAAAGGTAGCTGCAGCTCCTGAAGCTATCGTACTCAGCGGCTTTGGTGAGTCGAGCGATGCGCACCATATTTCGGCGCCACACCCTGAAGGGCGCGGCGCGATTGCAGCCATGCAAGCCGCACTAACGATGGCAGGCTTATCACCTTCGCAGATTGATTACCTCAACCTGCATGGCACTGCGACGCCTAAAAACGACGCTATGGAGAGCCGCGCGGTACAGCAAGTATTTGGTAAAAATCTGCCAGCTTGTAGCTCGACCAAGCCGCTTACCGGGCATACACTGGGCGCAGCAGGGGCAATAGAAGCGGCATTTTGCTATTTGCTACTTAGCGACTACAACCGCCAGCAATATTTACCGCCCCAAGTATGGGATAATCAACGCGATACTAACGATCCTAACTTACCTTTAGTCGGCTCAGCTACGCAGACCAAGATACGGCATGTAATGAGTAACTCGTTTGCCTTTGGTGGCAGCAATGCCAGCCTGATCTTAAGTCGCAAGCTCTGTGCCGCAGAATCTCAATTAGCTAATGACCCACAAGGGATAAACCAAGATGTTTGATCCAACCAAACTTTCTGAGTGTGATGTTGCTGAGTTTATCCCTCATCGCGACCCAATGATTTTGATTAGCCAATTGCTTGAGTACAGCCAAGATAGCTTACTCACGCAAACTGATGTATCGACAGCCAGCCCATACTTTGATCCTCGTTTAAATGGTGTCCCCAACTACGTAGGTATTGAATATATGGCACAGAGTATTGCCGCGCTAGCTGGCGTTGAAGCACATTTACGCAATGATATAATTCGAGTCGGATTTTTGCTTGGTAGCCGTAAACTTAAGATGCATATCAGCCAATTTGAACTGGGCCAGAGTTACCAAACAAAAGTGACTCGTTTATATCAAGAAGAGTCTGGTTTAGCTGTGTTTGATTGCCAAATCCTCCACAATCAAGAGGTGGTTGCTGAAGCCAACGTCAATGTGTTTCAGCCACAAGATACCCAAGCCTATATCGCCGATGCAGCGCAATAGCTAGCAACGACATATCAATAGAATATACAAACGTAGCCCGCTAATACATCTTAACGGATGACGAATAATAATCAGGCTGCGTAGGGAGCAACAAGATGTCAAAAAGAGTATTAGTAACCGGTTCGAGCCGTGGTATTGGTAAAGCCATCGCCCTCAGATTAGCGGCTTCTGGTTTTGATATTGCTATGCATTTTCATAGCAATCAGCAAGCAGCTGATACGACTAAGACAGAATTAGAGCAGCATGGTATTAAAGTAACATGTCTACAATTTGATATTGCCAACCGCGCACTCGTCAAACAGGCTATCGAACAAGATATTGAGCAACACGGTGCTTATTATGGCGTCGTTCTCAATGCGGGTATTAATGCCGACACAGCATTCCCTGCGATGACTGAAAGTGAGTGGGACAGCGTAGTCCACACTAACCTTGATGGCTTTTATAACGTGATTCATCCAACCGTAATGCCTATGGTGCAAGGTCGCCAAGGCGGACGCATTATTACGCTTGCGTCAGTATCTGGCATTGCTGGTAACCGCGGTCAAGTAAACTACAGCGCTTCTAAAGCCGGAATTATCGGTGCAACCAAGGCACTGTCTTTAGAGCTCGCTAAGCGCAAAATCACCGTAAACTGTATTGCACCGGGTTTAATCGAAACGGATATGGTCAGCGATATCCCTAAAGATATGGTCAACACCCTAGTGCCGATGCGCCGCATGGGTAAGCCATCAGAAATTGCCGGCTTAGCTAACTATTTAATGTCTGAAGATGCCGCCTATGTCACGCGTCAGGTGATCTCGGTAAACGGAGGCATGATATGAGCCAAGCCGCTTTTCCGCGCCGCGTAGTCATCACTGGAGTAGGTGGTATTTCAGCACTTGGTCATGACTGGCCAACAATAGCTGCAAGTTTAAAAGCACAAAAGAACTGCGTAGTACGCATGGACGAGTGGGATAGATTTGCCGATTTGCATACCCGTTTAGCCGCACCAGTGACCGACTTTGAAGTGCCCAGCCATTACAAGCGTAAGAAGATCCGCTCAATGGGACGAGTATCGATTATGGCGACTCGCGCCAGTGAACTTGCACTTATCGATGCCAATTTGCTTGATGATCCTGTTGTTACATCCGGCGCGATGGGCATCGCTTACGGTTCATCCACAGGCAGTACCGATCCGATTGTCGCCTTTGGTGACATGCTCAAAGACGGTGATATGTCTGGCGTAACTGCCACTAGCTATATCCGTATGATGGCCCATACCACAGCTGTTAACGTGGGCGTCTTCTTTGGCCTTAAAGGCCGCGTGCACACCACCAGCAGCGCCTGTACCTCAGGCAGTCAAGGCATAGGCTACGCCTATGAAGCGATCAAATATGGTCAGCAAGATCTGATGCTGGCAGGTGGCGGCGAAGAGCTGTGCCCAACCGAAGCTGTGGTGTTTGATACCTTATTCGCCACCAGCACTCAAAACGATGCCCCAACAGCAAACCCACGCCCGTTTGATAAAGAACGCGACGGTCTAGTCATTGGCGAAGGCGCTTGCACCTTAGTGCTAGAAGAACTAGAACATGCAAAAGCTCGCGGTGCAAAAATCTATGCAGAAATCGTTGGCTTTGGTACTAATGCCGATGGTCTGCACGTGACGCAACCCAACAGCGCAACCATGGAAACCGCGATTCGCTTAGCGTTAAAAGATGCTGCTATTGATGCCAATAAAGTCGGTTATGTGAATGCTCACGGCACGGCAACAGACCGCGGCGATATTGCTGAAACACAGGCGACTCATGCGGTATTTGGCGCAAAGCAACCTATCTCATCGCTTAAGAGCTACACCGGCCATACACTCGGAGCCTGCGGCGCACTAGAAGCTTGGGTGAGCATTGAGATGATGAATGCAGGTTGGTTTGCGCCAACACTGAATTTAACTGAAATTGACCCTGAATGCGCTGAGCTAGACTACATCAAAGATGATATTCGCTTGCTTGAAACTGACTATGTGATGAGTAATAACTTTGCCTTTGGCGGTATTAATACTTCACTTATCTTTAAAAAATGGCACGACTAATCAATATTACGTCCCCAAACAAAAAGCCCCCATCTAGGAGGCTTTTTTAGTATTTGTGGCTAGATATTAGCTTTTAGGTACACTGACATAAAGCCCAGAAAAACACGCACACAGCTTGTCGTTACAATAAAGCTCTACCACTAAACGTACTTTCACTCGACGTCCTTGTGCTAACGAAGTTAAATCAACATCAGGCCAGCAAACCTTAGCGACAGGCTGGCTATCAATTGGGGCGATATAGCGCACATTAGCATCCGCCAATACAATGTCACCATCTACATCAGCTAACTTTTGCTGCAGCCATAACATACCCCAGCCAGTGAGCGTCATTACCGTATAGATGCTGCCAGCAAACATGGTCTGATGTAGATTGATATTGGGCTCTAGTGGCGCTGAGACTTTGAAAGCAGCACCATTAAACACCTTAGGCACAATCTGCATAAATTTACTAACAGGTATGGTTTGATGCCAAGTCTGCTGCAGCTCAATAAGCAAGTCTTGGTGATTTAACTCTGTCATTTATTGATCCTAATACTGGCAAATACAAACCCTATGCCTGCGTTATAAACACTAAACTTGTAAGTTAAATGTCACTGGGCCATCGTTAACTAATGACACTTTCATGTCTGCAGCAAATTGACCTGTTTGAGTGTTGACCCCTTTTGATTGACAGAAATCAACAAACGCATCATATAGCTCGCGAGCCATATCAGGAGTGCCTGCACCAGAAAAGCTCGGACGTAGTCCGCGGCTAGTGTCAGCAGCTAGGGTAAACTGAGACACGACAAGCAGACTGCCACCAACCTGCTCAAGATTTAAGTTGGTCTTACCGTTTTCATCGGCAAAAACACGATAGCTCATCACTTTTGTGGCCAGCTTTTGCATTTTTTCAATGTCATCGCCTTGCTCTACCCCTAGCAGGACTAGCAAACCTTTGCCGATTTCGCCAATAGTCTCACCATCAACGACCACTTTTGCTTCACTTACACGTTGAATTAAGCCAATCACTTACTCTTATCTCCGATAAAAAATTAAATATTTACAAGAAGGACCTAGATCCTAGGGCGCTTCGCTTTGAGGACGGGCTTTGCCCTGCTAGGAGCAGCAAAAACCAAAAGCACCACCCGCAGCCTTTGTTGAATTTTCGCTTTTCAGTTTTTCCGGCTTTACCTAAGACCTGCTTTTCCGTAAGCGTAGCGGCCGCAGGCTGTTATCGTCTTAGCTTTTCCTAGGACCTAGAACCTTTCTCAGCTTTTCCTAGAACCTTCTTTAAATCGACTGAATATTCTGCATTACCGGAATAGGCTTAATCACATCTTGTGAGCCTTCTGGCAGAGACTCCGCAACCTGACGTAAACCTTCGTCAGTCCATAAAATAAATCGGCGTAACTCTTCCATAGTAATGGTATCAACAAAGGTTGCCGCACCTTGCACTTGGATCACCGCACCTTTGTCACGAATAACAAACTTAGCAAAGTTGAGCTTTTGGTTAAGCGTACCAATCATAAACAGCATCTCTTTGCTGCCGACATACTTAGGGTGAATCGCATAAAAACGGTTCATCATAATACGGTCGATACCGTCAGGATTCATACTCGGCTGTAGAATAAACTGGGTTTGGTCAAAATCAACGGCCACACCATTAGGGCCGGCACGAGATGCTAAATAACTTTTATTTAGTAGAGCTTCCAGCAATTTAGTCGTTGCCTCTTCATTAGAAAGGCCACCTAAATTAACACTGTCAGGTGCCTTTGTAGCAGCTTCCACAGCAGTAGTGTTTTCTGTTGCCGCACATGCGCTCAGGCTCATAATTAGGCCTGCAATAATCAATTTTTTCATAGCGTCTATATTTCCTTTTTATTGTTTGGCCATTTCCCGTATGGCGTTTATTACTGCTTTCGCCATCTTTACGTCAGCTAAAGCGTGATACGCGCCTTTAATCTCAGTCACTTTAATTAGCTGACTTGCCCGCCCTTTAAAGAAGCTATTCACAACATTAAAGGGACAAACCCAATCTAACTCGCCCTGCAAGACGTATGTTTGCGACTGAATTAACGGCAACTTTTGAGACAACTTTTCAAATGCACCAAAGTAATCATTAGCAACATAATAAAGCTCAATGCTTGCTAGAGACTGACTGGAATGTGCATTTAACAACTCGTGTCCATAGCTAGGATAAGCTAACGCCATTTCCCAACGATTCCATTTTTGAGCAAAGTGTTGCCTTACTTCATGGCAAGGGTTATCTATCCCGTTGCGATAATGCGTAAATAATTCAGCAAGTGAGTTAGCTCTAACTGCAGTAATTTGAAATTGCGCATAATCATCTGCAAATAATCGCGCCGCACCACTATCCCCATAAAGCCACTTAATGCCTTCTTTATTAGGGATAAACAATCCCCAGAGCACTTGCGAAACCACTCGATTTGGATAACACGCCGAATACAATAGCGCCAAAGTGGCACCAAATGAGCCCCCAGCTAACATCCATTGTGGGATATCAAGCCAGCATCTGACTCGCTCAATATCACCTAGCAATAGCATTAAACTATTACCCTGTAACTCTCCTCGTGGACGAGAGCGTCCCGCCCCACGCTGGTCGAGCAAAATGACCCGATAAACTGACAAGTCGAATAAACTTAAATCTTCAATACAACAGCCGGCGCCAGGCCCACCATGTAAATACAACAGTGATATCCCCTTCGGGTTACCATACTGAGCCACATATAACTCATGCCCTTGGCCGACCTCCAACCATCCACTTTTAAATGGTTTAGGTTGTTGAGCCTGCATTAATCTGTTTGCTTATCAGCTGCAGGTTGAGAAGTTGCAGCTAAATTTTCCTGTTCAGCTTGCGTATCCGTTTGGCTAGCACTTGCATAGCTTTCGTTAGCAGCGCTTGCATCCACTGCAGAGTCGGCATCTACAGCAGCGGCTGCATCAAGTGCTGATTGCTTATCTCTCAATTGCTGACACTCGTGCAAATACTCAGGCAAACCTGCAGTGATCTCGGCGCCCACTAACACGATAACCCACGATACATAAACCCAAACGAACAAAATAGGTATAGTCGCTAGCGCACCGTAGATCGCCTCGTAACTCGGAAACTGAGTCACGTAATAAGCAAAGCCTTTTTTGCCCAGCTCAAATAACATCGCAGCGACTAATGCACCTAACAGCGCATGTAAAAACTTAACCTTTTTAATCGGCACAACCATGTACAGCAATAAGAAAGCAGCGACCGAAAACAACATAGGCAGGCGTTCTATCAATAAAGGAACGACACCGGAAAGTTCTGTATCGCTAAATAACTTTAATGACACGATATAAGACGTCGCCACTAAGCTTGCACCAACAAGCACTGGCCCTAAGGTTAGTACCATCCAATACATCGAAAAAGAGACGGCAGCTTGACGCTTTTCTTCGGTACGCCAAATACTATTTAGTGCCTTATCGATAGCTGAGATCAACATCAAGGCAACGATCATTAATGCTGCAATACCCACGCTTGTGCCTTTAGAGGCATTAGCGACAAATTCATTAATGTAAATCTGTACAGTATCACCAGCTGCAGGTAAAAAGTTGTCATATACAAAGGCTTCTAACTTTTCACGAATACCGGAAAATACTGGGAATGCCGACAACATAGAAAACATAACCGCGACAATCGGCACCAGAGACAACAAAGTCACGTATGCTAAGTGTCCAGCCTTTATATTGACTTGGTCCTCTTTAAAACGGCTAAGCAAGTGTAAAAAAAATGCCCAAATACTCAACAAAAAAGAACGAACCTGATTTATCACCATCTTATTTTTCACTTGTTACTCTTGATTCTGTTAAAGTTAGTCTTACGTTCTAAGACAATAAATGATTTGCCAATCACTATCTTGGTACAATAAAGCTTATAACCTTCTCTTTACAAGCATAAGGATTGAATTGATGTCTCAACAAGGATCTGCCGGCAATGTAATTGCCGCTATTGCTAGCTTTTTCTTCCCAGGTCTTGGACAGCTCGTTCAAGGGCGAATTCTAGCCGCCTTAGTTTTTTGTATTGTTGCCGTTGTCGGCTACGCCCTATGGTGGTTGATTGTGCCAGCTATTATCGGCGGTATTGCTCACCTATGGAGCATTATCGACGCAGCTAAATACCGCTCAGAGTAACTCAACGAATTTTCAGGGATATAAGAAAATGAAAAAACTAATTACAACAGCTGTGATAACAACGAGCCTTTTACTGACAGGTTGTCAAAGTGCTTATTACGGCGCAATGGAAAAAGTGGGTTATCACAAACGCGACATCATGGTTGACCGAGTTGAAGATGCGAAAGAATCTCAAGAGGAAGCACAAGAGCAGTTCAGCTCTGCCCTTGAAGAGATGCAGGCGTTACTAAACCACGATGGCGGAGACTTAGAAAGCGCCTATAACAAGGCTAAAGATGAATACGAATCTGCGCAAGATTCAGCTGATGATGTGACTAATCGTATCGACAAAGTTGAAGATGTAGCTGAAGCGCTATTTGACGAGTGGCAAACTGAGATTGGTGAAATTAGCAAAGCTAGCCTACGCCGCAACAGTGAGTCTAAGCTAAAAGAAACTCGCCGCTCATATACTCAGTTGGTTAAAAGCATGCGCCGCGCCGAAAGTAAGATGGAGCCCGTACTAACAGCAATGAAAGACAATATGCTGTATTTAAAACATAACCTTAATGCACAGGCTATTGGTGCAATTAAAGGTGAGTTCGCTAGTCTACAGACTGATATATCGGGCTTAATCAAAGAGATGAATAAGTCTATTGATGAGTCGAACAAGTTTATTGCCTCGTTAGAAAGCAAATAAGTCTTAGCTAAAGTTGGGTTCCTGAGCACAACCGCTCAGGGATCAACTTTGTGAACTGCCCCATTATTTTTCATATCCCAGTTTCAAATTGTCGATCTTCCCCACAAGCTGAAAACCCTTTAAGAACTTCTGATTTAAAAAGCTTTCACAATAGTATCAATCATCATTGAACTGATACATCTATGAGCTTTATTGAATCATTAACCCTTGCTATAGCATTGACCTACAGTGTCAGCCTACTTTATTGGAGCGGTAAAAAGTGGGGTGCATTAGCGAGTGGAGGACTCGTTGTTGGCGCAATCGTGTCCAGCCTCTATTGGCCGCTTATTGCTGCATTGGCAATTGCCACTATCACAATAGGTTTAGTGAATAAGTTACAGCCAGCTATCGCACAGGGCGATATGCGAGCCAACAACTTGCGAGAAGGCGTACAACACCTGCTGGCACTATCAATGCTCGTTGTTGGTGTGCAATTTGCTGTTAATTCGGCTCTCTTAAAAGCAGGAATTACCCCTTGGTTAATGCGTCCAGACGTTGGTGATGCCTTTTTACCGATTGCTGGGGGTATTGAATTAAAGGCTATTATCACTTTAGGAATTTGGGATCAGAACCATCCTGCTGCAGCGGTTATGCTAACAGTCGTTTTACTAACTGGCCTACTTTGTAAGCGTGCCTTTTGTGGCTGGGCTTGTCCACTTGGGCTTGCAGGTGAATACCTCTATAAACTCAGAACCCGTTTTATCAAGCAAGAACTATTGCCACCAGCCTGGATTGACTGGCCACTGCGCATGCTCAAGTATCTGTTATTGCTGGCGCTGCTGTATATTATTATTGGTATGCCAACCATGAGCATTCCGGGTTATTTAAACAGTAACTATCATAAGATTGCCGATCTTAAAATGGCGCTGTTTTTCGTAACCCCAGGGCTAGTCACTATCATCTGCTTTAGCATTATTCTCGGGCTAGCAGCTTGGCGTAGACAAGGCTTCTGCCGTTATATCTGCCCTTATGGCGCGCTACTAGGGATAATAAGCTTTTTAAGTCCGTTTAAGATCCGCCGTAATACCGAGCACTGCTTAATTGACGCCAAAGGTATGAGCTGTGATAAATGCAGCCGTGCCTGTCCGGCTAATATCTCGGTACATAAACAGATAAACATCCGCTCAGATGAATGTCAGGCTTGCATGCGCTGCGTGTCGGCTTGTCCAAAGAAAGAAGCACTACATTTTAGCACTCGAAATGGCTGGAAACTGTCTGCTCGTGGACTCACCATTATGCTACTAACGATAATGTTCTTATTACCGCTAGTCGCCTATTTAGGTGGCTTCTGGCACAGCGAAACGCCTGTAGAGGCAAGAATGTATCTGATCCAGCATTTGGATAGGATTGGGCATTGATAGAAGGGTCTAGAAAAAGCAGAGACTGACTAGATATCAACTCCCTGAGAAACAGTTTAATAAGTTGATACCTAATGCGGGACTGGCGGTGGTTATAATGTCGAGCTTAGGCGTGGTTTTCACTTCTGCAGAGAGCTAAACACTCTATTAGCTACACCCAATAAGCAAAAGCCCTGAATCAATGTCAGATTCAGGGCTTTTTCGTGTTCATCATTGAGCACATTTAGCGACAAGTTAACACTAGCTAACTTTTTGCGCCTGTTGCTTAATCGAAGGGGCTGCTATGGCATCTTGAGCGCGGATTAATTGCAACTCGTATGCACCTTGATTAAAGGTTTCTAGCAATACTGCATCAACTGACGCATTAGTACGCTCAAAAGCTTCCACTGGGTCGCAACCCGCTTGCAGATTAGCTAACATCAAGCCACTGATTAAGTCGCCCACACCCACTGGCTGCTTTTCAAATTCGTATAATGGACGCGAGATTAAATAGCTCCCATCTTCAGTCACTAACAGCATTTCAAACTGATCTTTATTGGTGGCCGCTTTTGCAAGGTGCTTAACCACAACCATTTTCAGGCCTTTCGCGAGTAGGCTTTGGCAAGCCTGAATCACTTCGTCTAGATTATGCAGCTCGGTGTCAGTTAGGGTTTCTAGCTCTAATAAGTTTGGCGCAATAATGTCTGCTACTGCTAAGGCTTGAGTTTTTAAAAACTCCTGCACACCTGGCGACACAATACAGCCCTTTTCAGGGTGGCCCATAACAGGGTCACAAAAGTAGATGGCATTAGGATTAAGCGCTTTCATTTTCTTCACTGCTGCGGCAATTTCAGCACCTTGTTCAGCACTGCCCAAGTAGCCACTTAATAGTGCATCGCAGTTTTTCAGCTCGCCGATATTATCTAAGCCTTGCACCAACTCAGTGATCTGACCCGCTGGCATGATCATTCCAGCCCAACCTTGTGCATACTGCGTATGGTTTGAGAACTGCACCGTATTAATCGGCCAAACTTCCATTCCTAGACGACGCATAGGGAATACTGCGCTGCTGTTACCAGCACAGCCAAATACCACATGGGATTGAATGGATAAGATCCGCTTCATTGCTCACTACCTTTAATTTTATTAGCGATGTTGATTGAGGGTGCTCTATTGCCGTTGATTGACAGCTAGCAGAGATTTTTATCGATTATACCAATTAGGCTAAATTAGTATTCTCAAACTTAATCAACCTGTGAGCTATTACACTGATATTTGTAGTGAGATTGATACGACAAGTTAGCATTAGCCAGTCTTTAAGCGCCATGTAGGCTAACTTCTGACATAAAAAAAAGCCCTTAACGATTAATTAAGGGCTGGGTATTCTCAACGCAATTTAATGCTTAGCTTTAACAGATTAATGCTGAACTTGGTAAAAGTTAACGCGGTTATTACCTTCTGTCGCATCCAGTACTGCAAAGTTATTATTCACAACAGTCATCGCTTGTGGGTTATTAAGGCCCGCAATATCACTCGCTGTAACAACGGCATTTGAAGCTAAATCCATAGTTAACATTTGCTGACCCGAATGGCTAAGCAAGTAAGCTTTATCGCCCGCTACGCTAATACCGGTTACATTCGGGTACTGCTCAACGTCAATGCTAATAATCGCTTCACTGTTAAGTTCATAGTCTTTGCCACTTAAACGCGAAACCACAAAGTTATTACGCTTCAGATCAGGCAAGGTCACCATTAAGTACTCTTGAGTGTTCGCGTCCCACCCCACGTTAGCAACGTAGTTGTACTTAGCTCGCACTGTCGCAAAACGACTACGCTTTAGCTCACGCACGCCATCTGTGCCCTCAATGAAACGACCATAAGTATCATCAAACTTCACGCTTGGATCGTACTCAACGCGTACAAAGCTCTTGTGATCCGCTGTAACTAATACCGATGTTTCGCCGTCAAAAGTCACACCCGCAAGGTTAGAGATCTCAGCAGAGAAAGCAGCATCAATCTGCACTTTTGCTAAAATACTTGTCAGCGTGTCATCTAAGAAATAAACCCAATTATTGCTAGTCACTACTGCGTATAACTTGCTTTGAGGGTTGTAGCTCATACCCGTTGCTAAGCCGAAGATGTCACTTGGTAGCTCAACGCTTTTAAGCAATTGAAGCTCGTCGCTTGTGGCAACTTTAGTCGCATCATTTTGAGTCATGCTTGCAAAATCAGGTTTCTCGATTGAGTAAGCACCACGAGCTGACAGCTTAGAAAGCGTTGGCCAGTTAGCCGTAGACCAAATGGTTTTCTCTGAATCAAAGGTCATACGCACAGGATCGCTTTGACCGATATAGGGGAATGGGCCTGTTTGCGTAAAGGCTTGTACGATGTTGAAGCCAATAATGACTAGGAACACGTTGACCGTGATCTTGTTCAGTAGGCTCCATTCACTGCTATCGCTCTTCTCTACTAGCTTGTCGCCTTGTAGCAGCATTAATACGCCGGCAAACAATAAGATAATCGCAAAGACCACAATCACCCATACATAGGTGTGAACGCCAAAAATCGCCGGACCAAAGCCCTGACCAATATCACGCAAAATATGCGCTGAGCTATGACGGTAACCCGCCCATAAGCCATATACGGCAGTGATAATCAGTGCGCCGATATACTTTGGCTTTAAACCGTAACGCATGATGAAAATTGCGATTAGCGATACCAGCACCATCGCGGTGCGCTCTTGCCAGCAAAGAATACAAGGGGTGTCACCCATGGCAAAGCCCAAGATGATACAAGCGATACCGACTGGTAAAGCAATTAGCGCTAATGCCGCTAACGATATAATTCTGTTTACTGTTAATTCATTCATCATAGTGTTCTCACAAGTTACCAGCAGGCACTAACATGCCCCAAGTGGCGATCAACCAAATTCCCATGCTCATTAAAATGCTCAGAGCCAAAAAAATATGCGCCATTTTTTGTTTGTGAGGTTTAAAGGCAACCAAGAAACAAGCAATAAAAATTAGGCAAAAAAGTAGAAATTCCACAACTTTCTCCAATAGAGTTCACTAGAACTCAATTCAAAAATGCGCTTAGCAATAAGCCAAATATCGGCTAAAAATGTCGACAGCAATCGCTGTAATACTTGGTAATTTGTAGTGCAAGTTACTCAAGCTGAGACTAAATTACGGTAAATCGAACTAAAATAATGTGCCGCAACCGCCATACCTCCAAATGAGTATTAGCGTATTCTGATTTTTGCTAAGCAGGTTCATTTATCACTAAATTAGTGAGCGCTAGCGCTTATGGCTAGCAGACTGGCGAGTAGAGATTCACACTCTAAAGCGAGTTGTGACTCTAGGCTAAAAGCTTGAATTAATGGGATTTAAAACAAAGATCTGGGAATAGGGTGAGCAATGCCACTAAACACACAAAACTGCAGATAACAAAAAAGCCCCCAACATTTGCATGTTGGGGGCTTTCAATACTTAACCTAATTAAAGGTTGAAGCTAAACGCGGTCATTACTTACGGTTATGACGCTTACGCTCGTTTTCAGTCAAGAAACGCTTACGAACACGGATGTTCAGTGGCGTTACTTCTACTAATTCGTCATCATCGATGAACTCAAGAGCTTGCTCTAGTGTCATTTCGATATGCGGAGTTAGTACCTGCGCTTCGTCAGTACCAGATGCACGCATGTTAGTTAGCTGCTTACCTTTCAAACAGTTAACTGTAAGGTCGTTAGCACGTGCGTGAAGACCAACTACTTGACCTTCGTATACTTCTGCAGCGTGAGTAATAAACAGACGACCACGCTCTTGCAGACCGAATAGTGCGAATGTTAGTGCCTTACCAGTTGCGTTAGAGATCAATACACCACGTGCACGTTGACCAATATCGCCGCCTTTCAGAGGACCGTAGTGGTCGAATGAATGGTAAATTAGACCAGTACCAGAAGTCGCTGTCATGAATTCAGTTTGGAAACCGATTAGACCACGGCTAGGGATAACGAAGTCGATACGTACACGACCCTTACCGTCTAACTGCATGTCCTTCATGTCACCCTTACGAGTACCAAGCTTCTCGATTACTGCACCTTGATGTTCTTCTTGAACGTCAACAGTTAGTGTTTCGAACGGCTCACACATCTCGCCATCAATCTCTTTGATGATAACTTCTGGACGAGATACTGCTAGCTCGTAACCTTCACGACGCATGTTTTCAATCAAGATTGAAAGGTGAAGTTCACCACGGCCTGATACGCGGAAACGATCTGGGCTGTCAGTTTCTTCAACACGAAGTGCTACGTTGTGTACTAGCTCTTGTTGTAGACGCTCAAGAATGTTACGTGAAGTAACGAACTTACCTTCTTTACCAGCGAACGGAGAAGTGTTCACCTGGAAAGTCATGGTTAGAGTTGGTTCATCAACAGATAGAGCTGGTAGTGCTTCTACAGTAGTAGGGGCACAAATGGTGTCAGAAATCTGTAGCTGGCCAAGACCAGTAATTGCAACGATGTCACCAGCATTAGCATCAGATACTTCGTGACGCTCTAGACCCATGTAACCTAATACTTGGCCAATCTTACCGTTACGTTTCTTGCCGTCAGCGCCAAGAACTGTAACTTGTTGGTTAGTTTTAACACTACCACGCTTGATGCGGCCAATACCGATAACACCCACGTATGAGTTGTAGTCGATTTGCGAAATTTGCATCTGGAAATCACCTTCAGCATCAGCATCTGGTGAAGAAACTTTTTCAACGATCGTTTCGAATAGCGGCGTCATGTCAGCGCTAACTTCGTCTGGATCCAATGTTGCAAAACCGTTTAGTGCAGAAGCATAAACGATTGGGAAATCTAGCTGCTCATCAGTAGCGCCTAGGTTGTCGAACAAGTCAAATACTTGGTCAATAACCCAATCTGGACGTGCGCCTGGACGGTCAATCTTGTTAATAACAACGATTGGCTTTAGGCCTTGAGCGAAAGCTTTCTTAGTTACGAAACGAGTTTGTGGCATTGGACCATCAACTGCGTCAACTAGTAGTAATACTGAGTCAACCATAGATAGAACACGCTCAACCTCACCACCGAAATCGGCGTGACCTGGGGTGTCTACGATGTTGATGCGGTAATCGTTCCACTTGATGGCAGTGTTCTTGGCCAGAATCGTGATACCACGTTCCTTTTCAAGATCATTTGAATCCATCACCCGCTCAGTGGCTTCTCCTCGAGACTCAAGGGTTCCTGACTGCGCCAGCATCTTATCAACCAAGGTAGTCTTACCATGGTCAACGTGTGCAATAATGGCGATGTTACGTAAATTCTCTAACACGGCTAAACCTCTTACCATCGGTATAAAATATAGGGGGGTTACTGACAACGACTAAAACCAATCTAGTATAGTAGTTGCAATAAAAAGCGTGACATTCTACTCTAGCTCGGCGTTATCTCACAGGATTATTTTTAACCAATCGTTAAAAATAACTCTTTCGCATTGATTTTTTTCACTCTAACGCCCGCTTTTTATACACTTTTTTATACTTTCCTTGTGTGACACTATTAGTATCTGCTTCCTAGATAAATTCAATATTTAGCGATTTAAAAGTAATTTCAGCCATATTAACCAATAGATTTACGCCTTTTATTCTCTCGCTGTTGACTGTTTTTAATCGCAATAACACTTATTGAAATACAGATGCTATTTCCTTGAGCTACACCCTATAAAATTCGATTTAGCTTAGCTATTCTGTCCGCTCGTTTAAAACGCAAGAGCAAGCCAGCCATAATCTAGTTCACAGGCTGCCTGCACCGTAATAGCGCGTGCACCATATAGATCCATTGCGCGCACCAAAATAGTGCAAAACGCGTTAACCTGAATTATTACGAAAACAAACAACTATTATTATTCAATAAGTTATAATATTGGCACGACTCTCGCTATACAAATATCAGAATCGCGTTAAGCGCTAAATATTTAAAGATAAAACAAAGGGACAACCCTTTACCCTACTCGGAGATTTGAGAATGTCTGCAGAATCAGTTTTACAACAACTAAAAGAACTAGAAGTTAAATTTGTTGATTTGCGTTTTACCGACACCATAGGTAAAGAGCAACACGTTTCAATTCCTACTCACCAAGTTGACGCTGACTTCTTCGAAGATGGTAAAATGTTCGACGGTTCTTCAATCCAAGGTTGGAAAGGCATTAACGAATCAGACATGGTATTGATGCCTGATCCAGCAAGTTTCGTACTTGACCCTTTCACTGCTGAAACGACAGCTAACATCCGTTGTGACATTCTAAATCCAGGCACAATGACAGGTTACAACCGTGACCCACGCTCTATTGCTAAGAAAGCAGAAGATTATTTACGTTCAACAGGTATTGCTGACACAGTGCTGATTGGTCCAGAGCCAGAATTCTTCCTATTTGACGATGTGAAGTTCAGTGCTGACATGTCAGGTTGTTTCTACAAAGTTGACGCAGAAGAAGCAGCTTGGAATTCAGGTACCAGCTACGAAGATGGTAACAAAGGTCACCGTCCAGGGGTTAAAGGTGGTTACTTCCCTGTAGCACCAGTTGATTCTTCACAAGATATCCGTAGTGCTATGTGTTTAGTACTAGAAGAGATGGGTCAGGTTGTTGAAGCGCATCACCACGAAGTGGCGACTGCTGGTCAGAACGAAATCGCAACACGTTTCAATACGCTAACCCTTAAGGCTGATGAAGTTCAGGTGCTTAAGTATGTAGTACATAACGTTGCTCACGCTTATAACAAGACCGCGACATTCATGCCTAAGCCAATCGTTGGTGACAACGGTAGCGGTATGCACGTGCATCAGTCTCTAGCTAAAGACGGCGTAAACCTATTTGCTGGTGACAAATACGGCGGATTGAGTGAAACAGCATTGTTCTACATCGGTGGTGTAATTAAGCATGCTCGTGCTATTAACGCATTTGCTAACCCATCAACTAACTCTTACAAGCGTCTTGTACCACACTTTGAAGCGCCAGTGATGCTAGCTTACTCAGCAGCTAACCGCTCTGCTTCTATCCGTATCCCAGTGGTACCAAGTGCAAAAGGTCGTCGTATCGAAGTTCGTTTTGGTGACCCAGTAGCTAACCCATACTTAGCGTTCTCTGCAATGCTAATGGCAGGCCTTGACGGTATCCAAAACAAGATCCACCCAGGTGAAGCAATGGATAAAGATCTATACGATCTTCCAGCTGAAGAAGCTGCAGAAATCCCAACAGTTGCAACTTCACTAGAAAACGCACTTGAGTGTCTAGATGCTGACCGTGAGTTCCTAACTCGTGGCGACGTATTCACTAACGACTTTATCGATTCTTACATCGCCCTTAAGTCTGCAGACGTTGAGCGCATTAACCAAACAACTCACCCAGTAGAATTCGAGCTTTACTACAGCTTGTAATCCTTGAGTTGAGCCGCTAACCAAGCATTTGGTTAGCCTTTAAGCCCTAAACAGCAATGTTTAGGGCTTTTTTATTAGATCATAATTCCTCTTACACTCTCTCAACCCACTATAGTTATATCAGCGCCATACAAAACTAAATATACCTAATACCAATTGACATAAAGGTGCTGCAAAAACAAGCAACTATGTTAGCTTGTACTTAACTGTAATAGAGGGAGCTATCATGTCTGCACGCATTTCAATCTTAACCAAAACTGTGATTTGGTTGTCATTGCTATTAACGCTCGGCATCTTGCCCGCTAAAGCCATTGAATGGCCACAAGATGTCACCGCCAAAGAAGGCACCATTGTGGTGTATCAGCCACAACCTGAATCATTAAATGGCAATATCTTACAAGGCCGCGCGGCGATGTCACTTGAGTTAATCGACAGAGACGAGCCTATTTTCGGTGCTTTCTGGTTTAGTGCCCGCATCGATACTAACCAAGACGTTGCTACGGTGCGCAATATTGAAGTCACCAAGGTACGCTGGCCAGACTCTCAACCCGCTGATGAGCAGCGATTTACAGAAGTGGTTGAAAAGGAACTTGAAAATAGTCAGTTTGAAATCTCTATGCAGCGTTTATCTGCAAGTCTTGCTAACGCTAAACAAGAAAAACAAAGTCTGGCGGAAATCAAAAGCGATGCCCCCGATATTTTATTTCGTCAACAGCTAGCGGTACTACTTGCTTTTGATGGCACGCCACAATTTAGAGATATTGAAAATAGTCCGTATGAACGCGCACTTAACACCCCTTTTGCCGTTGCACGTAATAAGCAAACCAAAAAACTCTTCCTTAGCAATGGTACGTATTGGTACACGGCTGATAACCCTATGGGGCCATGGCAAGCGACCGAATATCCGCCTGAAGACTTAGTTAAGATGCTCCCTGACTCCAACAACGGCAACGCAGCTACGGCAGATGCCCCCGCTGTCATTGCCGTCGATAAACCAACAGAGTTAGTATCTACCGATGGTAAACCGCAATGGAAAAGCTTAACCGCAGGCAAGCTGCTGTATGTCAGTAATACTGAAACGGCATGGATCCGTGAAACTTCAAGCGGTGAAATGTATCTGCTACTCTCTGGTCGTTGGTTTAAATCTAAAAAAGAAGCAGGTCCTTGGAGTTTCGTCCGCGCAGACAAACTGCCTACGAGCTTTAATGATATTCCGCCAGAATCAGATATCGGTGGCTTACGCGTGTCGGTGGCAGGCACCACTGAAGCCGACCAAGCTATGCTTGATGCACAAATTCCACAAACTGCCGCCATTAAACGTGATGCGGCAAAGCTCAGTGTGCAATATGATGGTGAGCCTAAGTTTGATGCCATTCCCGGCACTAAAGTCGCCTACGCAGTCAACACTGCTACTCAAGTATTAAAAATTAACAACCAATATTATGCTGTTGATAACGGCGTTTGGTTTACAGCATCCAATGCCAAAGGGCCTTGGCAAGTTGCTGATAACATTCCTAATGATGAAATCGCCAAAATCCCGCCAAGCTCACCTGTGTATAACACCACTTACGTTGAAATCTACGACTCAACACCTGAAGTAGTGTATGTCGGTTATACCCCAGGTTATATGTGGTCATACCCTTATTATGGCGTGCCCGTTTATGGCACAGGCTGGTATTACCCTCCGTATTGGGGACGTTACTATTATCCACGACCACCGACTTGGGGTTTACACGTGGGTTATAACCCATGGACAGGCTGGAACGCGGGCGTAAGTTGGAGCAATGGTTTCTTTAGTGTAGGCATAGGTTGGAGTGCCGGATGGGGCAATCACTATTATCCGGGTCGCTGCTGTGGCGGCTACTATGGAGGTGGCTATCGTCGCCCAGTGGTGATTAATACGGGTGATATCAATATTGGTAACAGCGTGAGTATTGGTAATCGCACCAACATCTCTAATAAACTCGCTAATACCAATATTTCCGGCAACAAGCTCACTGGCAACCGAGTCGGTAAAAACAATCTTTATAACCGTCCAGAAACCCGTAATCGCAATGCTGATCCAGCAAAGATTAATAATAAGTTTAAACAAGCCAATCACAACAATGCTCGCACAAATAACGTCTTTGCCGATAAAAATGGCAATGTAGCTAGAGACTTAGATGGAAAATGGCAAAGCCGTGATAAAGGTAGCTGGACACCTGCACCTGAAACACGTCAGAAAATTGAAACAGGGATAAACAATCGTGAAATATCTCAGCCTAAATCTCTGTCTAATCCTCAACCTGCAAGGCCTAACAACCCAGTAAATCGGCCCAACAGTATCAATCGGCCAGTGAATAATCACAACTTTGACCGAGAAGGCCTAAATCGTGCCCGTAACGCCCGTCAGCATGGTTCCATGCGTGAAGGAAGACGCGGACGTTAACAGTCATGGTACTCAAATAGGCCTGCCACACGCAGGCCTCTTTATTTGCTGATTACTGGCTTAACCCATGTCTTGAATATCATCAGACATCATTCACGGAATAATAATCATGTGGCAAAAACTCGCGCCTTATCGCAGCTCATTTATTTTACTTTCAGCATTAATGCTAGGCGGCATAATCGGGATCTTTGCGCCTGAATTTGCCTTAAAACTAAAACCATTAGGCCAGATATTTTTAAACCTATTGTTTATGATTATCGTGCCGTTAGTGGCTATTAGCGTAACCTCATCTATTGCACGCATGACAGACTTAAAACGTCTCGGCGCAATACTAATAACTATTTTTTTAGTATCAATTGTCATGGCTATTATCCCCACACTCGGCATTATCGGTTTAGCATCAATTTACGATCCCGCTCAAGGCGTGACCTTAGATCTACAGCAGCAAATCACTGCTGGCTCTGGGGATATGGATTTTGTCAGCCTACTCACCACTAATGACTTTGTCGGTCTATTATCAAAATCCAACATTTTAGCGTTGATTATTATGTCGGTAATTAGCGGTATCGCGATTGGCCAATCAGGTAAAGATGGTGAGAAAGTCTCAGCCATGCTCGATAGCCTCAATACTGTAATAATGAAAATCGTATCAATCTTAATGGTTGCTGCACCTATTGGTCTTGGGGCTTACTTTGCGTCAACCATGGCCAGTCAAGACAGCGAGCTATTAAGCACCTTTGCCCGCGCAATTGGCTTATTCTTTATCGCAGCAGCGATTTATTACACCTTAGGCAGCACTTTCTATGCATGGCTAGGCGGTGGCTTTAATGGGGTTAAACAGTTTTGGCGTAACGCTATTGAGCCTTCAGCAACGGCTTTAGGCACCAGCTCTTCATTGGCTTCGTTACCGGTAAATATTCGAGCCGCCAATAAAATGGGGCTGCGAGAAGACATCGCCGACATCAGTTTGCCTTTGCTAGTCAATCTTAATAAGGGCGGCGCAGCCATGACCACAGCGCTTAAGATTGTGTTTATCTATTCGATTCTAGGCTTAGATTTTAGCGCCGATGTTTTTGCGATCACAATATTGATTTCAGTGCTGTCAGCCTTTGTGATTGGCGGCGTCCCCGGCGGTGCGTTTCTTGGTGAGATTTTCATTGTCACCACCTTAGGCTTGCCGATTGAAGCTATCCCTATTCTAGTGATTATTGGTGCTGTTACCGATGCTCCTGCAACCGTCATCAACGTGATCCATGATCTTAATGCCACCCAAATTATCCAGCGGATCAGTGGTCGCCACTATGTAAAGCAGTAGAGGCTTGGATAGTACCTAAAAGTCAGTTTTTTCACCCAAACAAATTAAAGTCATAAATAACAAGCACGTAGTCATATGGCAGCCTCACTGTCATATGACTTTTTAATGCCTGTCATATCCATGACGCAGAGAAAACCATCTATTCATGCTGAACTTGCTCTCGTCAACTTCTACTGTCAACATAGCAAGGAGCAAGTATGGAACACTCAATCAATCGCCATAAAATGGATAGCCAAATGGAACAAGTAACAATCAGCAATGGATACTGGTATTACTTCAACGATCAAGATGTGCGCATCACAGCTCATGGTTCGGGATATTCAGGTAAAGAAACCATTTACCTCAACGATGAAGTTATCACTGAGAAGCGCAGTTTCGGCATGCGTAGTTCACATCAATTTTGCCATTTAGGTAGTGACTATGAAGTCAGGTTTAAAGTCACTAGCCTGTTCAAAGGCACGGTTGAATGCAGTTTGTATCGCAGCGGTGAACATCTAGCCACTGAAACCAAAGCCTTTCTCGACAAGGATAATAAATCCGCTCGTAAGCAAATATTTATGTGCTTTGTAGCAGGATTGATTTTTGGCGGTTTATTTGCCTTATTTACCCACTATTTTATAGGGTAAGTAGATACATGTTGCCACTTTACAAGGAAGCTAGCGGAGTCAGATATGGAAATTAACCCCTTCGCGATCAGGACATTACGACAGGAAAAAGGCTGGACGCAGCAGCACTTGGCAGATGCATGCGCCATTAGCCTACGGACAGTGCAGCGAGTAGAGAAGGAAGGTAGCCGCATCGAATGACACGCTATTGGGTTTATGTGCAGTTTTTGAAGTGGAACAAAAGCAATTACTTGTACTCCCCAAACCAACTCATGAGCAGATGCAACAGGTGTCGTTATACCAACAACGAATATTGCTCACTGTTACCACTTTATTTGGCGGCTGCATTGGCGCATTAATTATGTATCTAGTCATAAAATAACAGCTAACAATAAACTAAAACTGATGCACTACAACGCGACCATTATGCCCTGCTGCAACTAATGTATTTCCATCAATAGCTAAGGTAAAGAAACCTTGTGATTCACCGTTGATCAGCAGTGGCTGCCAGCTATAACCATGATCATGGGAAATATCCGTCGACAGCTTACCCGTTGCAATGCAAGTTTCTTGATAACACGCCATCGCAGTGCGCAACCCCGGTGTTGCCCCCGGAGGCTTATGCCAAACATAGCCCTTTCGATACACCATATTGGCATCATGTTTGTCGCGCTGTTGGTAATCACCACCAAATACAAATAAATCGCCTAAGGTATTAAAAGCTAAGCCATAACCACCAGCAGTTTGAGTATCATCATAAAGTGCCACTGGCCGTCTGCGCCAATGGGCACCTGAATCTGCGCTACTGTAAACTGAGCTACTAAAGCCGCCAGAGGTAAACCAAGCTCTACTACGCTTATCAACAATTAACGTATTACCGCTAGCCGCAAAAGCCACCTCTTTATCGAGCATTTCAGGTAGCTCAGCTTGTGCGATACGCTGCCAAGTTTTACCGCCATCACTTGTACGTAAAATCACATAGCAGCCACCAACGGGATCACCAAGTAATAAGCCATTATTACGATCCCAAAAAGCAATGGAATTGAAAAAACCAAGATCATCAGGGTTATCAAATAAAAGCTCCCAGCTGAGCCCTTGATTTTTAGTGATGTAGAGTTTTGATAAACCGCCCGCGCCAGCGCCCATTACTATGGCAGTATTGGCATCAAATACCTCAATATCGCGAAAATCCGTTAACGGCTGGCCTTTAACTGAAATATCTTGCCACGATTGGCCGCCATCTTTAGAGATAAACACTCGATTGCCGCTACCAGTCACCCAAGCGATATCTTCAAATACCGCACTACCACGAAATGACGCGCCTGACGCGATAGACTCTATGCGCCATTCCATTGCTGAAACACTGAAACAGCAGATGCTAATTAACAGCATGAATAGTTTCATAAAATTCCTTTTATAGTGCAGTACTAATCTTAACTATCGGCCAATCATGTGTGATAGGCAAGCTAAAATAACATAATTAACTTAGTTACTTAGATCAAAAAACTGCCGGAAACAACAATTAGAACAAACTAAATAACACATTACGAAACAACAAGTTAATAACATTTAAGCTGGACATTTCCTAACCTATCCCCTAAATTAAAAGTGTGACCAAGATCACATTTATGTAATAAGGAACTTACAATGAAAAAGAAAATTACCCAGATAACACTGCTTAGCGCAGGACTATTGTTTTCCAGCGTTAGTCTTGCTGCTATGAGCCCTATTACTAAGTGTAATGATTGCTCTGACAAAGATGCCGTTGCCACAGCTAAAGCCCAAAATGATGATAGTGTTTATGTCGTCGACTTTGTTAATCGCACTGCAAAGAAGTTTGTTACCGATGCGCAAGGTACAACCTTACTTTCGAAGATCTCTGTTGGAGAGCTAAACAGAATTAATCAGCAATTTGATTATAGAAAAGTAAATTTAAGAGCTGTTAAGCCTTAACCCAGATAGGCAATTTAGTATAGAAAAGGTCTTTGATAAGACCTTTTCTATACTTGTTTAGCTTATAGCAATAACCGTTAATAACTGCTCAATATCATTCATATCATTGTAAATATGTGGTGACACTCGTATACCTTCACAGCGCACATCTACGCTAATGTTTGCAGTATTTAGAGACTTCAGTACTTGCTGTTGTCTAGCCCCAAAATGCAGCACTATGGTTCCACTACGTGCATACCGCTCTCTTGGAGATATCAGGACATCTTCTAATTGCTTGGCAACTATCTCAATCAACATCTGATTGTGCTCCCTAAGCTTCAATGAGCCAATATTGGCAAAATAGTCGATGCTATGGGCTGCAATCGCATAAGGTGCAATTGATGGCGTTCCGCCCCAAAACTTTAATGCTGTTTGATGATAGCGAAACTCATGAATATCAAACTCAAAAGGGTTTTCATGGCTAAACCAACCGACATCTTTTGGCTGACACTTGCTTATATGCACTGAATCAATCCATAAGTATGCCGCCCCTGGGCCACCGCACAACCACTTCACACTTGAACCAATAACAAAATCAGCCTGTAGCTGACTCAGATCGAGTGGAATTATCCCTGCGGATTGCGCAACATCAATCAAAGTCAATGTACCTTGCGACTTAGCAGCGCTAACAATCTCATTTAAAGGGGCTTGTTGTCCGGTATTAGAATACACATGACTGACAAAGACTAAATCAACATCCTCACTAATATATTGCTGCCACACAGCAGCATCAGTTACGTCTAATTCTTTTGGAATAAAGCGTAATTCACAGGTAACTGGTAGAGCTTTTTGCAACACGAAACCCATACTCGGAAAATCAATCTCACTCATCAACACCACAGCATTAGGTCGCTCTAATCGTTCAAGCGACATTATCAGCTTGGTCAACGCACTCGACAGATTCACTTGCGGGCAAAATTCAGTGACTTTGGCATTAAACAACTTAGCCAAACTTTGATTAAACTTCTCAATAACCTGCAACCAATCTTGCCAAGGTTCTCTACCAGATGTCTGCCACGGCGTGAAAAACTGAGTGCTAAACGCCTGCTCAGCTGTTTTCAATGGGCGACCTACGGAGTGGTTAAGCAAGTAACTGCCAGACGCTAAGATAAAATCATCTTTAAATGAGCTCATATTAGCGCACCTCCAGACTAGCCTTAAGTACCTTTATATCCTCAAAACGGGTATTAATATCATCGCGTTTTGCCGCAGATCTTCTATCACGCAATTTTTCTAGTGAGTTGAGTAATACAGGTAAAGGAGGACCGCTCGCAGTCACTTTTGACATATGCTGTTCAGCCATCTCTTTTGATGGCAGCGCAATATATTTAGTAACCAGTTCGTTATGATGCTGAATCGCGGTTTCACCATGAAGATCACATACTTCAAGAAATGCGCCGACGTTTTGCTGGTACCAATCCTGCTTGCTTAAGTGCGTCATGTTTAATAACTCATCCATAAAGCTAGTGCGGCGCATACAGTCACGTAAAATACTTTGATCTTCCGGCATCATATAAAGAAACTTATCTACCAACATCTGCGAATAACCTGGCTCGTTTGCCGCGCAAAGGCCCAGTAGCATATCGATGACGTTAATCCCGGCAAAGTCACCAGCATTCGCTCCTCGATAAACCTGACTACCGACTCGGTAGGGCTTGTAATAAGGCCTCACACAATAGAAAAAGTCATCAGCATTCAGTTGCTGAAACAGGATTCGGTTAGATTCAATCACATCCTGTAAAGCGTGTTTAGCAACACGCAATAAGTCATAGGCAATAGGATGGTCGATTCCCAATGGTTGGATCTTAAGTAAGGCATCAGCGGCGCGCTTATAAGCCAAAATACCTTTGGTATTGTAATCAACAAACAACTTTTCAGCGTCTAAGTTGGTAAAGCGTTTATACACGCCTTGCTGCGAACGGTTATGAGTCGTGAGATGAGCTGTTGCAAACCTTGGCGTCACTCCAATAGACGCACCAATATGCATAGCTAAGGTCGATGCTTCGACAAGTGGTGAAGTCGTTTCTCTAGAAGGTTCAGTAATTTCATGGCGCCGACAAGCTGCCATATACAAACCTACATTACCAAGCAAATCAAATGCATGATCAAAACCTTCATCAGTATTCCCTTCTAGAAGTAAGCAGCTGATAAGTTCACTACCTTCCGTTTCTAACTGCACTTTCAAGTGCTCACCGATACCTTCAACATTTGCTCTATCGTCTTGTTTTGCATATAAAGATTCAAGCTCACTATTAAGCTCAACAAAACGGGTACGGATCCAATGGTCGAACGCCTGAGTATTGTGCGTCATCTGCCAGTCCTTATTATTATCTAGCTAATTAGCCTAGCAGCTTAAGGTCAGTGTAAATCGGCAAATTCGCTTCAATAACTTCCAATTAAGATCGAAATCCCCTATAAATTGAATAGTAGTTACTGATTTTCACCATAAAAATAAAAAGGCTGTACCCATGGATAATAAGGACCGCAACATACTAGCAATACTGCAACGTCAAGGGCGTATCGCTATTAGCGAACTAGCAGCAAGGCTAAATATGTCAGACACGCCCTGTCTACGCCGAGTTAGAAAGCTAGAGCAAAGTGGTGTCATTAGCGGCTATGCAGCGCAAATAGATCCTAAAGAAGTGGGGCTCAATGTTGTGGTATATGCCTTTGTTAGGCTGAAAGAAAATTCAGACCAACACGCCATTATGTTTGAAGAAAGCATGCAAAACTTAGAACAAGTAATGGAGTGCTCAGTGGTAACTGGCGCCCATGATTATGTCCTAAAAATCGTCGCTAGCGATCTGTTAAGCTATGAAAGCTTCGTGAAAAAATCTCTTGGCAGTTTAAACTGCATCGCAGGTATTGAGTCAACTGTGGTACTAAAGCAAAACTTTTCCCGCAATACATTACCGCTATAGCGGCGCTTCAATCTTATATATCAGGTCTGTAGCCAGTCAAATCTAGCCCTTAGTTCTACGATGATTCATTTTTGTTCAAAAACCACTAGACGACCGGTCTAATTGTGTTAAGGTATGCATTATGAAAACAGAACCTCAACAAACAAGACAACACATCATCGACTCAGGTTATGGCCTAATCTCCAGCAAAGGCTTCTCTAATGTTGGTTTGTCGCAGATCCTTAAATTTGCCGATGTGCCTAAAGGTTCTTTTTACCACTACTTCAAATCTAAAGAGCAGTTTGGTGAAGAGATCATTAACAATTACTTTAAGTCTTACCTAGCCAATATTGATGCCTTGTTTGCTTCAGAAGGATCAGGATTAGACAGGCTAATGAATTACTGGTTACGCTGGCAGAGTACTCAAAGTGAGACTTGCGCAGACCAAAAATGCCTAGTGGTTAAGCTTAGCGCCGAAGTTGCAGATCTTTCTGAATCAATGCGTCTTGCGTTGGATAAAGGTTCGACAGCAGTTATTGCGAGGCTTGCCGATTGTATTGAAGTTGGCATTGCTGACGGATCAATAGCACCAATGCATGCAGCCCATACTGCAGAGACTTTATATCAACTCTGGTTAGGTGCAAGCTTAAGAAAAAAATTAAGCCGTGATCCAAAAGTTATTGAGCGCGTATTGCTGGTAACCAAAGCTATGTTGGCCACCCCAGTATCGGCCTTAACAATGCCCGAAAAAGTAACTTAACAAGTTTATCTCCCCCGCCTATGCTTATACGAGCTTATGGCGGGTATTTTTTAACTATTAACTAGACGACTGGTCTACTTATACCAGGCCGGAGTTTCATTCGACACATCCGTCGATTAAAGGATTTAATTATGTATAGCTTTGAATACTACAACCCAACTCACATTAGCTTTGGTGAAGGCAAGATTGCTGAACTAGATAACCTCGTACCACAAGACGCTAAAGTGTTAGTGCTATTTGGCGGCAACAGTGCCAAAAGCACCGGCACCCTTGATGAAGTAAAAACAGCACTCAAGCAACGCCCTGTAGTAGAGTTTGGCGGTATCGAGGCCAACCCAACTTACGAAACCTTAATGCAAGCAGTAGATGTCATTAAACAACAAGATATCGACTTCCTACTTGCTGTAGGCGGTGGGTCAGTCATCGATGGTACTAAGTTTGTGGCTGCTGCGGCTCTATTTGAAGGTGAACCATGGGATATCCTATTAAGCTGGGGCGCTAAGGTAACCCAAGCTATGCCTTTTGGTAGCGTGTTAACCTTGCCAGCAACAGGCTCAGAAATGAACAGCGGTAGCGTAATCACTCGTAAAGAATTTAAAGCGAAACTGGCCTTTATGAGTGACCATGTATTCCCTAAGTTCTCGGTATTAGACCCAAGTAAAACCTTCACATTACCTGAACGCCAAGTGGCCAACGGTGTGGTTGATGCGTTTGTACACATTACTGAGCAATATCTTACTTTCCCAGTTAATGCACCAGTACAAGATAGATTTGCTGAAGGCTTGCTGCAAACCTTAGTCGAGCTTGGTCCTAAAGCACTATCTGAACCACAAGATTTTGATGTCCGCGCTAACCTTATGTGGGTCGCAACCATGGCATTAAATGGTCTTATCGGTAAAGGTGTTCCGCACGACTGGGCAACCCATATGATTGGTCATGAAATCACGGCTTTATATGACGTTGACCACGCCCGTACGCTAGCGATGATCTTACCAGGTTTACTCGACGTTCGTCGCCAAGGCAAAAAAGACAAGTTAGTACAGTATGCCAGCCGAGTATGGGGCATTACTCAAGGCTCTGAAGACGAGATTATTGATCAGGTGATCGAGAAAACTCGTCAATTCTTCGAACAAATGGGCATACAGACGCGCCTGTCAGATTACGGCTTAGACAACAGCAGCATAGATACTATTCTTGCCCAGCTTGAAGCTCACGGCATGACAGCGCTTGGTGAAAACCAAGATGTTGATCTGGCGATGAGCCGCAAGATTTTAGAACGTAATTTATAAACACATATCAGAAAAAACGTAAAAAGAGACCTCGGCTAACTAGCTGACATCGGATAATAAAGATGTCACTAGTTGGCAAACCAACAGATAAAAAGGACAACAATATGAACGTATTAATGGTACTGACTTCACATGACAAACTAGGCGACACAGGTCTAAAAACCGGCTTTTGGTTAGAGGAGTTTGCCAGTCCTTTTTATCGCTTTAAAGACCAAGATTTTACAATCACTTTAGCCTCGCCAGCAGGCGGTCAACCACCGCTCGATCCAAGCAGCGAACAGCCAGATTTTCAAACTGCCGCAACTGAACGTTTTAACCAAGATGAGCAAGCTAAACAACAACTCGCTACCACTCATGTGTTAGCTGACATTAACCAAGCCGATTACGATGCTATTTTCTACCCTGGTGGCCATGGCCCACTATGGGATTTAACTAACGACGCTCATTCCATTGCACTGATTGAAGCTTTCCATCAAGCAAACAAGCCGGTCGGTTTGGTATGTCATGCTCCAGGCGCTCTGAAGAACGTTAAGTCTGCCGATGGCACACCATTAGTGGCAGGGAAACAAGTGACAGGCTTTACTAACGGCGAAGAAGCCGCCGTGCAACTTACTGATATAGTACCTTTTCTAGTTGAGGATATGCTGCAACAAAATGGCGCATACTACCGTAAAGGTGATGACTGGGGCAGTTTCCTTGCCGTTGACGGCAACCTTATTACAGGTCAAAACCCTGCATCTTCTGAAGTTGTCGCCGATGAAATTATCAAGCAACTCAAATAGCTCTGCTACCTAATATGATTTCTGGCGAGCTCCACAGTGCTTGTCAGATGTAATCTTTTGAATATTAAAGGACCGCCAATGATCACTCTACATCACCTCAACAAATCCCGCTCAAAGCGCATAATCTGGCTACTTGAAGAATTAGGACTAGACTATCAAATAAAAGCCTACCAGCGTGACAGCCAAACCTTTTTAGCGCCACCAGAGCTTAAAGCGATTCATCCATTGGGTAAGTCACCTGTCATTGAATATGACCAACAGGTTATCGCCGAATCAGGTGCCATTACCGAGTACTTAATCGATACACATGCAGCGGGGATCTTGGCACCAGAAAAAGGCACTACTGAATACGTTGAGTATTTACAATGGATGCATTTTGCTGAAAGCTCCGCGATTTTGCCATTATTGCTAAGAATGTTTGTTGCGAAAGATGGCTGCCTAACTAACTTCTTAGAGGGCTACGCTGCCGCAGAAACAGAAAAGGTACTGAGCCATGTCAATCAGTCTCTTGAGGGCAAACGCTATCTAGTAGCAGACAAACTCACTGGTGCCGATATTATGATGTCGTTTATTGTTGAACTACTTAGTCAGAGCGGCGAAGTGAAAAAGTACCCACATATTGCCGCTTATGCTCAACAGCTCAGTCAACATGAAAACAGCACCAAAGCCAGCCAGATTGAGCAAGAATACGACAACAGCTAATCAACACATACCGTACCTACCACGGTTATTCGTCTTATGACGATAGATAAACAAAAAAGCAGCTCATTGGCTGCTTTTTGTTTATGGTCTCGCTTTGCTTACGGTCGTAATTGACACTGATAACTATCACCTAAAAACTGCACACTGGCCTCACCATGATGCTCCCAAAACTCAAAATTGCGTCCTTGATATTTAGCGCCGCTACCACTGCGTACATTATTCGCTAAAATCTTCTGCTCAGCAAAAGTAAAGACGCCTACAACAGGGTCGAGCTGAGTGTAAAAAACCGCAGTTATGGCTGGATACTCTCCACAATCAAAAGTGGCGCTATTAAGAGGTTTAATTAACTGCCCTTCGATTTGTAATTCACGAATTCGGTCTTGATAATTATCTAGGGTGCACTGACGTACATCTTGTGATTTCCAGCAATCATTACGGCCTTTTACCCACCCTCTTTGCATCGCTTTCGGCTGTGCCGATGCAGGGATATTTGCCAGCGCAGCCTGATAAACCTCTGACATTTGTCTATCTAACGCCGCCAGCTCTTGGTCATTACAGATCAGTATTTCCACTTGACCTTGCGCCTTTTGACAGTCAAAGCTCGGCTCTATCACTTCAGTTGCAGCAGGCTCTGACTCACTCGTCGCCTGACAAGCCGTCAATAGAAACAAACAACTCATAAACGCTAATTTTTGCATGACACAACCTCTAATATAGATAGAAATAGAAAGTAAGTTTTAAGCTAGCTCAGTGGATTACTGACCACACTCAGACAGATCAAGCGCAACCACAGGCAAAGTGCCCTTTTGGGTTAGATTGTTGTCATTAGGCGTGAAGTAGTACAAATAGCAGCGATCTCTATTAACGTTATTACCACGAGGAAAAATGATAAAACCCCGACCATCAGTCGCTGTTGTATACCCTCTTTGAGTGAACCAGCCCAAATTGCGATTTCGGGCACACCAAACCGTATCAGAGTTAGCATCGGTACATTGATTTGAAGTGATATAAGTGACTGAGTCGAAGTCGACTAAATAAGCAAAGGTATTGTTCCAGCGACCATCAGGATAATGACCCCGAACCCTAATGCTTTGACCATCTTCCAGTGTGAAACGGGTTTGGGCATTATTTAGATTTTCAGGCCTTAGCTCAATTTGCGCGGCAACAAGATCGCGGGCAGACTTCAAACTTGCTTGCATACCTTTTAACACTGCCGTGTCGGCGTCATTTCTAAAATCAATAAATTTGGGTAACGCAATAACCGCTAAAATACCGAGCACAATAATCACAACAACCAGCTCGATTAGCGTAAAACCGGTCAATTTCCTATTTTGTATCATGCTTGTACACCTATTCCTTTTGGCTGCGCTAAATAAACAACTTTTAGGTAAATTCAATTCAGTCTACCTTAACATCAAAGATAGCAATATTTTTGAAGACACACTTTTTTCTGTAGCTTATCACCAGAAACTTCATGATTTATTAATCAAAAACAGCTAATCTTCAGAGCATCACAACCCTGTAACATAGGATGTCACAATGCGTGTTAGCTTAATACTGCTTTTACTACTGTGCACTGCGTTCGCTCACGCCACAGTATATAAATGGGTCGATGAAAAAGGAAACGTGCACTTCTCCGATAAGCCAGTGAAAAATGCCGAAGAAGTCGAATTCAAAGAAAATACTCAAAACAACATTAAGCTACCAGAGATCGTTGCGCTCCCCGGCAGTGATCAAGCTCCTGCGGCAGACAAACCTAATTATAAAATGAGCATCGCCTCGCCCAGCGAAGAAGCGACCATTCGCAGCAATGAAGGTGACATTACCATTATCACCAATATCACCCCGCAACTCGCAGCCAACCACGAATTAGCCCTATATATGGATGGCAAACAAATAGGCAGCAAACAAACCCTCGGCCTATTCAAACTCACCAATATCGATCGCGGTGAACACATCTTTGTTGTAAAAGCCTTGGCTAACAACGGCAAACAACTTGCATCTACTCCTCCACGCAAGGTATTTCTTCATCGGACAAATTTGAATCAACCTAAGTATATAAGGCCTCAACCTAGAACCAACTAGTAAAACTCTATAAATAGAGAAACTTAGGATTATATTGATTTAGCTTACATTCCGATGATGTCGAGTTGCAGCCTGCACCACTTTGGTGCACCATAGTAGTGCAAGCAACTAAAATGCCCAATCTGGTGCAAGTGCATATTTCGGAGTAACTGATGGATACAAGTTTATTGCTCAATCATTTAGTAACGGCAGTGCTCGTTATCAATGACGAGCTAGAGTTACTCTATGTTAATGCGGCAACCGAGCAATTACTCGGTGTGGGAAGCAACCGCCTGACAGAACAACCATTGCCAGAACATTACCAACTCTTAGGCGTCGATCCACAAGTACTTAAGCTGGCTATTTGTGATGGCCAAGGGCTCAGTATTAATACTGTGCCGCTAGTAACAATCGACGGACAACAACATACGGTAGATGTCACGCTGACACCGCTTGAAAATGAGCAAAACCTAGCACTAATCGAGTTACGCCAAGTAGACCAACAGCGCCGGATCCACCAGCAATTAACCCAAGATGCCCAGCAACAAGCTGCGCAATACCTAGTGCGTAATCTTGCTCATGAAATCAAAAATCCACTCGGGGGATTACGAGGTGCTGCGCAGTTATTGTCTCGCGAGCTAAAAGAACCAGAGCTTAACGAGTTTACCGACCTGATTATTGAACAAGCCGATCGCTTGCGTAATTTAGTCGACCGTCTACTTGGCCCACAAAAGCCTACTCTGCATAGTTTGTACAACATTCACGAAGTGATTCAAAAAGTGGTTAAGCTTGTGAATGTCACCTTGCCTGCCAACATTGCGCTGACTCAAGACTACGATCCGTCTATCCCTGATATAGAGATGGATCCCGATCAACTGCAACAAGCCATTTTAAATATCGTGCAAAATGCGATTCAAGCGCTTGAACCCGCTGGCGGTAATGTGCGACTAAAGACCCGCACTCAACACCAAGTCACCATAGGTACAACTCGCCATAAATTGGTGCTAATGCTGTCAGTAATTGACGACGGACCTGGCATTCAGCCAGAGCTAATGGATACCTTGTTTTATCCTATGGTTACAGGCCGTGAACAGGGATCAGGACTAGGTTTATCTATCGCCCATAACTTTGCCCGTTTGCATGGTGGCCGCATTGAGTGTGACTCAACACGCGGCCATACCGAATTTACTATCACTTTACCCATCAATAGTTAATAAGAGGAATACATATAATGACTGAACAAGTTTGGATCCTCGATGACGATAGCTCGATACGTTGGGTATTAGAAAAAGCCTTACAAAGCGCCAAATTTAGCAGTGCGAGCTTTGCTGCTGCTGAGTCACTTTGGCAAGCACTAGAGATGGCACAGCCGCAAGTCATCGTGTCCGACATTCGAATGCCAGGCACTGATGGCTTGACCTTACTCGAACGCCTACAAAACCATTATCCGCATATCCCGGTTATTATCATGACTGCGCATTCCGACCTCGATAGCGCAGTGAGTGCCTATCAAGCCGGTGCTTTTGAGTACTTACCTAAACCGTTTGATATCGATGAAGCTATCTCTCTGGTTGACCGCGCACTAACCCATGCAAAAGAACAATCATCGGGCGTCACCGTCACCGAACCATTAATTGCTACACCAGAAATTATTGGTGAAGCACCTGCAATGCAAGAAGTGTTTCGCGCCATTGGCCGTTTATCACGCTCATCTATCAGCGTGTTAATTAACGGTCAATCTGGTACAGGTAAAGAATTAGTAGCAAGCGCACTGCATAAACACAGCCCGCGTAAAGGTAAGCCCTTTATTGCCATCAATATGGCGGCAATCCCTAAAGACTTAATCGAGTCAGAGCTATTTGGTCACGAAAAAGGTGCCTTTACCGGAGCTGGGAGTGTACGCCAAGGCCGTTTCGAGCAAGCAAATGGCGGCACCCTATTTTTAGATGAAATCGGCGATATGCCTCTTGATGTACAAACCCGATTATTACGAGTATTAGCCGACGGTCAGTTTTACCGCGTCGGTGGTCACTCACCAGTACAAGTCGATGTACGTATTATTGCCGCGACCCACCAAGATCTTGAGCAGCTGGTACACCAAGGTGATTTTCGTGAAGACCTGTTTCATCGCTTAAATGTGATTCGAGTGCACTTGCCGCCGCTGTCACAGCGCCGCGAAGATATTCCGCAACTTGCTCGTCACTTTCTACAAATTGCAGCCAAAGAAATTGCCGTAGAGCCCAAGGTGCTAACCAAAGAAACCGCCACTAAGCTGTCACAACTGCCTTGGCCGGGCAACGTGCGCCAGCTTGAAAACACCTGTAGATGGTTAACCGTTATGGCCTCAGGCCAAGAAATTCTGCCGTTAGATTTACCGCCTGAATTATTGCAAGAGCCTAAGATTAATAGTCATTCTGTTGGTGATAGCAGTGATTGGCAAAGTGCATTAAAGCACTTTATTGACCAGCGTCTTAGCGATGGCGATAGCGATCTACTAACTGAAGTGCAGCCAGCCTTTGAGCGTATTTTGTTAGAAACTGCACTCAAACATACTCATGGTCACAAACAAGAAGCGGCTAAGCGATTAGGTTGGGGGCGTAACACTTTGACTCGTAAGCTCAAAGAACTTGAAATGGACTAATCAATGACATAGAACAAAAAAGGATATCTCATTGATATCCTTTTTTGTGCCACTTAGAACTGGTAATGCATGCCCAAAGTGAATCGCGATAAATCGACGTCAAAGTCAGCTGCGCCAAAGTCGTCAGAATCAAGGTCGACATTGGTATAGTCATAACCTAAACGTAGATTCAAACTCTCAGTTAATGCAGCGTTTACACCAGCACCAACAGTCACGCCATAGCCCGAATAATCAACGTCTCTAAAAGCGCTATCAATCACGACTGCAACAGAAGATACGCCGACTTTACCGTATAGTGAAAAAGTATCGTTTAATACAACTGTGAACTTAGGTGCTACTGAAAATGCCGCCGCATTAACGCTAGCAAAATCGTTGTCGGCTAAATCATTTGTGCCATATAACGTGGCCTCTAAACCGAACCAGTCATTAAAGTTATAGCCACCGTAAGCACCAAAGCTTTGTCCAGACTCTGACTCACCGCCTTCTTTTGCTTCAATCGCACCAATTTCGCCACCCACATAAAAACCGGTACGGTCAGTGGTAGCAAACGCATTTGCAGAGCTAGTTATTGCAGCTATACCGAGCGCTAGTATCGATAGTTTATTCATCATTATTCCCTTAAATTATTTTTGATGAACGAACGCTATCATATTCACAACCACCATCGATACATTCTGATGCAATTAAAGCCAAATATTACACTGAGCGATCTAAATCATAACAATGTCATAAACATTTGAGCGGGCTGGGCACTAAACATTGACCTGTACTTCGTTAAATTACACTGTAACTATTTCAATTTAATTAGACTGGGTCTTGGTGAATAATCACCTCAGATTCAACAAACTCTTGCCGCACTCTTTCAGAGGTGGCCACCGCAATCTTATGCGCTTGATGTAAGCTCAAGTCACCATCTAGCTCGAGATGTAACTGAATAAACATGGTTTTACCTGACTCACGTGTACGTAAATCGTGAATACCCTTCACTTGCGGATCTTGCACAGCGATCTCAGTGATTTTAGTGCGAGTTTCATCATCGAGTTCCCTGTCTAGCAGTGATTGGACCGAACGATAAGCCAAGCCAATAGCCTGTTGACCAATAAATAAAGCGATTAACAGGGCAAATAAACCGTCAGCCCACCACCAACCGTATTGCGATAACACTAACGCTAACAATACCGCCGCATTTAAGAATAAATCCGACTTATAGTGCAGCGAATCAGCCTCAACCACTGTACTTGATGTGGCCGCCAACGCTCTTTTTTGCAGCATCACTAAAGCAAATGTCAGTGCAATGGCAATAACCGATACCACCACACCTAAAGTGGCATGCTTAACTTCAACGGGGTTAATTAAACGTTCACCACCATGGAAAAATAGCAAGAATGCAGAACCGAGAATAAATGCCGATTGCGCCAGAGCCGCTAATGGCTCAGCCTTACCATGACCATAACGGTGATCTTGGTCTGCTGGCACGATGGCATAACGAATCGCGATAAAATTGACGATTGATGCTAATGCATCAGCAAAGGAGTCAGTCAAAGAAGCCAGCATACTGGCAGAGCCAGAATACATCCACGCGGCTAACTTGATGACAATAAGGGTTAATGCAGTCGCAACCGCAGCGCGGCTAGCGAGCTTAACCCAGAAATCATATTGGGAAGTGTCATTCATAAAATCTGTTTACTGATAAAGTAAGGGAAGCACAGATCTTAAGTTTATAACAACTTGAGGGAGAATCGGATGATTTCCCTCAAGTTAATAGCAATCGACTTAATAGAGCAACACGATTAAGCGTGTTGTCATTTTTAGTCTCAAAGCTGTTATCTTTTATGGTGCTTAGCAAAACGTTTTTTGAATTTCTCTTGCTGCTCTGGAGTTAGCAGCTGGTAAGCTTGGTTTTGTAACTTCAGCATATCAACAGCTTTTTGCTGACGCGCTTCTTGTTTAGCCGCTAAAGCTTGCTTAACCGCCTCTTCACTGAAGTTAGTTGTGGTGATGAAATCTAGCATCTTGGCTTTTTGCGCCGCACGTTCTTCTTTTGAAGGACGGTTTTGCTTCATCTCATCACGATGCGCACTAAATAGTGCTTTCATTTCAGTTTTTTGCTCAGCAGTTAAATCTAAACCACGGAACATTTTGCGCATGTCATGGTGACCACCATGCTTACCTTTCATCTGGTGATAACCGCTTTTGCCTTCGTTTGACCCCTGGTGGTTTTCGCCAGCGCTAACACCAGCGGTTAGTAATGCACTGCTGGCCACTATGGCAAGCAAACCTGCTTTTAACGTATTCTTTTTCATCATGGTAGCCTCAATTTAATTTGCCTAGCCCTGCTAAGCTTCATTTGACGGTTACCAGTGTAGCTAGCCCAATGTAATGTTGGGTTTATTTAGCGTAAAGCTCTGTAAAGCAGTTTAAATTAACTTCGATTATGCTAACGCTTATCGATCTTTACTTAGCATTACACTCCTAAACTGCAATTGACATCAAAAAGGGTATACTCCCTCCAGTGAGATTATTTTTGAAGGGTAAATATGAGCCGTATATTATTGATAGATGATGACTTAGGTCTATCTGAGTTGCTTGCACAACTGCTAGAGCTTGAAGGTTTTGAACTGACACTGGCCCATGATGGCCAAACAGGACTCGATCTCGCGATTGCGCAGCAATTTGATCTCATTTTACTCGACGTAATGCTGCCAAAACTTAATGGCTTTGAAGTATTACGTGCACTGCGCAGTAAAAAGCAAACACCAGTATTAATGCTCACCGCTCGTGGGGATGAAATTGACCGTGTGGTAGGATTGGAAATTGGTGCCGATGATTATCTACCAAAGCCGTTTAACGACCGTGAATTAGTTGCACGCATTCGCGCTATTATTCGCCGCACTCACAGCCAAGCAAACGATGCTCCACAATCCACTCACCAATATGGCGACATTAATTTAGATCCAGCGCGTCAAGAAGTGCACTGCCAAGAGCAGTTAATCATTCTAACGGGTACCGAGTTTAGCCTTCTATTTGAGCTGGTTAAAAATACCGGAGAACTGGCAAGCAAAGAAACTTTAAGTGAGAAAGTCTTAGGCAAAAAGTTGATGCCTTTTGACCGTAGCTTAGATATGCACCTTTCTAACTTGCGAAAAAAGATGCCTGAACGCAGCGACGGTCGCCCACGCGTAAAAACAATACGCGGCAAAGGTTATATCTGGTTACCGTAAATGCAGCTCAGAAAAAACCCCAACAATATATTCGTAAAATTACTATTGGGCTTTTGGCTCTGTAGCTCGTTGATCATTGCCCTTATTGGTTTACTACCTCTGATGCAGCAAAATCATGATCAGTCGGCCATCCCCTATCCACTTGAACGCTTGTTAGAAAAAAGCGCTAAACGCATAAGCCAGAATCCACAAATTTTAGAGTCAGATAAGCTCAAACATTGGAGCCGCTTTAAAGAATTTAAAGGCCGACCTGCGCGCATCTATTTAGTCGATGAATACGGAAAGGTGCTTAACAGTCATAAGTCATCACGCTCACTTAGGCGCTTTATGTTACTCGCTGACGAAGCGGGTGAGCCGATTAAACATCAATTTAGAGACGAGCTAATTTTCGGCCCCTATAATTTTGAAATTGGTGGTAAACCCTATAGCTTATTTGGACGCTTACCCGAGCATCATCCGCGCCCTTGGTTTTTCTTCTTTATCGACAATAAGATTTTAACTCTGAGCATTGCCATTTTGCTTTCAGGCCTATTGTGCGGCTTATTTGCCTGGCACTTAGGTAAACCGTTACGCTCACTAAAACGCAGTGCTGATGCGTTAGCTGATGGCGACTTAAGTAGCCGTGTCGATATGGCAACGGTTAAACGCAATGACGAAATAGGTCAATTGGCTCAAGCATTTAACAGTATGGCTGACTCGGTTGAAGATATGGTCAAGAGCCAACAAAGACTGATTAGCGATATTTCTCATGAGCTGCGCACGCCCTTAACTCGACTTAAATTGTCTTTAGCTTTGAGTCGTAAAAAGGGCCAAGAGACCGCCGAAACCGAGCGTATTGAATACGAAGCAGACCAGCTCGAGCAGATGATTGCTGAACTATTAGAGCTGTCACGCGTAAAGCTGAATGCCAACGACAATAAGCCTAAGCTTGAGCTCGCTGAGATCTTAAGTCAGATCTTAGATGACGCAGACTTTGAAGCCCAACAACAGCAAAAGCAGTTGCACATCGACATTGATGAATCAATTGTATTACCACTCTATCCGCGACCACTTTGCCGCGCGGTAGAGAACTTGCTGCGCAACGCGATTCGCTACGCCAATACTCAAGTATCCATTCAAGCAATGATGGATACCACAGCAGTACAGATAGAAATTATTGATGATGGTCCAGGGATCAGCAATGAAGCCGATCTTGAGGCGATTTTCAAACCTTTCTACCGACCGCAATCAGCTCGAGAAAGAGAATCCGGCGGCTGGGGATTGGGATTAGCAATCGCTAAGGCAGCCGTACAGGCGCACCAAGGTAAAATTAGCGCAGAGAATAATCAGCAAGCTGGCCTAAAAATTACTATTTCGCTGCCGCTGCAATAGCGACAACAGTTTAAGCTGCGTTTGCCGTTTCTTCTTGTTCGGCAAGCCAGCTTATATATGCAGCGAGTTTAGGAAGACGTTTATCTGAGTGGCCCATCAACTGAGCTAACGCAAAACTAAACTGATGGTACATGCTGGCATCATTGTAATGCTTACCTGCGTCATCGCAGTTAATTTGTGCGCCGCGTAAGTAATTAGCAACCAACTCCGCACGATTGAAGCCTTCAACCACACCAATTGACTGTATTAAGGCATTATTCCACTGAATATATTCGCCATAAACCTGCTCAAATGCAGCACGATTATCGTCTGTGGCCTGCTCGAGCAATTCAACGTTTGGCATGACCCGCGAAATAATAAAGCGGTCGTAAAGCAGATCGTCGCGAAGGCCCCAACAATGGTGCATTAAAAACCGAATTAAACAATCTTGATAATCGCAATCATCAATAGCAGCTCGCTCTAAGCGTTTTCTATAATGTGCGCTAGCAACCGCAACCATTAAGTCAGCTTCACTGGGAAAATGATTGTAAATAGTGCCTTTGGAGATCTGACTCGCTTCAACAAGATGTGAACGACGCAAATCAAAACTTTTATGACCACGTAAACAGCGTTCAGCAATATCGGTTAAATAGCTTTCTCGTTGCTGCCAGTTACTCATGTCGACCTCTTCACAAATCTAACAATCAATTGAAATTTAGTTCACATTGATAAAGTAGCACTCTAGGCCGCATTCAGATATTGAGTAATACTGATACCACTATGAATAAAATCGATATCTCATGCTAAAAATTGAACTATTAGAAAGTTTTATTGCTGTAGTTGAATGCGGAAATCTTTCCAAAGCGGCTGAGAAACTTTGCCGTACACAGTCAACCATCAGTTTGCAAATCAAGAAGTTAGAAGAGAGCGTTGGCAAACCTTTGTTACTTAGAGATAACAAAGGCGTTACGATGACCGATGCAGGCAAGACGCTTCTTAACTATGCCTATAAGATGTTGCAGCTCAGTTCACAGGCAATTGATGAGCTAAAAGATTGCCAAAACCGTGAAGTGATACGCCTTGGTGTACCTACAGATTATATCAATCGTTATCTTGGAAGCTTCTTATTAGAGTTTATTCGTGAGTTTACCTGTATCGAATTAGTCATCGATACTGACGTTAGCGGCAACCTCTATAAGCGCCTGCATAACGGTGAGTTTGATGTGATTGTGGCTACTCACTGGCAACCGCCAGCTGCAGGCCACGGGGAGCTATTGTTTGAACGACGCTTTCATTGGGTTGCTGCCAAAGGCGGTAGCGCCCATAAACGCGAAACAGTACCTATGGCCCTTTACCCTGAGAACTGCCCTATTCGCGCACAAGTATTTGCTAACCACCAAATATCAATGCGCCCAATGAGCGTATTGCTATCAACGCCTTCGCCAACGGCAATGTGTATGGCTGTAGAAAACGATTTAGTGATCGCCCCTATTGCCGAATTTCGTATTACCGATAAAATGCAGATCATCGATCCGATAGAGTGCAACATCCCGCCTCTACCAACCTTTAATGAGTCGCTTTATCTTAATCCTGACACACAAACTGATGCGACCAATCAATTGATCAACTTGATTAAGGCTAATGTGTTAGGGCTAGGTGAAGTCAATCAAGCACAAATGCTTGGCTAATTACGTTAATAAAAGAAGCTAAGCTAGAAACAAGCCTTTATAAAAATGCGAGATTAAAACTAAAAATGCCAACCCTTTAGGTTGGCATTTATGTTAGCAATAGTGACTAAATACCGCGATTCTATAACTTAGAAATAGTAAGCGAAGTTGATGTTGAAGCGGTGATCCCAATCATCATCGGTTTGCGCTAAACCTAAACTGTTACCACCAAGCCACAGCACATTTTTCGCCATATAATGATCGACGTAAATAAATAGAGGACCATAGGCAATAGAAACACCAGTTGTATTTAAAATTGAATCATCAAATTCTTCTACATCTGGCTGCACCATACTGAAATCATTGTACACAGTTAGCGAGCCCCAAGAAGTGGCGATATTTTTAGAAAGGTTAGCAGTGTAAATATTACCTTTACTTGCGACCTCATAAAAACCACCTAGCATCCCCATACCAATCTTATTTGGATCAATCTTGCCATCATCATATTGGTCAAAGTCATACGCCAGATATTGAGCTTGCAACCCCCAACCCGCATAGTTCATATCTAGGTGCAGTGCATAATTAAACGTATCGCCATTCTCACCGAACTCTGAGTTATACAGCTGACCATATTCAACAGAAGCGCCAACTATCGTCGTTAACTCACCACTGGTTAATGTGAAGCTTTGACGGCCAGCTAACGTATTGGTTTCTTCATTGTTATAACTGGTATCGCCAACAGTACCTTTGGCTACCGTACCTGCAAAGTCACGGTGGTCAGTACCACCATAGATAGCATTTTTAATGAAGGCGAATTCAGATAAAGAGATACCATTTTCATACTGCGCACTCACACCTACGCCGTAATCATCTTCAAAGCCCATGTAATAATTTAAGCTGTACCACCAGTTGTGAGAGGCATAGCCTTTATTACCAAATGGTTTGCTGATAGCACCACCATTAATCGTTAGATCTTCATTAACATCCCAGAATGCATAACCATATTTTAAATGATCGTAACCGTCATAGAATCGATATTCAGCTTTCACGCCAATATCATTCCACTTATCTGCAAAGGTAATTGACACTAAGTTAAAATCGAAATCACCGCCTTTATCTTTAGAAGACTCAGAATAATCGCTATAGCTGTAATTAGCTCTAACAGAACCACCAATATTTAAATCATCTGCAACTGCTGGAGCTGCAAAAACTGGAAGCAATATACTTGCTACTGCTAAATTAATAATAGACTTTTTCATAATCACCCTTCATTTAATATTAGAGGGGTTCAGCAAAATCTAAATATCATAAAATCAATTTATGGATTCAATATACATTGTCATACTTTAATAATTAAGATACCTAAATTCTAACCCCATTTTTTATAATTTATATTTTTATTAATATGCTGAAATCAATGTATTCCTTGGTAAGGGCGCCAAGGGGAGCTCTAGGCGCCCACACCTAACAATGAATTACCATTTAACTTTGGTTAAATCACACTGAATAACTTCACCACGCTTAGCGGGTGTACCAGGGTTTTCAGCAGACTCACACAATAATGTTGTGCCATAGTCATTACGCTTATCATTGGCGTTACTGCGGGCCCAAACAGACACAATCGCACGCTCTTCTGGCTTCGCTTCGCAGCTACCATCAATATCAAAAGCATGAATAGTATTTTGGTGGAAATACATCAATGAATCTTGCTCTGCACTGCCAGATAACCACATGGTTTGCGAGTTATGTTGCCCTTCATCAAACTGAACACGGCGCATGCTGTCGTCTTCTTTTACCGTTTTAACTAGCGGCGAATCTTCACGAACTGCAATAGTCTTAAACTGATTAGTACAGGCTGGCACACGCATGTTGTAGTACATTTCAGAGATCGCATGGTTGTGGAACGGATATAGCGTATCAACAGATTGAACTGTCATGCCCACTTCAGCACCGACCTTCTCACCATTGATTTCATCAATACGTAATAGTCCCCAATGACCAAAGATTTCTGCGTAAGCGTAACCGCCGCGGATGTTGTCAAAGTTCTTATCGTTGCGCTTACCTTCTTCAGCATACATAGGGAACCAACCCGCTGAAGCCCATAAGTTAGGTAATGAATTAGCACTGATGTCATATGGGAATACTGCAGGCATTTTTACTTCATCGCCTGTCACCATCTTGTAAAAGTTTTTGGTAAAGCTCTCACCATGCTTTTTAACTTGCTTATCAGTAACTTTGTTATCGAAGAATTGTTCAAAGGTCGTGCGCTTGAAATGCTGCGCTACCGGAGAGTTTTCAGTTAACTCTCCGCCTGGGTTATAAATCCAACTCACATCTTCACGTGCGCCAAAACATTTCTTAGCCTCATCCGCGTTATTAATCACTTGGTAGATATTCTTAACCATCAGCTTCATATCACGGCGATCCATTACACACATGTGCTGGCCACCTTCAGTTGAGTCAACCATTGCCATATCTGAGTTTAGGCAGCCACTGTTTTGATCATTAGTTAATGCTTCAGCATAGGCTCGTAAATAAGTCAGTGTTTCATCCCACAAAATATCAATATACTTTTGATCTTTTGCATTATATTTAGGTGATTCACCTAAGCACTGAAATTGAGCGTTATCAATATCAGATCTATCAAGAAAGTCTGGAATATCAGCAGCTATAACACTATTTGATAACAGCATTGTTGCTAGTACTAGTTTACTATTCATATATCACCCTATTATTTAAATTATAATTTTTAATCTCCATTTAAATACTATATTTGGAATTATTTCCAAAAATGGGGCAATAGCTGATTATAACCAATAAAATCCATTATTCGTCACATATTCAAAACAAAGATTTTAAATATGCAAAAATAGAAACATTGGAATTAGTTAATATAAAAGAAAATAAATTTAGAAAGGCTAATAGATAAAAAAGGCCTTCCAATAATATTGAAAGGCCGAAATAAAACAATGCAGGGAAGAGGCCATAACTCGAATCCTTATGGCCAAACTCACTTCTTATTGCAGCTGAGATGAAACTACATTAAGACTTTTTGAGTTACAATTACTTTTTAAACTTATCAAACTTAAACGTATGACAATTGCTACATAGCGGCTGCTTAGTGCCATGCTCACTATGACACTCTTGGCAAGGAAGCTCTTTACCATAGTGCAAGTTGTTATGTGGATTCTGCCACTTATCTTCTTCACTGCGTGCAGTTTGTTCTGCTAAGTCATCAACGTCATGACACTGTAAACACGCCTGATCTGATGGAAACTGTTTAATGCCATTGTCATGACATGTTTTACAGTCTTTACCAATCACTTCTTTGTGGTGGTCACGTATCTCTACAGCTTGTGCAGATAGGCTTAATAGGCAACCAAAGGTTAGCGCTAATACCGCTTTTAATTTAATCATCGCTCATTCCTCTCTATTATCTGGCAAATTTAGGCTTTCATCATGCTGCGTGCAGCAGTCATACCCATCACCATGCATTCAGGAATTGAGCAACTACCCAAACGGCTCACACCATGAATACCACCACACACTTCACCAGCCGCATATAGACCTGGAATAGCTTGGCCGGTAAAGCTGTCTTTCACTTCTGCATTTGTGTTGATCTGCACACCACCTTGGCAGTAATGCACTTTTGGCCATAAGCGAACAACAGTATATGGCGCTTTAATATATTTGCCCTTAGCTTCGGTCATGTTCTTACCGAATTGCGGGTCATTTTGAGTCTTAACGTACTCGTTATACTCAGCAATTTGTGCTTTAAGTGGCGCCAATGGCACATCAAAATGCTTAGCTAGCTCTTCAATTGAATCAAACTTCCAACCTACGTTGTACTTAATAACTTTCTTAGTATTTGGATGCTTCTTCGAATCTTCATAGCTAGTAATTAAAATTGGAGGCAGTGCATTACCCTTTTCATCACGACAATTTAGCTCAGCGTCGGCCCGCGTCTTACGGTCTGCAATTTCGTTCATGAAGCGCTTACCGGTTAGACGGTCAATCGCCACTGAATGCGGGAAGTTATAGATAGAGTAGTTAGATACATAACCAAAACCACCTTCATCAGGTGATGCCCATGGACCAGACTGGATATGTGCCAAATGGACAGGTACCGCACCTAGGCGGAACATTTCGTACATACCTTCACCAGTAGCGCCTGGTGCGTTAGTACAACCTACTTCTGCGGTCAAAGTTGGATCTTGCGCCATACGTAAATCAACGTTTTGAGCAAAGCCACCTGTAGCCATTATCACACCGCGTGTTGCGCGGATATTAGTCACTTTACCAGGTTGATCTTCACCAAAGTGATAGTTATCGCGCATTTTCACGCCAACAACTTCGCCTTTATCACCCACTAAGAAACCTTCGAACTTAGCGCGGTTATGAGTATGAACACCAAGTTTACGGCACTCATGTAATAGCGGCTGAGTAATACCAGCGCCACAGCTCACTGTCGTTTGGTAAGTACGAGCAACTGAGTGGCCACCTAATTGTTGTAGATATGGGTGATATTCAGAACCCGCATCTAAAGTCATCTGCAATGCTTCAACAGCATGTTCAGCGACGTGACGTAATAAGGCTTCATCAGCAATACCACGGCCTGACTTTAATTGGTCAGCCACCATAATCTCTACAGAGTCTTTAACACCTTCTTGCTTTTGCATTGGTGTGCCTGGGGCTGCGAACAAACCACCGTTAATGGCTGAGTTACCACCGAAGTAAGACATCTTTTCAAAAATATGCACATCTTTTGCACCTTTTCGCGTGGCTTCAATTGCCGCCGCTAAACCCGCAAAACCTGAACCTATAATTAGGACTTCAACTTCTTTGTCCCATTTAACGCCATCCGCTTTCTCAGATACGGCTAATGCTGGTGCAGCTATTGCTACGCCTGCTGCAGCTCCGAATCCTTTAATGAAATTACGGCGTCCTAGCAGATCTTTATTGCTCATCTGTCATCACCCTATTAGTTTTTATTAGACGCAAGAATGATAAAGCTGGAATGAGTTCCAAAACGGGAGTTGAACAAGTATTTTCTGCATACAAGAAAATAACATTGATGATTTTTAACCCAAGTCTAATATTGCTGTTTTTTATTACTTTAGAGGTATTTTGGAACCAATTCCAAATGTCGCTACAGTGCAAAATTTCAAACAACAAAACCTTCATAGCTCTGACTTAGTGCAATTTTATTTGATTTATCACCGACTTTTTAAAATGTCATTTACCACTATCTAAAGTGCTAATAATACGCTTTAAAAAGCTTGTTATTTTTTTGTAAAAATAGACACCGATAACCAACTAAATAGTAAGGGATTATCTTGTGGAAATTGGATAATATTTTTGCGTAACGCACTTCCTATGCCATCATTAGGCTAACATTGAGAAATCCCCTATTAACAAGCCTTATAGCTTAACAAACGTAGGAAGTTATGGAACTAGAAGAGATCTATCGTCAGGATCTAAGCTTATTGATTGCCCTGCAAATTCTGGTAGAAGAGCGTAGTGTCACTCAAGCGGCTAAGCGTTTGCATTTAAGTCAGTCTGCCACCAGCCGTATATTGTCGCGCCTACGAGAAATGCTCAATGACCCGCTATTTTCCAGGGTTGGTCAACAGCTTGTGCCAACTTCATTTGCACTTGAGTGTTATCAGCAGTTGCGGCAACCAACAGGGCAATTAATCGAACTACTAACGCCTAAAGCATTTGTACCTGAGGAGTGCCAGCAACAGTTTTCTATTGCCGTTACCGATTATGCAATGCAGGCACTTATTCCGTTTATTTTACCAAGCATTTATAAAAATGCGCCGCAGATCCGCCTTGAAATTGTACCGGTGCAACAAAAAGAGTTACAGGCACAGCTCAGTGTAAAAGGGGCCGATATGGCAATTTGCCGTGCTATCGGTCAAACCGGAAATTTACAGCACACTTTCTTGGGTAAGGTGGGGGTCAGCTGCTTATTGTCACCTAATCATCCGCTGGCAAATAACGATATCACCTTAGAGGATTATTTATATTATCCCCATGCCACCATCGCAATTAGTGACGGGGTGAAAGCGCTACTTGATGAGGCGATTAGCCAATACCCAGCACGTACAGAGCTACTTAGAACACCGCATCTAGATACTGCACTGGCACTGCAATCGGTTAATCCGCTAATTATAACCTTGCCTGAAGGTATGGCAGAAATTGCCGCGCAGCGTCATAAACTTAAAGTTAAACCACTGCCCTTTAAGCTGCAGAGTTTGGATTACAATCTGTTTTGGCATTCTCGCTGCGACCAAGATAAAGCGCAAAGATGGCTACGTGAACAGTTTGCTTCTGCCATCAAAGACCTACTCACTCAGACTCCACAAAATATTTAATTATTAGAACCTAGGACGATTCGCAGCGAGGACGGACTGAATAAACAAGGTACTAGGCCCTAGGACGCTACGAGGACGGGCTGCGCCCTGCTAGGAAAAGCAAAAAGCCAACAGCACGGCCCGTGCTCTTTGTTAGCGTTCCGTCAGTGACGCAGTCACGTTCCCTAGGCCGCAGGCCGTTCGTCTTTGCTTTCCCTAGGACCTAGAACCTTTCTCAGCTTTTCCTAGCACCTACTTATAGCTGAACCAATACGCGGCCTGTTACTTGGCCTTTAATGATGCGCTGAGCAAACTCTGGGACTTGCTCAAGTGAAATCGTCTCGCAAGCGTCTTCAAAGTAGCTAGCAGGTAATAGTTCGAGCACGGCTTGCCATGCTGCTTGGCGCTTGTCGAATGGACAAGAAACGGAGTCAACACCAAGAAGGTTTACGCCACGTAGAATAAATGGCATTACCGTAGTAGGTAGTGCAAAACCACCCGCTAAACCACAAATAGCCGCGGCGCCGCCGTAATTCATCTGCGCTAATGCAGTCGCTAATACCTTGTTACCTACGGTATCAACTACGCCAGCCCAACGCTGCTTTTCAAGTGGACGCGAGTCAGCTTCAAGCTCACTGCGGTCGATGACTTCGCTAGCACCTAGCTTAGTCAGTAAGGCACCGTTTTGCTCAACACGACCCGAGCTTGCCACCACACGATAACCTAACTGCGCTAGCAAGGTCACCGCAACAGAACCAACACCACCACTGGCACCGGTTACCAAAATATCACCATCTTTTGGCTTAATACCTGCTTGCTGTAGCGCTTTCACGCACAACATCGCAGTTAAACCTGCAGTACCAATTTGCATCGCTTTAGCGGCGTCGCAATTACTTGGCATTGGCACTAGCCAATCTGCTTTAACACGGGCTTTTTCAGCTAGGCCGCCCCAGTGATTTTCACCGACGCCCCAGCCAGTAAGGATAACCTTGTCACCGGCTTGATAACGCTCATCACTTGACTCAAGTACCGTACCCGCAAAATCAATGCCCGGAACCATAGGGAAGTTACGGATAATTTTGCCAACACCTGTTACTGCTAAACCGTCTTTATAGTTTAGTGATGAACAAGCCACCTCAACCAATACTTCACCTTCAGGAAGATCAGCTTCTGAAATTTGGCTAACGTTCGCTAAAGTACGTTTTTCTTCTTGAGTCAAAACCAATGCGTTAAACATGACAAGTTCCTATTAAATCTGATGCTGATAAGGATAGGCGATAAATCAGTATGAATGAAGTGCATATTTTGCATGAGAACAATGCACTACACGCATAACAATAAAAAGTAACCTGCTAATAGTCCGGCTCAGCAATATTAGACTAGAAAACCATCGCTTATCTAGTCGACTTTATTCCTATACTGCCAACACTATTTTATAGACTACACTGAGTTGCCGCATAAAAAACGTACAAGGAAGAACAGTATGATTTATAACAAGCCAGGTGCACCCGGCGCTAAAGTTAACTTCAAGTCACAGTACCAAAATTTCATTGGTGGTGAGTGGGTTAAACCTGTAAATGACCTCTATTTTGACAACACCTCACCGGTAGACGGCCAAGTATTCTGCCAGATACCACGTTCAGGTTCTGTCGATATAGAACTCGCGCTCGATGCCGCTCACGCCGCCAAAGACAACTGGGGAAAAACCTCGGTCGCCGAGCGCTCCAACATCCTGCTGCGCATTGCCGATCGCATCGAACAAAACATCGAATCGCTAGCAATTGCTGAGACATGGGACAACGGTAAAGCGGTACGTGAAACACTCGCTGCCGATCTGCCATTAGTGGTCGACCATTTCCGTTATTTTGCCGGCTGTATACGCGCCCAAGAAGGCAGCGCCGCTGATATTGACGCTAATACCGTGAGTTATCACTTTCCAGAACCACTCGGTGTAGTGGGCCAAATCATTCCATGGAACTTCCCATTATTAATGGCTGCGTGGAAAGTCGCTCCAGCGCTTGCTGCCGGAAACTGCGTGGTACTCAAACCTGCCGAACAAACTCCTGCATCAATTTTAGTATTACTAGAGCTGATTGAAGACCTACTGCCTAAGGGTGTGCTAAACGTAGTTAACGGTTTTGGTGCTGAAGCAGGCCAAGCACTGGCCACCAGCAAACGCATTGCCAAGCTTGCCTTTACGGGCTCGACAGAAGTCGGTCACCATATTCTAAAATGCGCGGCCGAGTCGTTAATTCCGTCGACCGTTGAACTAGGCGGTAAGTCGCCCAATGTTTATTTTGCCGATGTGATGGATCATGAAGATGAATATTTAGATAAAGCCGTTGAGGGCATGCTACTGGCGTTTTTCAACCAAGGCGAAGTGTGTACCTGCCCATCACGCGCTTTAATTCACGAGTCGATTTACGACAAGTTTATTGCCAAGGTCATTGAGCGCAGTAAAACCATTAAGCAAAGCAACCCGCTAGATACTGAAACTCAAGTGGGCGCACAAGCCTCGCAAGAGCAGTTTGATAAGATTTTGAGTTACCTACAGATAGGTAAAGATGAAGGCGCTGAAGTGCTTATTGGCGGTGATTTATGCAAGCTTGAAGGCGATCAAAGCCAAGGGTTTTACATTACCCCGACCATTCTCAAAGGCACCAATGATATGCGCATCTTCCAAGAAGAGATTTTTGGGCCGGTGATCTCGGTGACCACCTTTAAAAATGAGGCTGAAGCCTTAGCCATAGCCAACGACACAGAGTATGGCCTAGGTGCAGGTGTTTGGACTCGCGATATGAATACCGCCCAACGTATGGGCCGCGGTATTCAAGCCGGTCGCGTGTGGATTAACTGCTATCACGCTTATCCTGCTCACGCTGCCTTTGGTGGCTATAAGAAATCGGGCATTGGTCGTGAAACCCACAAGATGATGCTGGATCATTATCAAAACACTAAAAACCTATTGATTAGCTACGATGCTAACCCGCTGGGCTTTTTTTAGTCGGCTTATGGTCACTAAATAAGCCTAACGGCTTTATGTTCATCCAACAGGCTAGCGACCCCTTTTGCTAGCCTGTTTTTATGTTAGTTAGCAGTTTCCCGAAACTTGCGATCTCACCAAGCGTATTTCCATAATGGAAATCACTTTTTAGCAGTTTTTCACTATTAGAATTCAATTTTAGCGCAGTAAAATATCCCCACAAAAAATAGTGGATACTGCATCATGACTGTAGAAAATCGTTTCGCACAAATTACCCGTGACCCTCGTCTATCGCCAAAACAAAAAGCCAACTACTTAGCCTTAGAAGCTGAATCAAGCTTGCCATATGTAAAGATCTCAGAGGCTTTAGCACAGGCCAAAACCCAAGGGGTAATTTGCGATATGTTTGAAGGCAATGCGCCATTCAAGCCACGATATGTGCTACCAGACTATGTCAAATTCTTACAAAATGGTTCTGAATATTTGGAGCTAAGCCCAGCACAAGATCTTGACGAAGCCTTAAACGCACTAACGATTATTTATCATCACGTGCCATCGGTCACCAATATCCCAGTTTACTTAGGTCAGCTTGACGATGTGTTATTGCCTTATTGCCAAGGGTTAGATGACGAGACTATTTACCGCAAGCTAAGACTATTTTGGATCATGCTAGATCGCACCCTGCCAGACGCCTTTATGCACGTCAACATTGGTCCGACTGACAACATCGTTTGCCGCACCATTTTACGCATCGATGCCGAGCTAAAGCAGATCGCGCCAAATTTGACCTTTATGTACGATCCTGCCGTCACCCCAGAGGCACTATTGCAAATTGCCGCCAGCAACATTTGCGAATGCAGTAAGCCGCACATTGCCAACTACCCTATTAATACCCGCGCATTTGATCAACAGGGTTTTGGTATTGTCAGCTGCTATAACTCGTTGCCACTCGCTGGTGGGGCTAATACCTTGTCTCGACTCAACCTTAAAGAAGTGGCGTTAAAAGCAAGCAGCATAGGTGACTTTTTCACTAATGTATTGCCGCACTATTGCCAGCTAACCTATGAGTTAATCGATGCACGCGCTTCGTTCTTGCACCAAGAATCAAACTTCTTTAATAGCTTCTTAGTACAAGAGGGATTAATTGAAGAGTCACGCTTTGCGCCTATGTTTGGTATTTATGGCATGGCTGAAGCCGTTAATATCTTACAAGGCAAACCTGACTTTAATGAAGACAGCTTAGACCACTCTATAGCAAAGCAGCCAAGTAACCTTTATGGTCATAACACTGCCGCCAACGAGCTAGGGCATAAGATCTCTAAAGCACTTGATGCCATCGTTAAATCGACACCGGTAAAATTCGGTTATAAAGGTCGCGCACTGCTGCACTCTCAAGGTGGCATGAACACAGATAGAGATGTGACACCTGGAGTACGCATTCCGTACGGTACCGAACCCGACGCGATTTCGCACATCCAAGCCGTAGCTGAGCATCATCAATACTACACTTCCGGCATTAGCGACATTCTGACTATCGATGAAACAATCAAGACTAATCCACTGGCGATGATGCAGTTGTGCAAAGGTGCGTTAAACCAAGGTTTACGTATATTTAGCGCCAACGTTGCCTCTCATGATTTAGTTCGAGTCACTGGTTACATGGTGAAGAAGTCAGATATCGCTCGCTATAAAGAGCAAGGCTCGCGCACTAACACGACAGGCTTAGGTGCTGAAGCTGCGGAAACCGCTAAATTTTTACAACGTCAACCACGGGTTGTCGCTCATGAGCACACACCTGCATATAGCAAGTAATTCAGATATATGATTGACGTAAGGAAGTAGATTAAAAAGATGGGCAGAGTCGCAACCGTTAACCAAATTATTCCCTTCTCTTGTGTCGATGGACCAGGCAGCCGCCTGGTCATCTTCCTGCAGGGGTGTAACTTCAACTGCAAAAATTGTCACAACCCGTACACCATAGATATGTGTGACAATTGCGGTAATTGCGTTGCTACCTGCCCAGCAAATGCCTTATCACTGACTTACAACGCACAAGGTAAGCCTCAGGTTGTGTGGAACAGTAATAGCTGCACTCAATGCGATACCTGTTTATCCACCTGCCCTAAGCAATCTAGCCCTAAGACTCGCCAATACAGCGTGCCGCAGATGCTAGAACAGATCCGTAAGCAAGTGCATTTTATTAACGGCATTACCGTCAGTGGCGGTGAGGCCACCCTGCAACTGCCGTTTATCATCGAGTTATTTAAAGCGATTAAAACCAGCGACGATTTAGCCCATTTAAGTTGCATGATAGACAGTAACGGTTATGTTTCTGAAGGCGGCTGGCAACAAGTCATGCCTTATCTAGATGGCGCAATGATTGATTTAAAATCTTGGCAAGAACACACCCATCGTTACATTACCGGTCGTGACAACCATAGAGTGTTCAGTAGTTTAAAGCTACTCGCGGAGCAAAATAAGCTTTACGAAATACGTCTACTGTATATTCCCAAAATCAGTGATATCGATACTGAGGTTAACGCCATAGCAGGCTATTTAACCCAGTTACCTGCGAGTGTTAGGGTAAAGCTCAATGCCTTTCAACATCATGGCGTCACCGGCGAAGCCCGTCAGTGGGAAACATGCAGTGAAGAAAAGATGCTTGAGTTAGCGGCACGGTTGGCTGAACATGGTGTGGCTAATCTTATATTACCCAATGTTTATTTGTAGGCTTTCTTGCCAGCCTAGTGTGACGCTTTAGGTTAAAGCGCTGAACCTTTGGGTTGTTCATCACTTGAATCTTCAAACCAACGTCCAGCATTGGTGGTTCCAATGGCCTGCAGCCGGCGTATGTGCAGACGCTGCCGTGACACGCTACAAGTCCATCCATGGAAGCTCGGCCATGACGTCCATGTCATGGACGGTCACGGCCGCATCCACACTAAATTAGAAAAGCGAAACTTTTAGTATATGCCGTATATTTTGATTGGGAAAAATCTACAGCGGTGAACCTTTAGATTCTTCATCACTTGAATCTTCAAGCCAACTTCTAACATCGGTGGTTCCAACGGCTTGCAGCCGGCGTATGTGCAGATACTTCTTAGGCACGCTGCAAGTACGTCCGTGTAAACTCAACGATGGCATCCATGCCATCAAAGGCCTAAGCCGCATCTACACTGGGTTAGAAAAGCGAATTTTTTGGATTATGAGTCACACCTAAAGAACTAGGAGCATCTAATTTATAAATTTAAAACAGGCTAATCATCCAGCCAATCCAGTGACGAAGATAGCTCAACAAGATCTTTATAATCATCAGACTTCAGTTTGTCTAAACCACAATCTAGATATAAATACTTTAACCAAGTATTGCCAATTTCATCCCTATAATTATCATTACTCCTGCTCGGTTCCAATTGCTTAAGTATTACTTGCAACTCTTCTATAGGATTAGAACTCTTTTCCCTGCTTCTTGATAATATCAAGTTAGTGGCCGTGTTATCACCAGAAAAAAACGAAGAGAATATCTCAAAATATTTATTTAAAGTCATAAAATAAGATGCATTTGCATACTTATTACCAGAGTTAGGCCTAATGTCTGGTAACTTTAAAGCGGGTTCAAAGTTAGATACCACTATACTTTTTGACTTATAATTAATGGTCATAAATTGATTAAGCTTTAACTTATTGCCGTAACCTTTTTGCTCTCTCTCAAAGTCTCCAGCCATTATATCTTCAAATAAAGCTTCATCTTTTTCTCTGAAACATAGCAATGTAACAAGCATCAAAAGGTCTAGTTTACTACCGATAGGCAAATTACTGAGTGTTGCAATCACTCTGTCTGTAATCTGAATAACGGTTCGAGCGGGTAAATTAAAACAGTTTATAACAGCTGCTATATTCGCGATATTATCTTCAGCACTTTCATTCTCAGGCCATACTGATATCCTCAAATCTCGGAAATATCCCCCTGTTAACTTGCTGCTGTCACAATGGACTGCTAGTAAACTTTTAATGTCTGGTTGTCTCAACGTAAAACGGCTATTAAAAAATCGACCTAAATAATTTCTCGCGTTAAAGCCTTCTCCATAGATAGCTTTTACAGCATGTTGAAGCTGCTCAGTGTCTGTACCAACCACAAAAACTACACCAGGAATATCAAAGATGTACTTGATAGTTTCAAGCATTTCCACTGCATAACTAGGTCTACACCTATCAAGTTCATCTATAAAAACAAATGCAGGAAATGAGCGCCGTTTAAGCTCTTTGTGCTTGTTTTGGTCTAAACCAATTACCGCCTCGACCCACTCCTTAACATGAACCTTTAAGTTTTCAATCGATTTAGCCTTTGCGTCATGCTCATCAATTAAATGTTTAACTAATTGAGAAGCTGCTGCGCCCATATCGATAGGCTGACCTTTTTCATCTGTGACTTTCTCACCAATATCCCCTTCATCTTCAACAGCATTCAAAATAGCTACATGGTCTATACCTAAAAACTTCTTTGTTATTCCGCCCACAATTGCAGGTGCAGCAGCTTTTAGTAAACCCATCGCCTTTCTCGGAGCTTTATAAATACTATCATCAGCATTCTTCCCAGCTTGTTCTCTTAGCTGGCTAATCATCGATGAGATAACCGTCATTAAAGGGTCGTCAGAGTAATCTTGCTTCCATGCATCAATATATACAACCGGGTGATGCGGTTTTAGCTCCTCAGCTAATCGTTTAAGGAAATAAGTCTTTCCCGCTCCCCATTCTGCATTCAAATTAAGAACATAGTTATGACGCTTATCGTTTTGAGCATCGTAACCTTGAGAAACTAAAAACTTTGCAATGAACTCAGCGTATTTCTTTCTACCTAACCTATCAGGCGGCAAAAGCTCCAAAGGTTGAGATCCACTTTCAATACTAAGTTCTTCAGACCAGTCAAAACCACCTTCTAACTTCATAATTTCTCTTAAATTGAATGCTTAAGCAGGCAAACAGTATCTTACCCAACTATGTTTTAAGCAAATAAAAACAAACTCTTGAACAAAGTTTGATTCTAAATCTAGATATAAGAAAACTTTTATTAAGAGTACTCCCAAATTTACTGGATACACCGATTCCCCATCGGAGTTGCCGAGGTCATTGAAGATAAATGGCGTGAGCGAGTCATGGATGACGAGGTAGCCTTAGTAGAGCCATGGATGGCGATTCTGAGGCGATAGCGATTTTTGAAAATGACTGAGGATCAACAACTTCGTTAGGGCCGTCATGGTGGATGCAAGGAGGATAGGACGAGCAGTCCTCCTTGCCCGGGTGTGGGATGGAATCCCACGACGTTTATTAAGCGCAGCTTAATTGCTCAAGTTCAGGCGTAGCCTGATAAGTGGCAAAGCCACAATGTGAATTGTTAGACAACGTCTAACCATCAACCCAAAACTCAAAGCAAAAAAAAAGCACCCCATTGGGATGCTTTTTTGTTTTACAGCCTAAGATAAAACTCAACTACTTAGACTTTCAAAGTTACTCGAAAGTAACTCAATGGGTATCCGAAAATGTACTCAAGAGTCGGATTGAAAAGTAGTCCGGTCGAAGCTTCTAATAACAATGCCTCAGCTCTGTCGAATCCGGCCCAGCCAGCGGAGCTAGCTAATGTCGAACTCCCAGTCGATTGAGTCCTCGTTATATCAATGAACTCTCCGACCTAAACCGCTGAGTTCAAACTAGCAAGAAAACGTGACGCGTGTCAAACTTTTATTTGTTTGCGTTTAAAAACTACTCAAAGGCCACTTCAGGAGAGTTAGCTCTGTTAGTTAGCGTTAAAGCTAGCAACAGAAGAGTTATTCACTACAACGCCTCAGCCAGTCACTTGCAATGATTTTATCGACCGTTAAATCAAGCTAACTTTGTGCTGCAAAACCTTCATGGTAATGCACTTCACCCGCTGGCAAATCACCTTGCAATTGCAACGCTTGAAAATACTCCGCTGGCACACCGGCTAACACGAGTTCAGCCTTAGCTTTAAAACCAAAACGGCCGTAATAACTTGGCTCCCCAAGTACTACACAACCTGCCGCATTAAGGGCATTTAACTCATCTATGGCGGCCAGCATTAATGCTTTACCGATCCCTTTACCCTGCTCTGTTGGCAATACCGATATTGGGCCTAGGCCATACAAATGCTCAGCCCCATCACTAATCGTTACCGGAGAAATTGCCACGTGCCCCACAATCGCGTCACCCTCTTCGGCCACAAGCGATATCGATAATGCCCCAGCACTGCGCAGCGCTTTAACAATAAACTGTTCAGTATGATCTGTGTGCGGCGCTTCAAGAAATGCTGCGACGGTTACCGAATCTATAGCTTGTACGTCATTCGCTTGTTCTTTACGAATATGAATAGTCATGACCAATCCCCTAGAAAACGTAATTAATTCAAAACCTATGTAGCGGTTTACTTTTGTTTTAACTTGCTAAAACGCTTGGCGCGCAAACTCAACTAACTGTTGTTGCAACCACCGCAGTGCTGGGTCATTCATACTTTGCTTGTGCCACACCAAACTATAAGCCACCTCACCATAATCCAGCGGCATAGCCTTAGTTACTAAGCCTTTGGCTTGAATAGCATTTTCAGCCCAACGCCGTGAGCAGGTAAACAGTAATTCACTGTGATGGCACAGTAATGCCGCACTACCAAAGTCGGCCACCGAAATAGGTACTGCGCGATTGTGCGACTGCTGGGCTAATTGCATCTCAAAAAAAGGCGTATTGAGGTCAGTATCGCTAATGCCAATATGACTAAAGCTGAGGTAGTCGTGGATCGACATCTGTTGTTGCTGTGCAAGTGGATGCTCCGGGTTCATCAAGCACACCATCTCGTCAGTAATCAAAGTTTGCCAAACCAATTCTTGCTGTGAAATTGGCGGCTGACTTCTATCATGAGGCAATACAATAAAATCTAAATTGCCTTTAACTAAACCGTAAAAACCAACGCTATCTTTAGCGCAAATATCGAAACGAATATTCGGCGCTAAACGCAATATATGCGCGCTAAATTTAGCGGCAAGTAGTTCAAAGGTACTCTCACGCATCGCCAATGAAAAACGGCCACTATACTCTGCAGGATTGAAAGCTTCTTGAGTCATCAGCTGATTCATATCATTGATAATTTGATGCACACTCGGCCCGAGCCGCCTCGCTAATGGGGTTGCCACCAGCTTGTTACCGTGTCGATAAAACAACTCATCATCAAGGCTTTGCCTTAACTGACTTAAGGTTTTACTCACCGAAGATGGACTTAAGCATAATCGCTCAGCACTGGCTGTAACGCTCAAGGTGTCGAGCATCACATGCAAGGTGATCAGATGTTTCATGCTGATCCGCGAGAGTTTGGCGAGATCCATTAATGAGCCTAAAAGCAGGTATCGATAGGCTGCAATATAGTAGTAAAGCTAGCAGCCGTATATTACCTGTTGCGATTATTACGAGCCGCCTCACGTAAGCACGCGATTGCATTGCCTTATGCGACCTGACTTGGCAATGATAGCTATTTTCCGCTTAGCAATTTTTACCGTATAATCTCGGCTCACTAATTTTTAGGCAGATCAGCATGTTTAATATCGCGCTTTACGAACCCGAAATCGCCCCAAATACGGGTAATATCATCCGCTTAATCGCTAACAACGGCTGCCATTTGCATTTGATTGAGCCATTAGGCTTCGATTTAGAAGATAAGAAGCTACGCCGCGCCGGTTTAGACTACGCCGATTTAGCCAATGTGACCCACCATAAAAACTTTGAAGCCTTCCTTGAAGCAATGGCTGGCAAACGCATTATGGCCTGCACGACTAAGGGCAGCCGACCGCACTCAGAGCTAACATTTAAGCAAGACGATGTATTGCTATTTGGCCCAGAAAGCCGCGGCTTGCCGGCAGATATCATCGATTCGATTCCAACTGAGCAGCGCCTACGCATCCCGATGATGTCTACTAGCCGCAGCTTAAACCTGTCGAATGCGGTAGCCATTATCAGCTATGAGGCTTGGCGTCAGCTAGATTACGCAGGCGTGTAAATCTTAGCTAAAAAAATACAGCCATAAATGTTCCAGACACAACGCCAAAAGCTGCCCATCCATGGGCTTTTGCCATAAATGTTCCAGACATTAAAAAGCCGCGATAATCGCGGCTTTTGGCTATTTAAGCTGATGTAAGCAATCTAAAACTTATGCTTATCCACCAAAACCTACATCGGTCATATTCACTTGCTTAACCTTGCCATGCTCTTGGGCTATCGGCGCAATCTTAGCGGCGTTACCTATGATGACAAACTGCAGGTTCTTTTTAGGGAAATAAGTATCAATTAAGCGCTTTGACTCTTCTAGCGTTAAGCCATCAACTTTAGCCTGAAACTCATTAATAAACGCATCGTCAAAACCATATAAATACATATCAGACATTAGCCCTGCAAGCTGACCACTGGTCTCGTACTTAGGCGGGAACTGCCCTTTAACGTAGGCTTTAGCCGAGTCTAGGGTGACTTGATCTAAGCCCTGCTCCCACAGTCTTGCATAAGTTTTTAAGGCTAGATCGATAGTTTCCTTAGTGGTCGCCGTTTGGGTAAAGGTACTGATTTTAAAGGTACCTGACGCCGAGTAAGCACTAAAACCTGAGCGAGCACCGTAGGTTAAACCCGCATTAACTCTAAGCTCGTCATTAAGCCATGAGGTAAAACGGCCACCTAAAATGGTATTTATCACTGTAAGGCCTACATAGTCTGGGTTGTCACGACTAATCCCCATGCCACCAATCAAAAACGTTGTTTCAATGGCGTCTGGCTTATCCACTAACAAGACATCGGCTTCTTCTAGTTTAGGCAAACCTTTAGAAAGGTCGACTAAAGTCACTGGTTCTGAGTCTTGCCAGTTAGCAAATAACTTTTCTAACTTGGCCTGCATCTGCGCAGGCTCAAAATCACCAACTACACTAATTGCCGTATTTGATGGCTGATAGTAGCTCTTATGGAATGCACGTAGCTGCGGGATGGTTAGCTCTGCAAGTGATGTGCTATTGCCTGATGTTGCGTTGCCGTAAGGATGTTCGCTAAAAATAAGCTTGTCGTAGTAACGACTAATCACCGCTCGCGGACTCTCTTTTGCTTGCGATAGTCCGGCGATTTCGCGTTGGCGTAATTTATCAAACTCGGTGGCATCAAAGTCCGGCGCAACCAGCATGTCTTTAATTAGCGGCAACATTTTATCAGCGTCTTTTGCCATAAAATTACTGCTAATAAAGCTACCTTCTTTACCTGCACCACTGCTTAAGCTCGCACCTAAGAAGTCAATTTCTTGCTCAATTTCAAGCTTAGTCTTGCCCGCGGCGCCTAGCATCAAACCAGCAGCGGTCATCTCTGCAACACCAGAAGTTGTATCGTTAACGGCACCAACTCGTACTGTGGCATCTATGGTAATGAGTGGCACTTCACGTTGCGGCATCATATACACAGTTAAGCCGTTAGAAAGCTTAACCTGTTGATAAGCTGGAACACTAAAGCTACCAGTATCAATGGTGGTTGGTGCTTGCGTCGTTGCACAACCAGATAAAGCTAACGCGCCCGCAACGGCGATTGCCGTGAGCAGCTGCTTAGGTTGCTGTAACGTTCTGCCGCTTAAGGTTGAATATAAGGTCTTCATTGGTCAGCCTCCTCTTCTGCAGCCAGCACAGCAACGGTGCGATTTGAACGTTTTAGGTAAGTTTGTGCCACACGCTGAATGTCTGCAGGCGTCACCTTGTTATAAGCCTCTGGCGCGTTAAATAACTTGTCGTAACTGCCAAAAAATAGCTCATAAGTACCAATCGTATTGGCTTTACCATTAATAGTCTCCATCGCACGGTAAAAGCCCATCAGCTTAATGTTTTTAACCTTTTCAAGCTCAGCTTCTGTCACACCTTGTTGTGAAATTCGATTGATTTCACTAATCATTGCATCTTCAAGTTCAGGTGCTGTTACCCCTGGGTTTGCCACCCCCATAACGTAAAATAAGTTAGGGTCAAACGACATAGGCATATAAGTATCGACCTCGATGGCAACTTGCTTATCTACTAAGCCTTGATACATACGTGAGCTGTTGCCTGTGGTTAATATCGATGCCAATAGATCCAGCGCATAGTAGTCGCTATTTGATGTAGCTGGTACGTGGTAACCCAACATTACATTTGGCGTGCTCACTGAGGCTTTTTGCACAAATACGCGGCGCTCACCTTTTTGTAGCGGCTCAACGGTCTTCACCTCTCTTGGCGGTGCTTGTGCCGGAATTGGAGCAAAGTATTTATTGGCGAGCTTTTTCACTTCGGCCAGCTTTACATCACCTGCAATCACCACGACGGCATTGTTCGGCGCGTAGTACGTTTTATGGTATTGAGTTAAATCATCTAAGGTCCAAGCCTCAATATCTGACTCATGGCCAATCACCGACCAGCTATAAGGGTGCGCTCTAAATGCCGCTCCTTTTAGCTCTTCTTGGATCACTCGCCAGTTAGAATTTTCCAGCCCTGTTAAACGCTCTGATGCAACCACACCGCGCTCACTTTCCACCATCTGCTCATTAATATCGAGGTTTTCAATTCTATCGGCTTCAAGATCAAAAATAGTTTCAATGGCATTGGCTGGGAACCAATCGGTATACACTGTTAAGTTTTCGGTAGTGTAGGCATTGTTTGCACCACCGGCCGCTTCCATAGTGCGGTCAAACATCTTTGGGCCATACTTCTTAGAGCCGTTAAACATCATATGCTCGAAAAAGTGTGAGATCCCAGTGATCCCCGGAACTTCATTCCGTGAACCAACCTTCCAGAAAAGGTACATGTTGGCGTTAGGGATTGAACTGTCCTCTAACACCATAATCTTCATGCCATTGTCCAAAGTGAAACTTTGAATATCTTTGGCTTCTGTGGCTTGTGCCATCGGCATTGCCAGCAGCATGCCTAGGCTTAAAAATAATGCCTTGGTATAGCGCTTCATTATTCGCTCCTTGTTTAATAGCAACCAGTATAAGAAGTTGTGCTAGTCAACGTTTTATACTGATTGTTATAAGCACTCTTGTTATATGCTGATTTTTATAGCCACAATATAACCAAAACTCGGCTTTCGGCTATAAATCATAGCGATTCTCACTATGAATTCCGCCCCCATCAAAAAGCAAATGGCGATGAAAATCAAATTAATGACAGCAAATATTTGTAACCCTAGGTAAACATGGCTTAACAAAGCTGTAATGACGTTTTGTTAGCAAGGGTTTTATGCTAGTTTCAAATTCTGTTCCGCGAGAGGTAGGCCGCTTATGCAGTCAGAAAAGGACTTCAATACATTAGATACGCTCAACTGCAACACAGACGTACATTTGCAGTTACTCACTCCCACTCAGACCATACGTTTGCGTAGCCGTTTAATCGGCGTCGATCCCGGGCGCTCGGTAATTTTAACCTTAGGTAACGATAAGAGCTGGCAAACCGCTAACCCATATATCCGGGAAAGACAGAGCGTAGTGATCCGCGTGGTCAATAGCGATGAGCAAGATGCTAACATTTTAGCGTTTCGCAGCACGATTCAAAAAGTCGTCAGCGAGACTGGGCAATGGTTAATCATCACCTACCCCAAAGAGCTGCAAACCGTATCTTTAAGACAACACTCTCGTGTACCTATAAATATCAAAGCTAGCCTAATTTCGGCAGATGCTAGCGATGTAGTGTTGAGCGGGCATTTGAAGGATATTTCAATCAAAGGCGGTGCTTTTGCCGGTGATGCTAGAACAGACTTTGTTATAGATAGTCAGTTTCGTCTTAAAATTGAGCTCGATGATGAAGTTAAAACTATTGCTGTGATCCTAAAAAATCAGCAATTAGAAGCGCAAACCGGGCTAGCCCAATATGGTTTTATCATTGATGCTAGCGCTGAAGAAACCGAAGATTTAGTGCAAAAAGTGGTACTACAGCACTTAAACAGCTAACTGAATAGCGCAGCAGTCACCCGATAAACGAATCCATCACTGCTGCGATACCTTAATTACCGCGCAAGAAACACCTGCTCAATGTGATGTAACAACTTAGGTGATTTAAGCTCAGTTTCTCCAGTCATTAAAAAGGAGAAATTTTCAGCAATAATCTCTTCAGGATGAATAATATAATTGGTATTGCGGCCAATCTGTTTAAAGAATCCTTTTAACTCTGAAACTTTTACAATTTGAGCATTGTCAGGGTCATAAATATTAGTGCTCGCTTGCTCAGAATCCCCAACAATAACAAAGTTAAACTCAAGATAGTCAAAGAACTCACCGCCTTTTTCTAGGCTATATTGCGGCTCTGCAGAATAAAGAATCGGTACTGCCCAAACCATATTGCCTTGATAACTCACTTGAATTGCAAAGTTATTAATAGGTGCATCAGGGTTAGTAATTTTTTGTTTCAAAAGGTCGCTAGGAAAAGCAATTTCACCAACCGGATAAAAGCCAATTGCTTGATACAGCTTTTGTTTTACCTCTGGGTTAAAGCGCGAAAATATATGCAGTATTTCATGGGCAACCAAACCTGGGAGGCCGTCAGCATGACTTAACTGCTTTTGCTGCAAAATAATAGCCTGACCGCGAGTATAAGCCGCGCCGCCCTCTTCTAGGCCAGAGGTTTTAATAAACTGAATCGGCTTAGGTAAAGACACATTTAACTGTTTAAGTTTAGGTAATATTTTACCATACGCTTGCTCCACCGCTATCCGTTCTTGCTCGCTCCAATCTAAAGTTTGGCTAGCAACAAAAGCTAAGTATTCCGCTTTGCTTGGGCTGTCTGCACGCTTCATGCGTGACGCCATATCAAATTGGCTAATACCACCAACAAAATCATCCTCTTGAGTTAATACAGTTGCAGCATCAACCTTATTAAGAAATGCTATTGAATCGCTGGTAGCTGCTAAGCTGGTACCCGATAATGAGATACTCAAACAAAACCACATGCCATAGATAAGTGTCGATACTGTCGCTTTCATACTACTCATTCCTTTGTTCATATTTTGCCAAACACTTTAGTCACAAGCCGGCAGTGCTATCAAGCGCTTTTAACACTTAGTAAATAACACCACATCATTGCCTAACACTTCTAATGACCAGTTATATTGCTGCGCTATCCACTCAAAAGTTTCAGTCGAGTAGAAATTAATATGGGTTAAATCGTTTTTATAGTGCCACTTGCTAAATGCTGCTTGATCACTGACACGCTTAGTCATAATTAACATCAATGAACCGGGTTTTAATAGGTTATCGAGTGTCGTTAACAGCGCTTTGGCATCAGCTACATGTTCTATGACTTCCGTCATAGTGACAAAATCATATTGGCGTGTGAGCTTTTCAGGCTGGTTAAAGTAGTAAAGATCATAGTTATCAACTTTAACCCCTTGCTCTGCTGCCATAACACTAATGGTAGGGCCTGGGCCGCAGCCAAAATCTAGGCCCTGACTGTTAGCGTTCACTCGCGCTAAAATAGGATCAACTGCACGTGACAAAAACTGCCGATAACCTAAATCCTCGGCATTATTTTGGTGCTGATCGTAAATCGCTTTTTCATCTGTACTACTCAATAGAAACTCACTCGGCACGCTGACTAATAAGCAGTGGCCACAACGCATATAACGTCTAAATTTATCTTGATGAAAAGCGACTAAACTATGCTGCTGGCATAAAGGACAATGACTCAAAAGATATTCCTACTATCACTCAACTGGTAATTACCAATTTGAAACAACTTAAAACGGCTTAGGTATTTTACGTTGTTTATTGGCCGCTTCTCGCGCTTCGCGTAAATATTTTTCTTCTCGCGATTCTCGTTGCTTAAATTGTTGCTGTGCTTTTTCTATTTGATCGTTTTCCCAATCACCATGCTGTTGTCGTTTCAATACATCTGCTTCTCGTTGCGTCCTTTGCTCAGCTGCATCACGGGCCTTTTGTAACTGTTCTTGTTCAACTTGTTGCTTTACCTGCTCAGCTTGCTGCGACAAAGAGTCAGCGCGCTTTTGGGTCGGGTCATCACTAGCAATTACCGCAAAACTACTCAATGCAGCAACTAGCAAAATAAGTGGATGACTAATCTTTACAAATATATTCATGGTTAACCTTTTCCTTGTTACCTAGCATCACAGGTTTCTATTTTTCCGATAGCGCCAGAATCCAATATTCTTTATTTGATTATAATTGAAGCAGCGCTTTAAAATAACTGCTGCGATAACCGTTTAGCGGTTAAGTTAACGACAAGTGACTATTAATTTTGGCGTTGTCGCAATATTTTCAAATTAATGTTCTCTAGATTCAATTTTGTTACATCTTAATTGTGCAAAGCGTCAAATAAAGGTATTTTTGACGCTTAATTATTAAAACTCCATCGAATTGATGATTTTTAAATCAATATTTGCGTTATTTTTCAACTGAATAATGTCATGCCAAAAGGGAAGAGTGTATGAGTGCGTCAATGTGGTCCAAACTATACTCCCGTGTAACGGCCACAGATCCGACATTACTAGAGCAACTCAAGCTTGCGCAGACCACTGCGGAATCTCCAGCATTAGCCATTATTCAGGGGCAACAATTTATTGCTGCCAACACTTCTACTCTTAATTACTTTGAGAGCCAAGAACAAAACTTTCTGCATGCAACGCCATTCGACTTTTCGCCACGCATTCAATCCTCGGGTAAGAGTAGCGTTGAATATGGCCAGCAGATGCTAAAAAAAGCGGCTAAAGGAGAAACCCTTTCTTTTAGCTGGCTACACATGAGTCAACAAGGTAAAGAGCTGCCAACCATGCTCACCTTACACCCTGCAGAATTAGACGACACCCCGATAACCGTAATCTCTTTCCAGCCGATGGATAGACGTAAACGTACTCGAAAAAAGATCAGTAACGGCTTTGAAACCTTACCTAAAGAGCTAATGTCAGTAACGCTTGAAGACAGTGCTGAAGCCGTTTATATCACAGATGAGCATGATCAGATCTTGGCAGTTAATAAAGCCATGTGTCGCATTTGCGGTTACAGCGCTGAGCACTTACTGAATAAGAAACCAGCCGATCTTAATCTTGAGCTAAGCAAATCAAATAACAGCTCAACGAGCCAACGTAGCTGGCAGGGAGAAGTGTGGAAGTGTCGCTCTGATGGTTCTACTTTTCCAGCATGGCAAAGTTGCCGCCGCATATACGCCGATGAGCAAGTTTTTTACGTCAACTTGTTTAGTGATATCAGCGAGAAAAAAGCCCTTGAAGCCAAGCTCACTCAACAAGCCATGTACGACAGGTTAACTGGCCTGCCAAATCGCTTTCATTTAATCAAAATACTCAATAAAGCGATTAGCAATATTAAGCAATCTCCAGGCTTGATGGGAGCGTTGATGTTTTTAGACCTTAACGGATTTAAAAACATTAACGACAGCTTTGGTCACTCAACTGGCGATAAAGTTTTGCAGCTGGTCGCAGCGCGCTTAGAAGCTTGTTGTATTGAAAATGCGGAAATTGCTCGCCTCGGTGGTGATGAATTTACACTAGTGCTACCAGAGTGCCGCACAACCGAAGAGATAGAAGCTTTTTCTGAGTTGGTTTTATCGTTATTTGAAGCACCATTCGAAATCAATGGTCAAAAATTTTACCTTGGAACCAGCATAGGGATCTCTCTGTTTCCACAACAAAGTGATGAACCAAATCAATTATTGAGCATGGCAGATACAGCTATGTATTCCGCTAAGAACAGCCCTAGCCATATTCGTTTTTATAATGCGACAATTCGTGAAGCTGCTGAAGAGAAACTACACATACTCAATGACTTACGCCACGCCCAAAGCCTAAGACAATTTAGCCTAGTGTACCAAAGTGTGGTAGATCTTGAATCTAACGCTCTGGTTGCCGTGGAAGCATTATTACGCTGGCAGCGTAATAATGGCGAGATGATAGAAGCCCATGATTTCTTACCTTTTTTGGAAGAAACAGGCTCTATGGTCAGTGTTGGTCAATGGGTTTTAGAGCAAGCATGCTTACAGATGGTCCAGTGGCATAAAGAGTTTAATTCAACGCTTAAAATTAGTGTTAATATTTCAGCTTCTCAGCTAGAGCATCCGGATTTTATTAGTATGGTTCGCGATACCTTAGATCGCACACAGTTGCCAGCAGACGCGTTAGTGATTGAAGTAACAGAAAGCGCTCTAATTCGACGTCCTGCGCTAATAACTAAGGTATTAAATCAATTAAAGTCGATGAATATCAGCATCGCAATTGATGACTTTGGTGCCGGATTATCATCGCTAAGTAGACTCAGTAGTTTACCTATAGATGCACTAAAAATTGACTCTGGTTTTGCTCAAGCTTTAGATAGCCCACAAGGGCAAAAACTCTGCAAAGCCGTGATTCAATTGGCGCAAACATTAGATATCTGTTTTATCGTTGAGGGAATTGAAAACCAACATCAGCGCGATACGCTGCTAACTATCGGCAAGGGTATGGGACAAGGTTTTTATTTCGGTAAGCCTGTAAAAGCAAAGACATTTTCAGTACAAATACTAACCCATACAGAACAACTGTCTTTAGCTAGCTGTAACGCCTAACAAGACTGAATAGAAGCGCAACTACGCCAAGCACACCGAATAGGTTATTCAGTATCGCTCCCTGCAAAAGCTTGTGCCGGCGTAGCTACTCCTATCATCTTTAGATGACAAAAGTATTAGACCTCATTGGGCAAAAAATTTGCGTGATTTCGACGAGATTTCCTCAATCAATTACCAATACAAATCACAAAAGTCCACATTCAATTAGATGTTTTACAGCAGGCAAAGGTCATTATCAGCAAAGCCCATATTTCTAACGATATCGCGCTCTAACCTCTGCAGGCATTGATGCTAATCTTTGCTCAACCATTGCACTTAATGCATTGGTTAATGGAGTGACATCTTGCGTGTTATCAATCGCTTTAATCATCATAGCTGCAGCCTCTAAAGTCGATAAGCTATCGCTGCGGCTCGCCTTACGTATGGTGTAATTTGAAGCAGAATCCAGGTCAAGGTGTAAGGCTGGATAATCCTGTAACCAAGGGTTCAGTTGCAGTAATTTATAGGCCTTTCGCCAAGTGCCATCCAAGAAAAGCAGTACAACGTCTTGCGCTATCTGAGTCTCGTTTGCCGATACGCTATTATCTGATGGATAAACTAAATAAACAGGCTTGTTAGACAGGGCTAATTGCTCGCGCAAGCCTGCAAAATCATCGGCTGTTTCACCTACTACGACTTGAGTATTAGCAATAACCAACTCCATCAAACGCACACTATTTTTTGCATGCCCCACTTCGCTAGGATCCTGTAAAATAATCAGCTTAGGTTTGATTTGCATGGTTTGAATATTTGCACACAAACACGCATTTTGCGGGTAGTGACAGTTTGGGCAATTAGGACGGGACACAGAACCTCAATAAAGTACTTTATGGTAAGCGGTAGAAGTTTAGCTGAGCGGGCCAAGGTACTGCAATGCAAAATAAAAAAAGCCTGCCTAGATGGTTAGTCTATGCAGGCTAAGGGTGTTTCAGGTTGAAACGAATCTAACTTTTAATCAAAATCTTACTAATGGGCATGCTGCTCTTGATGCCAATGATCTAACTTCGGCATTGCCATCATCGCAAGCAAAGCAATAGCTCCCCCCCCCATCAAAAATGCAACTGCATAAGGTGCTGGCAGACTGGTTTGCTGTATGAAAGCGGTCAGTAATGACGCGCCACTCATTTGAATGAAGCCCAACATAGCCGTCGCAGTTCCCGCTCTTTCACCAAAAGCTGACAGTGCCATACTTGTTGCAGGGCCAAGTAATAGCGCAAAACCAATACAAAGCAGCATCATAGGCAACATAAAGCTAAATGCAGCCATCATGCCCGTTTGTGGGCCCACTGTTTGCACAATAACTTGTGTCGCAGCAGAGGCTAACATCAAGGTTAACGCAGCAATCACTGTAGGACGGTTACCCAACTTTTTAATCACCAAAGGCGCAGTAAAACAAGCAACAATATTCACAGCCGCATTTAATCCAAATAGACCACTAAACGTCAGCTCTGACACCCCTAAATTCTCAATTAACCAAACTGGCGCGTAAGATACGTAACTTAAAATTGCTGCCATGCCAGCCATACAAGCAAGTGCATAAAACACAAAGTGTGGTTCAGTAATCACCGGCTTATAACGAGCCCAACGATAAAGCGGCCCATCACTAACAGTATTTTGTGGACGAGTTTCTGGTAGACGCAGACTCACTAGCATTAAAACAACAAAACCATATAGCGCCATAAACACGAAAGTAGAACGCCAGCCAAACTGCAGCGCTAACAAGCCACCCAAAGTAGGGGCTAAAGCAGGAATAATACAGATCATGCCATTTAGATAACTGTAATAACGTGCGCCCTCCTTTGGAGAAAAACAGTCTCTCACAGCGCTAAACACCACAATCGAAGTTGAGCATGCCGCTAACCCTTGCATCACCCGCGCAATTTGAAGCCAATGGAACTCCACTGCCACTGCTGCTAACACACTACTAATCATGTAGAAAATGATACCGCCTATCGCGACAGGACGACGACCATAACGATCCGCTAGCGGGCCAATAAGCAATTGACCTGTACCCATAGCAAATAAAAACAGCACTAACGTTGACTGAATTTCGCTAGCAGACACAGCAAATTCTGCCGCCATTGTAGGCATGGAAGGAAGGTATATATCGATAGCCAATGGGCTCAAAATCACCATTGGCAATAAAATGGGTAACAAACTGCGACGCATTATCTTTCTCTGTATTTGGAAAACAGCGCTATAGTAATCAAACTATGGTATGAACAGAAATGATATTATTTCCGTTATGAATTTCCACTGAGGAATATCTTTGAAACTCGACAACCTCGCACGCATCGATCTTAATCTATTAGTTATTTTACAAGTACTTCTAGAAGAGGAGAGCGTAACCCGAGCAGCAAGCCGCTTACATGTCAGTCAGTCGGCCCTCAGCAAGAGCTTAAACCGTTTACGTGAAACCTTAGGCGATCCGCTTTTTTTACGCACTGCTCATGGTTTAAAACCCACAGCTCATGCCGTGCAGCTAGGTAAACTGCTACCACAAAGCTTGCAAGGTTTATATCAGCTAACCCTGCCGCCTAATTTTACACCACATAACAGCACTCGCCAGTTTTCGTTTGCTATGGTGGAAAGCGCTTATGAAACCTTGATCCCCTATTTTATAGGTACCTTGCTTGAGCGTGCGCCGAACTTAAAGCTCGACAGTTTTGGCTGGAACGAACACTCAATACAAGCCTTACAGCAAGGCCAACTAGACTTTGGCATTTCAGGGCGAGAACTACACCCACAAGCCGCTTTTCAAGTCGATAGGCTACCAGAAGGAATTGCTCACCAAACCTTATTTACCGACCACCAAGTTTGCTTAGTGCGCCAAGACCACCCAATCATTTCAACCGTTGCAGCAGGTCATTGGGATCTAGATATATATTTGGAAATGTCACATGTGCAGGTGCGCTGTGAAGGTAATGACTGGTGGGCGCTAGACTACCACTTAGCCGATTTAGGTCACCATCGCCGCCTAAGCACCACTGTGCCTGACTTTTATGGAGCAGCGAGTGTTTGTGCCCATAGCGATCTTATTTTCACCCTACCATCGAGTTTTGCTCAACACGCACAAAAGCTCTATCCGTTAGTTGAACTACCATTACCTTTTGAATTTATTCCGCTAGCATATGTGTTGCTGTGGCATGAACGAAATGCAGATGATCCGGGACATCGCTGGGTTAAAGAGATCATTTGTGAAAGTGTCGCCAATGCTTTCTCAAGTCACAAATCGCTACCAGCTTGATTAAGATGAAGCTTTATTAACGTGATCTTCGATTAATAACTCGGCAATATACTAGTTAACCGTTAGCACAAGCAGCACCAATTAAAGACCAGTCAGTATTAATGACACTGCCATTCAGTCTGCATTCATCCTTTTGGTGTAAGCTAGCATTAAGATATTTGGGAGAACTTATGATTTATAGCCAATTTCAACACAATCCGATGAATAACCGATTCTCTGGCACTCGTGGCTGGTTAGCATTTGTTATCGGCTTAGCCTTTATGACGCTAGCGCTTGTCGCCTTACCGTTTTTACTGCTATTTGGCGCCATTACTTTTGTTGCTCTAAGTCTATTTGGACGCGTATTTTTGAAGCGCCAGCTCGCTCGTTTCCAAAAACAGCAAGCAAACCAAGAGTTTCATCATCAAGAAGATTTTCAAGAGACTATTTTTAAAGAGTCTACTCGAGCAGCTCCTAAACAGGGTCGTACGTTTGAGCACAACCCAAACGAACCTGTTTAACGCGAGTGTTAGTCGTTAAGCTTGAGAGCTGATGCGTTGAGAGGCCGAGAAAGTAAGGCCTCAAAACGTGTCCATTTATCAGCAGTCGTCTGCGCCTTTGTCTCAACCCAAGCCGCTACGGCATCCTCCCCGACGTTATAATTAATCACGTATGAGCGGTTACGCTCAAAAAATCTCACACGCTGTTTTGCACGTGCTTGCGGGTACAAAGCGCCCTCCATCAGCATACTTTCAGCCATATCAGTATCAATCAACTTGTCCGTTAAACATTGGTTTACGTGGTTTTCGTAATAGCTGAGCTTCTTCACTTGTTTTAATACTTGGTGAAATAGTGCTAAATCGCCTTCAAGCCCTGCTAATGGCATCAACACATCACGCTCAAACTCCAGTACTTCAGCATCAGTCATAATCAAACTTAACGCGTAATTAGCACTGCCCTCTGACAGGTACGAGATAGGGCTGTACAACGGGTAGATGGCATATTCTAACCACTGCTTAGCCTTTACCAACCTTTGCTCTTGCAGCACATTAAATACATGGTGTCCAGGATACCCCTCATGGGACGCCAGCTCTAAATAACGTTCAATACCTAAAGGCTGATCTTGATTTAACTGGATAAGGCTATGTGCATCTCCTTTGTACCAATTATAAGCCGTCCAAACCTTGTCATTGACATACTCAATCTCAAAGCTTTCCTCGACGGGTAAATCCATATGCTTGCTTGTCAGCTTTCGTGCAATATTCACTGATGCTGTAAATACCGCGGCAGCCTTATCTTTTGGCACAATGAATTGCGCTTTAAACTCGTTATAACGATCGCTTAGTGCGCCTTCGCCTGGCAATAAAGCATCTATTTCGGAAAGTACTTGTTGGTGCTCTGCTAATGAGTATGGTGGGAGCTTACAGTCATACAAAGCCTCTGCTTCAGCGGTAAAGCTTAACTGGCTACCTTGTAAAATTGTGAGATAAGCTGCAATTGAATGCCATTGTGTTTTTAAAAATTGATAACGCAGCTTAAGGTCTGCTGCAATAATTTGCGCAGCAAGCACTGAAAGCCACTCTGTTCCTGCTTGATGCTGAGCTTGCAACTCACTAAGAGGCTGCCAAAACGTGTCTTTTCGCCACTGTACGGGCCCATAATAAGCGTCTACATAATAACAATCATGCTGTCCAACAGCTAAAACCAACTTGATATAACGCTCTGCAAACTGATTTAGTTGCTCTTCCTGTGCCTGATACGTTAACCGTGAATTGCTTTCTTGTGCAGTATTTAAGTTTGGCAAATGCGCTCCTAATCGTTAGCAAAGAATCAAATTGAGCAAACATACGCCCAAAGTATACATTATACAATTATGAGAGTCGATGTAGTTAACTAGCAGGAAAAAGGAGCTAGCCTGTAAAATTAAGGTGTCGGTACTGAGGGGATAAGGGACTTAAGTCAAAAGTACTAGCAGGAATAAAATCAAACATGAAAATATTTCGGCCTGCATAGAAAAAACTAAGCAGGCGTGATAATTAACGAGCTTTTATTAATGGCTAACCACCAGCTAAGCGACGAAGAAAACTTACTGCGTTGGCTCTGATAATAGCTCTGCCGCTTTATTTAGTGACAGTCGCTCTTGTTCTGATTGAGTCACAGCTAATACGGCATCAATTTGCTGAGCTAATGAATCCCAAAGTGGTAAGATAACGGCTAGCTCTTGTTCGTTGCCGCGCTCTCGCGCCATTTTAAGCAACGCAGCGGCTGAAACCACATCAATACGCCCCAAAATACCATCGGCTAAGGCAATGCTTAGCTCAATCATTGCCGGTACGCTATGACCGTATTTAATCACCTCGCGCAGATAAGATTCTGCCTGCGAAAAATCATGACCCAATGCACTATCATCATGCAACATACTTTGCGCGCGGGATAACATAGCATCGACCTGCCCTTGCTCAGCGGCTTCTGCCATCCAATATTCGCTCATTACCGTATCTTGCTTACAACCTTCACCACGAGCAAGCATCAAGGCTAAATGATATTGGGCATGAGGGTAACCCGCTTGCGCCGCACGATGGATAAATTTATAGGCAGCAGGTAAATTACTTTGCTGATAATACAAAACACCAAGGTTGGCCATTGCCTCTGACTGCTCAAGCTTTGCAGCTTGGGTAAGGTACTTTTCTGCTTGCAGCATATCGGCATTAAATTGCTCGCTACCTACCATGTAAAAGTAGCCTAGCAGCGCCATGGCGTTAGCAACTCCTGCATCGGCAGCCTTAGCAATAGCCAACTCACCAGTGGATACATCAGCTTCACCACTGTATCCATGGATTAACGATACGCCGTGCTCAAATAGCGCATTTAAGTCTTTTACTGCTGCTTGTGCAAACCAATAACTTGCTTGCTTAAATGACGCTGCAGAGCGTTCTTCAACAGCCTCTTCACGGCTTTCCTGCAGAGCAAGTTCTTGCTCACGCTGCATTAGCGCTCGTGTCTTTAAAGACATACCCACTAAATACTGTGATTCAGGATCTCGCTCCATAACGGCACGATAACAAAGATCCCGTCCGGCTAAAGAATCGAAATCTTCGAAGTAGTATTCTGGCTTTTCTTGCTTAGCCACAAGCTTAAACAGTGACTCGACTAAAGCTAAAAGTTGTTTAATCGAACGTTCACTCAGCTGCTGCAGCTGCTCAGGTGTAAGGTGATATTTTTCAGGGTGCGCGCCACGGTTACCGTCAGCTCTTAGCTTGTGTAGTGCTCGAGTCGTTTTAACATCAATCAAGCGACGCTGATTTAGCTGTTCAATACGATCATACAGATTGGGACTTTCAAAACGGATTTGTTTAGGTTCGGCCAACAAACTGGTTAGCTTATGGCTAAAGCTGCGAACATGCAGCAACGCTTGAGTAGGAACATCCTTTACATAGCTTTTAGCCTTACGATAATCCTCGCCTAATTCAGCAGAAAACAGATTCACGAACTCAATATCGTTTAACAAGACGCTTACCTCTAATCACCACCTAAACAGTTTCGTGATTAAAGCCCACCGCCCTGTCACGAAACAGGCTAACCTTGTAGTGATAATTTACAGCGCCAACCACTACAAGGCCTCATACAACAGCGTTAGATTACGCTGTTACTCTTCATTTTGGACGTTACCAGCTACTTCTGGTGTTGGACGTGACACCATATACAAACGGAACAATGCAACGTTCACGAATAAGCCAAAGAAGGCCACAATAACATCGCCAATTAGCTTAACAGGAAGTCCACCCAGTTCAGTGAGCTGTGCCAAGATACCGCCAAAAAGAGAAAGTGGAATGTAAAGTAAAAATACTGCAATCGTCTTGAATGCTATAGGGCCGCTAAAGCTGAAGCTGCGTTTAATCGCTTCCATCGGTGTCAGTCTTTCCACCACCACCATAAAGTTTACGAATGCTAAGCGAGCAAATAAGTAAATTGATCCAACCAGGCCTATCACGCCCAGCATAGGGTCAACCGCCATTAAGATAAATACTGGCGCTAGAACCGCAAGACCAGAGAACACTCCGGCTAAAAGTAACGCTGGCACAAAATTGAAGCTGGTCTTTAAAATCATGCTATTACTAGGGCTATGACCTTGAGAACGAACCTCTAAAAATAGGGTTAACGCGGCAATTAAAAATGAAAACACTAACAATAGCACCATCATGGCAACCATGTGGCTAGTACCAAATTGTGGGTTTTCAAGATCAGCCGAGCTAATTTCTAAACTTAGCCATAATTGTATACCAACCTGTACGAATAAAATTGGTACAAACAAAAATGCTAACTGGCTAATATTGTTTTTAAAAAAGTTAAAAGCTTGAGTCAAGATAGCTGACAGTGGCATAGGACTTTCCAAAAGATAAAATTCAATTACATAAGTTAGCGCTAAGGATACCCAAGTTTGGAAATGAATGCACAATTGAAATGAGTAATTAGTTCTCAAAAAAAATGCAAACGAATTGTTAAAAACGCTAGACTAGTCAATATTGATATCAACAAGGGAATAGCCATTGTCTCAATCACTGTCTTGTTCAGCATCCTACGGGAGCTTTGCAGCAAGCACTTTGGGATTATTTGGGTATAACCAACTAAGGAGAGTGAGATGAAATTAACCACTGTGGGTCTGGTAGCCATTACGGCATTAATGAGTACACCTGCGAGTGCTGGTATCTTGGATCAATTGGGCCAAGCGACTGACACTAAAAAACAGCAAACAGAGCAGGCTGAATCTTCTGATCTTGTAGGCAGCGTGATGTCACAATTAGGGCTAAGCCAAAACCAAGCTGAAGGTGGCTTAGGCAGTTTATTGTCTTTAGCACAAAGCTCTTTGGGCAGTAATGACTTTAGCTCTATTGCTGATTCTATACCTGGCGTTGACGGTCTTTTAGGTGCGGTACCTGAGTTAGATGGTGATTCTGGGATGTCGGGACTGCTTTCAAAAGCGGGTGGACTAGGTGAATCACTGCAAGGTGGTGCAATGGTTTATGATGCTTTTGAGAAGCTAGGGATCTCTAAAGATCTTGCTGCTCCTATGATAGATATAGTTAAGGGCTATTTAGATACTAATGGTAGTGCTGGCACATCAGATCTATTGATGAAAGGCCTTGGCGCTATTTTGTAAAAGCCTGCTAAACCTTCTCAACGATGAAGCTGTTGTTGAGAAGGAACTCTCTTCACAATTAATACTCTAACTCTCTGTGACAGTTAATATCCTTTAACGCTATAGGAGCCAGTATGCTCGCCAAACTCAAACAGTTTTTTGGTAATCCACAAGCCACACTCTCAGATGAAGAGCGCGCAGAACACTTGAACTTAGCTGCGGCCAGTTTACTTTTAGAAGTCGTTATGGCCGATGAAAGCATGTCTGAACAAGAAGCTAAACTACTACCAGATCTATTAACCACAACCTTGAATCTAGATCCTGACGATGCTCAACACTTAATTAGCGACGCTAAAAAATCTCAAGAAAAATCCACTTCGCTATATGAGTTTACTCAAGCGATTAACGACAATTTCGATGTAGAACAAAAACAGCAACTCATTTTAGCCATGTGGCGTCTTGCATACGCTGACGGTCATTTATGCCAATATGAAGACCAAATTATTCGCCGCACCGCAGAGCTATTTTATTTGCGCCACAGCGAGCTGATCCAAATGCGTAATATCGCCATGGAGCAGCAAGAAATAAAACGTAAAGAAGATAAATAACAGCCGAAATGACAAACTAAAATCTTGAGGAATAAGACTGGATAGAAAAGGAGCCTCCAAATTCGGCTGGCGACTCCATATTACATTTGCAATAATTGGTATTGGCTAGAAGATAAAAATGGCTTCCTGCCCTGAAACATCCTTGCCTAGCTAAAGTTTATTTAACTCGCTTACACTCAGCTTTTTAGCACTTACCATAATCTGCAAATTAATGACAATTGGCACAGGTATCGTTAGCAGAACCTTCTTCATGTACCACATGACAGTCACTGCAAGTGATAATACCTTCGTGTTGGTTATGCACTTCACCCTCAAGCTCTGTTAATGAGCCATGACAAGTTATGCATGCCTCATTTTCAAAAGCCATATCAGACGATGGAGCACCATCTTGATGACATGATTCGCAACCGGCCATTTCCGTATGAGTATCAGCTACAGGTGCTGCTATCGCTACAGTAGAAAAGCTTAGTAAAACTGTTAAACCTAAAACCTTAAGCATAGTTAAAACCCTCAGAACATAGTTTAAGCAACCGTCATTTGACCGGTATACAGAATGAAATTACGCAGTAAAAGTACCCCTACCAGGCTGCAACTTGCTGTAACCGCAACATAAGAGAACTTACGTTTGGCAGACGCCTTCATAAACAGGTTAAAGGCGAGTGGCATACTTAAACCAACCACCACCACACCAGCCCAGAAGATCCAGCCCCAGAAGCCCTCTCCAATTGCAGCTAGTGCAGCCACTTGGCTTTGGCCACCAGTTAAAATCAATCCAGCGAAGAAAGTGAATAACAGGATGATTTCAAGCAAAATTATTGGGATCTCTATATTGTGAATGAAATGGACTTCTTTACCGTCTGGGTTACCGTTTAACAACACGCCACCTAATAAGGTGCCTGCTGCGCCCGAAGATAGGCCAGAAATCAAGAAAAGTAGTGGTAGTACAGGGTTATTTAGCATTGGGTAAGTCGTCAATGCCGATAGTAGGAATCCGGTATAAGCACCTAAAGACAATGCCAATATCACTAACAGGCCTGTAATTGTTGCCTCTTGCTTAGCTATGCCGTTAAATATTTTTTCAAGAATAGGCCAGCGACCATTACTCCAATTCAGTACTGGCGCTTTAAATACACATGCCAACCAAGCAAATAACGCAACTTGGTAAACCATTAGCACGGCAACACCAACGGACATCACCGATGTTGGGTTGTAAAACACTAGAATTTTCCAAAAATCGAATGGCTTGGTAAGGTCGATAACTAAAATGCCTAGCCCGGCAAAAACCGCTAATGGAGCAATTAAACAAGCAGCCTGCACAAAACCTGACTTGTACGCATCTCGCCCTAATTTGAAGTGCTTAAGTAACACCGCAAAACAAATAGCTCCTGCAGAAATACCTGCAAGGAAGAGGTAAATCGCAATAGGCCAAGGCCAAACTAAACTGTCAAAATGGAATGGACTCATAGGTTTATCTCCCCACCTTTTGCAGCGATACGGAATACTTTAGGTCTAGTACCTAAGTCTGTCTTAGTTCGATAGCTAGGAGCGGCCTTCAAAACTTGAACCACTTGAGATTGCGGGTCGCTAATATCGCCAAAAGTTAATGCCTTAGTCGGGCAAGCATCAACACATGCTGGCAATTTTCCTTCTTTGAGGCGTGTTTCTTTGCAGAAGTCACATTTGTCAGCCGCTTTGGTCACCGGATGTATAAAACGAATTTGATAAGGGCAAGCCGCAATACAGTATTGGCAGCCAACACACTTCCATTCATCCACGCTTACAATGCCTGTTTTAGGATCTTTATAAGCGGCTCCTGTTGGGCAGACTTTTACGCAAGGCGTATCATCGCACTGCTGACAAGACTTTCGAGTAAAGCGGAAATACTGATCCGGATATTCGCCAAATGGGCCTTCACGCTCAATCTCAAGCCGACTAACACCTTCTGGAACCTGGTTTACTTCGCGGCAAGCTATAGAGCAAGCATCACAGCCAATACATTTAGTTTCGTCATGTACTAATGCATATTTACAGGCGGGCTCTGCTGCCCCTGCCGTGCGATCTTTTGCGGTCGCAATAGTGAAACCTGATGCACCAACAACTGCAGCACAGGCTCCTTTTAAAAATAATCTTCTAGAATTGGACATATTCGTTTCCCTAATTACTTAGCCACGTGGCAACTGCTGCATAACTCGCTGCGCTCTTTAGCTGAAACCCCAATCACCGGGTCCGTATTTGGATGCAAAAGGTGGCAGCTTGCACAGTTCACTTTGTTAGAGTGAGCGTCGTGGCTCCAATCATCTTGCGCCAATACTTCGTGATCGTGGCAGGCTAGGCAGCGCTCGGTTTGCGTATTCGCATCTGCAGTCGACTTGTCACCAAATCCCACTAGATTTGAGGCTTTTCTTGGATGTCCCTCTTTTTCACCATGGCAATCCTGACAACTGATATCCAAAGCGTTATTGGCGTGAACGCCATGCATCATTCCGTTGCGCTTATGGCACATAATGCATTGTTTATTTTCATTAATTTTGAATTCTGCAGCAACTGACTGAATAGAAACGGTTGATGCTGCAACCACTAGAAGAATACTCATTAGCACTGGGGCTGAATATTTGAATAGTCTGGACATGAAGTGTCCTCACATTGCTAAGTGATAAAATAAAAGAGAGTAGGGAGTCGGTGTTGCAACCTAAGCTGCAACACCAAATGACGTTATGCCACCAATGAGCTTTTGATTAGGTTTGCATCGCAGTCATTCTTAGCAAGATGAAGTACTTTCACACCCATTTTTGCTAATGTTGCATCGATAAAGCGGTTGTTTTCATCTGAATTGTGTTGCGGATCAGTAATGACCAATTTTACTGCTGATGATTCATTATCAACGAGTACGTAATCTAAATGGCAACCTTGTAAATAACTATGAGCATCTTGTTCTTTCTCATCCTTATCTACATCACAAAGGCTATCTAATGTGGTGCCGTATACTACGTTATATTGACCCTTTACTAGAGAGTTCAATTTATTGATAAAACTACCAGGTTGACTATCTAATGAGTTAGACTTCAATTTAATATTAGAAGCCATGTACTCATTTCCTTTAAAGAACTTAATACATGTTAATGTAAACGTCACCAAAACAAATGGTACAACTAGAAATAGAACAAAGTACATGAAAGCATAACTAAATATTACAGATGCGCTCATAACAACCTCCAAGCTTACATTTTAATTATAAAATAATATTTTCCCTGCCAATTCAGTATTAATACTTAGCCATTATCAAACCTTGATCCAAATCAAAAACAAACTGTAGCCTTGTTTATAAAAATGAAAATTAAAGAGGTAGTCTAATTCATCAAATTAATATTTTATAAATACAAAAATGGAATGTCTAATATGTGATTTTTTGTTTTTTGAAAATACGCACTGAACATTAATCAGCCAGCAATTGTTCAAAAAACCGGACGAGCAAGCAGCAAGAAACAACATCTGACACAAAAACAATACAAATTTAACCAAAAAAGCACTTTTAAACGTGTTTTTTTTATAATGGTTATAATTAAAAATATATTTTTTAAAGCCACGTATTTATAGAGTTATGCCAAATAAAGATAATCCATATTTAATATGGGAATAACTTATTAAGTGACCTACGCTTCAATTTTAAAAAGCAATTGAAAAAAAATAGTTTAAAAAATTGCGAATTGGTTATTATCGAAACAGATACTTACCACCAAAGAGGTATTTAATATGAGAGATATAAGTTTTAGTGACTTGGATTTATTATCCATTAATATTTTAGTTAATTTATATGAGAATAAGTCTGCAACTTTTGTCTCCCATAAACTAAATGTCCCAGCCCCCAAGATTAGTCGCTGCTTAAAACATGCTAGAGAAGTATTTGGTAACGAACTTTTTATACGTAAAAAGCATGGTTTAGTTCCTAATGAGTTCGCGGGAAAGATTTATCCAATTGCCAAAGAGATAATTGAGTGCTCTAAAAATTTACAAAAACTCAATGGAATGAATGAAAATACTCCGACACATCATTTTGAAATCGTTGCTCCAGATTTAATCTCTTACCCTTTCCCTAAAGTTCTGTTAAATGCGATCAAAAATGCGGGTAAAGATATTAGCTTTAATATCTCTTCATGGACAAAAAGTTCAATTCACGACATTACTAGTGGTGAGGTAGATCTTGGATTATGCTGTAGCAAAATGCTTGATAGCATTAAAGATACCGACGATTCGTTGAATGCGATTCCACTGAAAAAACTCAATAAGGTTTTTTTGGTTTGTCACCATGAACACCCAATTCTGAAAGAAGAGATTAACCTAGAGTCCATTGCCCGCTATCCATTTATTAATAGCAACATTGGTCAGTCTGAACTAGAACAAAGCCCATTCCAAGAGTTTTGCCAGACTCAACATATCAAACTAACAACCGAGATGAATCTAACTGGATTAACTGGATTATTTGAATATCTACGTTCAAGCCAAGGCGTTGCATTGTTGCCTTATAGCTCCATTTTTACCATGATAAATAACTGCCCAGATCTACATGCTTGTCGTCTATCAGACGTTGAATCTGAGCGCTTATATATGCATGTAAAAGAGCCGAATTTGTATTTGGTCTATAGCGATAACAACAGAGACCCTAATCTTCGTTGGCTATCTTCAGAGGTGAGAGGCTTAGTTGAACTGTTCTTACATTAAAGCAGTTTGGTTAAGATAATAAAAAAGAGTGTAAATACACTCTTTTTTTATTGAAGCTTGGCAACTTACTTAGCTGCGAGTTTTGATGTTTCGTAGCTTTCTTGAGCTATGGTGAGCTTTTCTTGTAACAGCTTAGATAACCCAATCGAAAAGTCGTTTTCATGAGACTGATGATATTGCAGGTAATAGCTGTAACTGGCAGATTCATCATTTGGGAACAATACCTGATCATAAAAATCAGTCACATCCAAATAATCTACGTCGCTGCGGTTATTCAAGTAAAGATAAGAGAAAATCGAGGCTGTCCAGCAAATATCTTCAGTCTTAGCAACGTGGTTAAGCGCCATCGCCAAACTCGTGGTTTTAAAGCTAACTTTAAGATCTAGAGATCGCTCCTTGGCATAAGTTTCACACCAGTGGTCAACTAAGCCAACCTTCGAGTAATTAATAAATACCAGCTTGTTTTTCAGTAGACATTCCATCGTAAGTTCTTGCTTGAAAAATGGATGATCTTTTTTGGCTGCTAAAAAGTAATACTGAACGTTGCCAACTTTAACATTTTTGACCGATTCAGATGGCTTTGAGTTCACACTTATCGCATAGTCAATTTTACCTTGAGCCAACAACTCCTGGACATTGTCGCTCCAAGGCTGAATGCTTACAGACATATCTAGCCCCTGTCTCTCACACATCTCTGTGATGGACTCTACTAGAAACTCCGATAGGTGTTCTTGGGCAGCAATAATCAGCTGGTTCTTATCTGGCATTTTAGCTGTTACATCAGCCATTTGCTCGTAAGCCTGCACAATTGCTCTTGCAATAGGATATAACTTATCTGCCATGAGATTTGGCTCAACGCCATACTGACGTCTAACAAACAGCTCATCGTGAATCACTTCTCGCATATTGCTTAAAGCTCGACTCACTTTAGGTTGGGTTGTATTGAGTTTTTGAGCTACAACCGAGCCATTTTTAAACTCAACTAAACCAATAAACACTTTGAGGGTAAAGTAATCTAACTTAGAAAGTTCCTTGCGCATCGGTATTTAACCTACAGCCTATCATTCTAATTAATATTGTATCCAAACTATAACACTGATAACTAAAATATTTTGCCACACAAATCACACCTAATACCCAAAAGTAGGTAGATACAGTCAAAAGACTGACGTAACAGCCTTAACTATGACTAATCCCCCTATTGTGCCAAGAAAACTCAAGCACGATCATACTCCTTTAGCTTAAAGCAAGTTAAACTAAGGGTATCAATGATATGGTAATTATCTATGCACACTGAACATACTGCAGAACTGAACCTACTTTGGGGAACGTTGATCTTAGAAGAACTGACTCGCTTAGGTGTTAAGCATGTCTGTATGGCGCCGGGATCACGTTCAACACCACTAACACTAGCGGCAGCCAAGCAAACAAAATTAAAGCAACATCTGCATTTTGATGAGCGCGGACTCGGTTTTATGGCATTAGGTTTGGCCAAAGCCAGCCAAGCTCCTGTAGCGATAATTACCACTTCAGGCACAGCGGTCGCCAATCTATACCCTGCAGTCGTTGAAGCATGGCTAACTCATGTTCCGCTAATCGTACTATCAGGTGACAGACCACCAGAGTTAATTGATTGTGGTGCTAATCAGGCCATTATTCAGCCTGGTATTTTTGCCCAGTATGCTAAGCAAATTAACTTACCAACACCTGATATGAATATCGCTCCACAAGCGCTATTAAGCCTGCTTGATGAAGCCGTTAGCAATCAATCACAACCCGTGCATATAAACTGTATGTACCGTGAACCGCTATACCCAAATGAACCGGTAGCGGATTTTTCACGTTACCTTGTACCGATTGAGCCTTGGCAAAGACAAACCGCACCTTATAGCCAATTTGCAATGATGAATGTAGGCCAATTACCAACGTCAGATGCCCTCGCACGCTTTGTTCATGGTAAAGGCGTTATCGTTGCGGCAACTTTAGCTCCAGAGCAGCATAGCGAAGCACTAATTCAGCTAGCACAAAAGCTTGGCTGGCCGATAGTCACTGATGCACAGTCGCAGCTTAGACAGCACCCCGGTGCCATTGGCAACATTGACCAATTATTGCATCAACCGAAATCTAAAGCTTTGTTAGCACAAGCCGAAAGAGTCATCGTATTTGGTGGCCGCATTCTATCTAAACGCCTTATTAGCTATTTAGAACAGCAAGATTGGAAAGATTACTGGCAAGTCTTACCACACCAGCAAAGGCTCGACCCTAGCCATAAACCAAAACAAGTTTGGCTAGCACCGGCTCATACTTTTGCTGCTTTGCCTTGGCCAAGATCGTCACAAGCGAATTGGGCTCTTAACTTAGTTCAACATAACGACGACCTAGAAACTCTGTATCAACAGCAGATTGATAATGCCGAGTTTGGCGAAGCACAAACGATCCGCGCTATAGCAACAAGGCAGACAAGCCAGCAGCAGCTATTTATTGGCAATAGCTTACCGGTGCGTCTCTATGACATGTTTGCACCTATTAGTAGCGATAGTGCTAAGGTTTTCACTAACCGAGGCGCGTCTGGTATCGACGGCCTATTAGCAACCGCTTGTGGTGTTGCCTGTGCAGAAGGTAAGCCTACCACACTAATTATTGGTGACATTTCAGCGCTACATGATCTCAACTCGCTGGCGATTGCTCGCGCGGTCACCAGCCCTTTAGTTATCGTCATTTTGAACAACGACGGCGGAAATATATTTAATCTATTACCTGTGCCTAATGAGCAATTACGCACCGACTATTACCGTCTGTCTCACGGCCTTGAATTTGGTTTTGGTGCCGCCATGTTTGGCCTTGCCTATAACCAGGTCGATTCAATTACCGACTTTATTGAATCTTATGAATATGCGATGACCTATTCAGGGCCATCAGTGATAGAGGTCAGCGTTGCGCAAAACCAAGCTAGCGATCAAATAGCGCAAATCGCTAGTTGGGTGAAGCAGCACTAATGCTTAGCTATTGCTGCTCAGGAAATGCCAATGCTCCAGCCGTGGTTTTTTTACACGGCTTCTTAGGCAGCAAAGACGATTGGAGTGAAATCATCTTGCAGCTAAAAGATGATTTTTACTGCATTAGTATCGACCTGCCTGGTCATGGCGATAACAAAGTAATCAGTGCATATGAGCTACCAACTCCTGGGTTTAACCGCTGCGCAGAGCTAGTCGCCGCAACGCTTTCATCGCTTAATATTTCCCAGTTTCACTTAGTCGGTTACTCATTAGGTGGCCGTATAGCACTGCATATTGCCAAGTTATACCCAGAGCAACTCCTAAGCTTAGTATTAGAGTCTTGCCATCCGGGACTAGAAAGCAAAGCTGATAAAATTGCACGTAAGCAAAACGATAGTGCTTGGGCGAATAAGCTTAGCACGCTGCCCATTAGTGAATTTTTGCAGCTTTGGTACCAACAAGCTGTGTTCAATAATTTAACGACTACCGAGCAACATGCATTAGTACTAAAGCGCAGCCATAATAATCCGTTAGTTCTAGCCAATTGCTACCAAGCTACGTCACTAGCTGAGCAAGGTAACCTCTGGAATATCCCAAGCCAGTTAAAAGTCGCAAGCCACTTTATAGCGGGTCACCAAGACAGTAAATTTATGGCGTTAGCTAAACGCTGGCAGGAGCAACAGCCGTTATCTTTACATTGTATTAATGCCAGCGGCCACAACGTACACTTAGCGGCGCCGCAGCCTTTTAGCAATAAATTGCGCATGCTTTTCACTTAGCTTATATTCGCTAACATTCATTACCTAGTATAACGATAATCAGGCAGGCCAATGACCACGACGCAGCAGCAAGTAACGCCATTAACTCTTACTCAAATAAGCCTGCATCAGTTTACTATCGATTTAGACAAACCATTACCGGTTGGCAAACAACGTATTGAGCAGCGTTTAGGGCTGGTGCTTAGCGCAATCGCAAGTAATAGCACAACGCAACAGCAAGCTTCAGTTGAGATCTCGCCGCTTTCAGGTCTAGATAATCAAGGCCAACCTCTAGCCGGTTTTAGTCACGAAACATTGGTTGAAGTGAGTGAGCAACTAATAGCCATGCTGCCGCAGTTACAGCAGCAATCGATTGACCAATTGTTAGATTTTGCCGAAAGCAGTAAGCTGCCGTCACTCTCATTTGGCCTAAGTCAGCTACACGCAAAACTTGTAGGCCAATTTGATGGTCACGCCATTACCCCGCGCACTATTCCACTCATTTATCGCCACAATGATGAGCCGCTAAGCGCAGTAAGCGAGCGCGTAGCTAGCCTAGCGAGTCACGTTTATGCGGTAAAAATAAAAGTCGCCCAAGACTCGCTTGAAGATGAAATTAAACTTATTCATCAAATTTTAGCAATTCGCCCAAATCTAAAGTTGCGCTTAGATGCCAATCGCGGCTTTAACCTAGAGCAAGCAATTGAGTTTGCCGCTTGCCTGCCGCTAGCGAGTATTGAGTATATTGAAGAGCCTTGCCAAAACCCTGACGACAATCAGGCTTTTTATCAGGCGATAGAGATGCCATGGGCACTAGATGAATCGTTAAATAGCCCAGACTACCAATTTACAATGCAAGCAGGCTTAACCGCGCTAATCATCAAACCTATGTTGCTTGGCAGCATAGAGAAACTGCAGCAATTAATCGATACCGCCACCGAGCACGGCGTGCGCTGTATCTTGAGTTCAAGCTTAGAAACAAGCCTTGGAATTGACGCATTAACTCGCTTAGCAACAATCATTACCCCTGATGAAATCCCTGGAGTTGATACGCTCGCAGCATTCAGTCAAGATTTAGTCGTAAGCTTTGCAAAGCCAACATGTTTGCAACTTGATGACTTAACCTTGTTAGCGAGTACAAACTGTAACCAGTAAATAATAACTGATTGATCAAACCTAAAAGGTCAACGGCACATTGATATGACGCTTAGTCGCTCGAATAAACACATCCTCTCGCCGCTTCATCAACAAGCATTAGCTCAAGGTGAGGCACCAGCCTACCGTTTTTCCGGTGCGGTAGTCAGCTACCGAACTTTAAGTCAGCAAGTTATCGGCTTAGCAGAGCAACTTAGCGAACTCGGGTTAAAACCTGGCGATCGTCTAGCGTGTATCAGTCATAACAACCCGCAGCTTTTGCAACTCTATTGGGCATGTGTTGACAGTGGGGTGTTATTTTGTCCGATTTCACCACGTTTTGCGCCGCAGCAAATCATTGAGCTTATTGTGACCCATCAGTATCAATACTGTTGGATGACCTCACAGCAGCAATCAGAGCTTAATCTAGCCCTTAAGGATCAACAATCATTCACCCGTGTGAATTTTGACTTTAATGCTCTTAGTGACTCAAAAGCCACTTTAGTTAATCCCAATATTGCGGTGAATGCGATACTCACCTCTGGCAGCAGCGGCACACCAAAGGCTGCAGCCCATAGCCTAGCGAATCATATAGCGAGCGCTTCAGGTTCAAAGGAATTAATAGAGCTTACAGCAAGCGATAGTTGGTTATTGTCATTGCCACTGTTTCATATAGGTGGTTTGGCAATACTAAATCGCTGCGCACTTGCTGGCGCCTGCGTGGCCTTTGAAGACAAAAATTTATCTCTAGCTAAGCAGCTTGTTCGAGATGAGGTCAGCCACCTATCCTTAGTCAGCGCCCAGTTACAACTGTTGCTCGTAACTAGCAATGACGAAAGTAAGATAGAAACTGGCGTTGACAACGACTGCCTAGCACAGGTTAAGGCTATGCTACTTGGTGGCGGCGCTATTTCTGCCAATCTATTGGCTGAATTAGCTAAACGCGACATTAACGCATATACCAGCTACGGCATGACCGAAATGGCATCACAGATCACCACAGGTATTGCTCTTGCCGACGGTTCTAGCGGCAAGTTGTTATCAGATAGAGAGCTAAAGATTATTGATGGCGAGATCTGGGTGAAAGGTAAGAGTCTGTTTTTAGGCTATCTAACCAAAGCAGGCTTTAACCTACCATTAGATAACGACGGCTGGTTCTACACCAAAGATTTAGGTCACTTTGACGCAAATGACAACCTCTGCATCGATGGTAGAGCTGACAACATGTTTATCAGCGGGGGGGAGAATATCCAACCTGAAGAGATAGAAGCAGCACTCAAGCTTCACGTTATGATTAGTGATGCCATCGTTTTTCCAGTGGCAGATGTAAAATTTGGCAACTTACCGGCAGCCATACTGAAGCTTAACGAGAGTAAGCTTGATAACTCTCGTTGCCGTATGCCTGACGAAGCAGAGTTAACTGAATTTCTTGCCAATAAGATCGCCCGCTTTAAAAGGCCAAGGCAATATTACCCTTGGCCCAAGGTTAGCAGTGCAGGGATTAAGGTTATCCGAAAACAGGTCATTGAAGCGGTTAAGAGTTAACGCCTAATTCTGTAACTATTTAAACGTAAATAAGCCCTATGTTTGAACCTAAAGACTATGGGTTGAGAACAAGCTTAAATACAATGCTCTTTTTTAGCATCGTAGGCCGCAGCAGCAATTTTAAGCTGTTGGATATCCGATGCGCACAAATATCTTCTTAACACCTCAAACTTTTCAACCGGCCAATCATAAATTTTAAGCTGTAATAGTTCATCGATAATAACGGGCTCAAAACGATACTTAACAAACTTGGCTGGTGAACCACCGACGACGCTGTACGGAGCTACATCTTTGGTCACAACACTATTGGCCGCGACTATCGCCCCTTCTCCAATAGTTACACCTGGCATTATCATCGCTCTCATTCCAAGCCAAGAGCCATCACCAATATAAGTATCCCCCTTACCGACATAGGCCTCATCAATGTAGTCCATAAAGGGATATAAGCAGAACCAATCGGCTCGATGAGTGTGGTTTCCCCCCATCAAGATGATGACTTCGGCACCGATACACACATAATCACCAATATGTAGCTTGTCGATTTCCCATCTTGGTTGCCAGTTACGACTGACTTCATCACCATGTAAATACCTGACTACCGACTCTTCGAATCCGTTATCCCAGCAATCACTGTAATAGCTATGCGTACCTTTAATTGAGATATTCGGGTTTGTTACTACTTCATGTAACAATTGAAATTTTGACCAATGTTTTTGTTGCATACTTGACCTCAAGCTAATGTTAAATATAAAAAATATTGAAATAACATTACGCTCGTCAGCGAACCCAAGGCTGCTTTAACAAAGGGATAAGTTGCATAATTACACTCTGCAATTTGAGAAAATAAATGATAGTACATAACACTCGGTAAAGGAGCGCGTAAAAGGTTGGTTCAGTGCATCTAACCATAGGTTATATACTGGCCTGCACTTTACTCATTTTCAGCCAAAAATCTTCTTGGCACTGATTTGTAAAACTTTTCTGATTGGGTGTAATACTCAAGCTATCTGGCTGAGCAATAATCTCATAACTAATCCAGCATTCAGAGCAAAGTGCATCGCTAACCAGTTCAGTATGATCAACTTCGGTTTGCTTTCTTAACGTTACACCATTTTCAAATCTTACAACTAATTCACGGCTTTCAATGAAAGTGTCATCATCTTCAATACAGCTGCCATGCTGTGTTGTTTCAAGCACTGATAAGCCAACAATATGCTCTTTTACAGCTAAAACATAAGTAAATAGATTATTCATGATATAGAGCTATTTCTCCCACCACATAGCTTGGAATGCGAAGCAAGTGCGTATGCCTAATATTACTCGTATGTGCCAAAAGTAAATCTATTAGTGCTAACAGATAAGTTTAGCTCCGCAGTTAATAGGCACTCTAGCAAATCACTCAGGGGAAAACGAGGATGAATAATTGACGATGTACGTAAGGTGTAAAGCTTTCATTTACATGCTGCTAGCGAAGACAATAAACCTAAAATGACGAATCTTGCATTTGTTCGAGACATAAATCTTCCAGACATAAAAAAACCTGCTAAATAAGCAGGTTTTAATTATCAAGCAAAATGGAGTTAAGCCTCCATACAGCCCTTAAGCTTGTTCATTGCATTCTTTTCCAGCTGCCTAATGCGTTCAGCCGACACTTGGTAAGTCGCCGCTAGGTCTTGCAATGTTGTTTTGTCTTCATCTAACCAACGCGCTTTAAGAATATGCTGGCTACGCTCATCAAGAGTCTTGATAGCAGATAGCAGGCGCGCTTGGTTATTCTGTTCCCAGTTGTCATTTTCAACTTGGGACGCTAAATCTGAAGAGTGATCCTCAAGATAATGCATAGGAGCATAATCGTGTTCATCATCGTTATCACTAGCCAGATCAAATGCAGGATCTTGCGCCGCCATACGTGATTCCATCTCGGTGACATCGGCTTTTGATACACCTAAACTATCAGCCACCATGCCTACTTCGCTGTCACTAAACCAACCTAGGCGCTTTTTAGCTTTACGTAGATTAAAGAACAGTTTGCGCTGAGCTTTAGTGGTCGCCACTTTTACGATGCGCCAGTTTTTAAGCACATACTCGTGGATCTCTGCTTTAATCCAATGTACGGCAAACGATACCAAGCGAACACCCACATCAGGGTCGAAACGCTTAACCGCTTTCATCAGGCCGATATTACCTTCTTGAATTAAGTCTGCTTGCGGTAGACCGTAGCCAGAGTAACCTTTTGCAACATGTACCACAAAACGTAGATGCGACATAATCAACTGCTTCGCAGCTTGTAGATCACCCGTTTCTTGCAGACGCTTCGCTAGCTCATATTCTTTATCAGCTTCCAACATTGGGATGTTGTGTGCTGAATGAACATAAGACTCGAGGCTGCCGCTACTTTGGGGAACCATTAGTGCCATTGATTGCGTTTGATCTGTCATTTACGCTCCTGCTACTTCTTACAAATGTCTTGCTAAAATCTACTTGCTGACCATTCATTACTGAAATGGACAGTGAACTATCGACTAAATGACAAAATATGTCAACCATCGTAGTTATCTAATATGTATCGATTCGCACTAAGCCAAACTAAAGCTAGCGGCATATTGCTGCCAACAAAATATTACACCTAGTGATAGGCAACGCAAATGAAACAAAGTTCATCTTTTAACCTATCAATGGTTGGCAAGCTTAACTTGTTATTATGACGGTTCTATTGCCCTTAGGTGCTGGCGTACTGAAAGGTATGAGCCTAGCCAACCTAAGAAAGATGCCAGCAATACAAGCTGCCCTAACTCAGCAACACTTAGCGATTCCATATGCAAAGTGCTACCGTATAGGCCTAATAATTCAGCTAAAGCAGAATCTAAATACCAAACCAATAAGTTAATAATCACCCAAGCTAAGAAGCCACCTATCACGCCATACCAGATCCCAGTATAAAGAAACGGGCGCTGAATAAAGGCTTCAGTAGCCCCGACTAACTTCATGACTTCAATTTCTGTACGACGATTCATAATTGCTAAACGAATCGTATTACCTATGACCAGCACTACCGCTAATACCAGTAAGGCCGCGATAGCCATTACAGTGCGTTCCAGCAGCTTAACCACAGCTTGCAATCGCTCTAACCATTCAATATCTAAACGGCCAAAGCTGACTTCGGGTTCTTGCTCAAGCTTACGTAATAATTCACGTGCACCGGTCGGGCTTGAGTATTTAACACTTGGAGTCACCATCACTACAGCAGGCAACGGATTGGAATCCAAATAAGATAATGCTTCACCAAAGCCAGATAAGCTTTGGAACTCTTCTAAAGCTTGATCGCGATTAATATAAGTTACATCGCTAATTTCTGGATAAACCTTTAACCGAGTGATTAAGCTTTGAATGACGGTTTCACTGCGCCCTTCGTCAATAAATAGCGAAATCTCTGCCGCGCTATTCCAAGACTCTGTAATGGTTTCAGCATTTTTAACCAATACCTGTAGCGCAGCTGGTAAACTTAAGCTAACGCCCAATACAGCCATAGTCATAATTGATGACACAGGGTTGCGCCATAGCTCACCCATACTTGCCATGGCATGCTGTACGTGACGAATAAAGAACATCACAATACGGCCTGACAACGGTAACTTGCTACGGTTTATCTGAGGTTTTTTACTCATGACTATTCTCAGTTACTGCCAAAGTGATTTAGGTCATTAAGCTCTTCGGCACCCAATACACGACCTTGTTTAAGAGTTAAGGTGCGGTATTTCATACGCGCTATCAAGCCTAAGTCGTGGGTGGCAATAAGCACTGTAGTACCCGCATCGTTAAAGGTTTCAAACAAGCGTAAGATATCCATCGATAACTTTGGATCTAAATTACCTGTTGGCTCATCAGCTAGCAGTAAAGGAGGCTTATTAACAATTGCGCGAGCAATGCCTACACGTTGCTGCTCACCGCCGGATAACATAATAGGGTTATGGCGCTCTTTACCATACAAACCAACCATGTCTAATGCACCCGCGACTCGTTTACGGATCTCACCAATAGAGAAACCTTCAATCATTAACGGTAAAGCGACATTATCGAATACGCTCTTATTCATTAACAGGTGATGGTTTTGAAAAATCATACCAATATCACGACGCAAGTAGGGCACCTGCGAGCGACTCACCTTAGCGATATCATGGCCATTAATAGATACACGACCACCGTTGGCACGTTCAATCACGGTGATCAACTTGAGCAGTGTACTTTTACCCGCACCAGAATGACCGGTTAAAAAGGCCATTTCCCCGCGCTTTATATGAAAACTCACATCCGATAAGGCTTTTTGCCCGCCGGGATAGACTTTACTTACCTGCTCAAATCGAATCATTAATAAGATTTCTTGTTAGTTAGTATTAATAAAAGCACCCCGCAGGGTGCTTATTTTTAGCTATCTTAAGTTAACGCTTAATCTATAAGCTAACGTTATTTCGCGTCTTTGTCGTCTTTTGTTTGGCTAAAAAGAGCTTCGATAAAGTCTTTCGCATTAAAGGTTCGTAGGTCATCAATCTGCTCACCCACACCAATATGACGAATTGGAATACCAAACTTATCAGCAATCGCGAAGATCACGCCACCTTTAGCCGTACCATCAAGCTTACTGATAGTAATACCGGTAACACCAACAGCCTCTTGAAAAAGCTGCGCTTGGCTAATGGCATTCTGCCCAGTACTTGCGTCAAGGGTTAGCATCACCTCATGCGGCGCTGACTCATCTTGCTTTTTCATTACGCGAACCACTTTCTTAAGCTCGTCCATTAGGTGAGCTTTGTTCTGTAAACGACCTGCGGTATCGGCAATCAATACATCAACATTACGCGCACGTGCCGCTTGCAATGCATCAAACAAAACAGACGCACTATCGGCTCCTGTATGCTGGGCAATAACGGGGATGTCGTTACGTTGACCCCAAACTTGTAACTGCTCAACCGCTGCAGCACGGAACGTATCACCTGCAGCCAGCATCACAGACTTACCTTCTGCTTGATATTGCTTAGCAAGTTTACCAATCGTGGTAGTTTTACCCACCCCGTTAACACCAACCATTAGGATCACGAATGGACCATCAGCGTTTTCAGGAATAAGAGGTACAGATACAGGATCGAGTGTCTTTTGCATCTCTTCACGTAATAGCTCGTACAGGGCTTCGCCGTCTTTAAGCTGCTTACGACTTGCTTGCTCAGTTAAGTTTTTAATTAAGCGTGTGGTTGTTTCAACACCCACATCGGCAATTAATAGCTGCTCTTCAAGCTCTTCAAAAAGATCGTCATCGATCTTTTTGCCGCTAAATAAGCCAATAAAACCGCTACCAATACTTTCACTGGTACGTTTTAAGCCGCGCTTTAGACGGGCAAATAAACCTTCTTTAACAGGTTTTGCTTGTGGCTCAGGCTGCTCCTCGGCTACTTGTTGCTCTGCCAGTTGCTGCGCAGCTAACTCTTCAGCAGCCACTCTTTCTGACTCAAGGCGTTCAGCTTCAATTCTTTGGGCTTCGGCTTGTTCAGCGGCAACTCTTTCTAATTCAACACGCTCAGCTTCAAGACGAGCAGCCTCGATGCGAGCAGCTTCCGCCGCTTGCTCTGCTGCGATTCTTTGCGCTTCAGCTTGCTCAGCGGCAACTCTTTCAGACTCAAGGCGCTCAGCTTCAATACGAGCGGCCTCGATACGCTCAGCTTCAGCCGCTTGCTCTGCTGCGATTCTTTGCGCTTCAGCCTGCTCAGCAGCAACTCTGATACTCTCAGCTTGCTCTGCTAAAATTCGGGCTTCAGTTTCAGCTGCTTGTTCTGCTGCAACTCTTTGCGCTTCAGCTTGCTCAGCGGCAGCTCTTTGAACTTGAGCTTGCACAGCTTCAACACGAGCAGTCTCGATACGCTCAGCTTCAGCCGCTTGCTCTGCAGCAACTCTTTGCGCCTCAACTTGTTCGGCGGCAACTTTTTCTGATTCAAGACGCTCAACTTCAAGGCGAGCAGCCTCGATTCGAGCTGCTTCAGCTGCTTGTTCTGCAGCAACTCTTTGCGCTTCAACCTGTTCAGCAGCGACTCTTTCTGATTCAAGACGCTCAACTTCAAGGCGAGCAGCCTCGATTCGAGCAGCTTCAGCAGCTTGCTCTGC